>CAZVKB010000046.1:0-6916 GCA_964627505.1 uncultured Actinomycetes bacterium | reverse complement strand
CCGGGCCTAGACTCGGAACCACCGGAGTCACCTGCGCCAGCATCGGAGGCACCCGAGGCGGACCCGATCCCGGCCGACACAGCAGACTTGGCAACAAGCACCACCGACGACACGGAGGTACCGAAGTGACTCTCGGATCACGACCCGCCACCCGACTGCTCCTCACCGCTGGCGCCGCGGGTGTGCTGATGGTGGCGGTCACCGGCTGCGAAAAGCCCAACCCCGGTGTTTCGGTGTGGTCTGGCACTACCACCCAGCACACCCAAGCACTGTGTTGGTCAGCCGATGCTTCCCAGTCGGTGGAGGCGGGCAACTGCGCCCGCGATGTCATCACCAAGGCCCGGGAAGGCGGACAAATCCCTGAGATCGCCGTGGTTCCAGGAGACACTATCGGGATCAGCGTCGACCCCAAGGTGGCCGACAACGGCTGGATCCCGGAGGTCGGCAGCGAACCTTTGGCCACCACGCCAATCACGTCCACCTACTTCCGGTTCACCTTCCCCGACTTGCAGAGTGTGCCGGCTGAAGGGCTTGAGTTGCGGGTGTTGGCAGCCGGCGAATCCGCCAATGACCTGCGCGGACTGTGGGTCTACCGGCTGGTGCCAGCACCGTAGTCACGAGCCGCAGCCCTCGCTCCCCGGCCGACCTAGCGCCGTCAGCGCAGGGACTCGGCGTCCACGATTCGGTAGGAATAGCCCTGCTCGGCGAGAAACCGCTGCCGGTGGGCAGCGTAATCGGCATCAACAGTGTCGCGCGTGACGATGGCGTAAAAGTGCGCAGTGCGCCCGTCCGACTTGGGCCGCAAAATCCGACCCAGCCGTTGGGCTTCTTCCTGGCGACTACCAAACGCGCCTGAGACCTGCACCGCAACCGCCGCCTCGGGCAGGTCGAGCGAGAAGTTGGCAACTTTCGACACCACCAAAACCAGCAACTCACCCTTACGGAAAGCGTCGAAAAGTACCTCGCGTTCCCGCAGCGGCGTCTCACCGGTGACCAGTGGGGCTTCCAACTGCTCGGCTAGGTCGCCGAGTTGGTCGAGATATTGCCCAATCACCAGTACGCGCTGCCCGGCGTGTTGGGCAACAATGTCAGCCACTACCGCTGTCTTCAACGGCGTGCACGCGGCCAAGCGGTACCGGTCCTCTGGTTCCGCGGTGGCGTAGGTGAGTCGGTCCGCATCTGGCAAAGTGACCCGGACTTCCACACAGTCCGCCGGGGCGATGTACCCCTGGGCTTCGATCTCTTTCCACGGCGCGTCGAAGCGCTTCGGTCCGATCAGGCTGAATACCTCCTCCTCCAACCCGTCCTCCCGCACCAACGTGGCGGTAAGTCCGAGCCGACGGCGCGCCTGGATATCGGCGGTGAACCGAAATACCGGCGCCGGCAGCAGATGCACTTCGTCGTACACGATCAAGCCCCAGTCGCGGGCGTCGAGCAGGTCGAGGTGCGAGTACACACCTTTACGACGTGTGGTGAGCACCTGGTAGGTAGCGATGGTGACGGGTCGGATCTCCTTCCGGGATCCCGAATATTCGCCGATCTCTTCGTCCGTGAGTGTGGTCCGACGCAGCAGTTCATCTCGCCACTGGCGCGCTGAGACGGTGTTGGTGACCAAGATCAGTGTGGTGGCCTGCGCCAATGACATCGCCGCCGCCCCCACCAGGGTTTTGCCCGCACCGCAGGGCAGCACCACCACCCCGGAACCGCCGTGCCAAAAACTCTCGGCGGCAAATCGCTGATAGTCGCGCAGTTGCCAATTGCTGAGATCCAGCGCGATCGGGTGCGATTCCCCATCGACATAGCCGGCGCGGTCGTCGGCCGGCCATCCGAGCTTCACCAGCACCTGTTTGATATGACCGCGCTCGCTCGGGTGCACCGCGACCAACGAATCGTCGATCCGCTCACCCACCAGCGGCGCGACTTTGCGCGAGCGCAGGACCTCTTCCAGCACCGGAATGTCGGAGGCTTCCAACACCAAGCCGTGGGCCGGGTGATTCAGCAACGTCAACCGCCCATATCGGTCCATGGTCTCGGCAATATCGACGAGTAGTGAGTGCGGCACCGGATACCGCGAATGCCGCATAAGCACGTCCACCACTTGCTCGGCGTCATGGCCGGCGGCACGGGCGTTCCATAGCGCCAACGGGGTGATGCGGTAGGTGTGGATGTGTTCTGGTGCCCGCTCCAACTCGGCGAAGGGGGCGATGTCGCGGCGGGCGACCTCCGAGTCCGGGTGGTCCACTTCCAGCAGCACGGTTTTGTCGCCCTGCACGATCAGCGGTCCGTTCATGGGGCTTCCTCGCTCGCTTGGGCCCGCACCCCGATGACCCGCGTGACCGTGAATGTACGTGTGCGTGCGGTCATCACGTCCAGCGCATGCAGCACCCCACCGGCCAATTCGATCGGGGTCACCAACCGCACCGTGGAGCGGCCAGCGTTATCGGCATACTTCACCCACACCCGCCCACGTTCAGTGATGGCAGCCAACAGCACCGACTGCACCATCGCCGGGTGCAGCCGAGCGATGTCGGGAGCGGAGACATCGTGGAGGTCCCGGTCCGGGGGCGGAGTGGTGAGCGCGGCAGCTAGGCCGCGCAGGTATCCGTCAGAGAGTCCGGAAACCGCGGTCGGCGGGTGCGGTACCGGAGCAACTTTCGGGGCGAGCGCCGCCCCCGCACCCGCGAGGGAGACGGCCACACCGGCATCGCGAATCGCCATCACAAGCCGCTCCTGGGAGACCTCGGACACGGCCACCGTCTCTGAGATTGCGGTGATCCCGATTGGGGAGGATGCCAGCGCCGCCATCACCAAGGCCAGATCAGCTGGATCGGAGGTGACCACCGTGGAGGTTGCGGGGCCGACCCGAATTCGGCCGTGCCGGGCCGCGGTGTCGGTCACCATGTACACCACCGGTTGCGGTAACGGCGTGATGGAGGCGGCGGTGAGCATCTCCAAAATCTCCTCCCCCTGCCAGCCCCGATCGAGGGCTCGTTCGATGCTCGCCACCGAGATCCGATACACCGTGGCCCCACCTGTGGACTCCACCTTCGCCACCGCGGCCAAACGCTGCGCGAGTGCCGGCACCAGCGGACCAGGGGCCACGATTGTGGAATCCCCCTGCACCAGCACATGATCCACCGCGGCCGGCAACATGTCGGTGGCGGTAGCGACGAGTTCCGGTGGCGCAATCGGCTCAGCCGGATCCACCGCTGCCCAGTGTTGCGACGCCCGGCCCATCGATGACAACGCCCCGCGCCCGGTGATGCCGAGTAGTTCGGCCTGTTCGGCTGTGGCCGCCACCATGGCCTCGGATTGTGCGGCTCCCCACAGCGGGTGGCGATCCGCGAGTACATCGGCGACATTGACCACCACGCCACCAGGGGCTGCTTCGGCGAGCAGGTGGGCCCATGCCTGGCGCACCGAGGAGATTCGACTTGCGTTGTGATCCTCACCCAGCACTGCCGGGCGTTGCTCTTCCGCGGTGGTGAACGCCGCCCAGTCCCATTGCGAGTGCCACCACGAAATCACTAGCACCGGCCAGGCCGCGGCGGACTCGAGTTCTGCCCACACGCGTCCAGCCACGGTTGGCACCAGCAGTTCGCCATCTGCCGTCGGCCCCATCAATCCGGAGGCCCAGCACAATTCCAGCCACATGGCCAATTGCCACAACGGTAAACCCATTGCCGCTGCGGCGGCGTCGGCCGCGCGCTGGGCAAGCGCACCGTCCCGAGTGAGCGCGAGTTCGAGGTCTTCAGCCCGGTCAATCAGATTTCCCACCAGCGCAACGCTTAGCAGTCCTTGGTGGCCCGCGACCTCATCGACCTCCGACATCGACACTTCACTGCCGATCTCTGGTGTGACCTCCGGCTGCCACATCGCCAACTCACCTGTGACTACGGCATTCGTGGCGTCGGTGAGGTAGCGCAACGGGTGTCGTGTACTGCCATCGCTCCACAGCAAAGCCATGAGGTGCAGACGATCGGCGACCTGCGCCACCTCGGCGGCGGTCGGGATATCCGAGCCACCCTGCAGATGTGCTGTCACTTCCGCCAGCGAGGTCGGATCGCCACCCAGAGCCACTGCTCGCGCAACCGCCAACTCCCGCCGATCACAGTTATGCAACGCCATCCGCAGGCTGTCAGCAAGACCGGCCCGCGAAGCCATCTCCGTGATCGTGGCCGGCGCTGGCACCGCCAGATCGGGGCGGCGTCTCAGCAGTTGCTCCACTTGTTCGGTCGACCTGTGCCGCAAATCGTCGGCAAGGCTACGCCGCCGAAGCGGAGGTTTCGCGGAGGTGGACATCATGTCAACGGTACGCGAGTACATCGCCCAATGACCAGTGACTCCACGGATCCATGACGGATCACCGCAACTCGTGGTGGTTAACGACCACCGGCTGGGGCAGAATCACGCGCGCCAGCCAAAGGCGGCAATCGCCTTTCGCGCGCCAAATCAGGCGCCACGGAGCGTGCGTGTGCGGGCGCGGGCTGCTCGCACCATCCCCCACAATGCCAGAAACACCCCCACCCCGACTCCACCGATCGCCACGAACCAGAGCCACGGCTGCGGTTGCACAGAAGTGATCACCAGCGGCAGCAATGCAACCAGAGTGGCGACCGCGCCGATCGCTGCCAGCACGCCACCGACACGTACGAGCAGTTCGCCTGGTTTGCGGTCGGGACTCACCTGCGCAGTGTAGCCAGCGTGGCGCGCATCCCTGCCGACTATGCCCTGCTCGCTCCAGGAGGCCGGCAGCATGGCCGCGGCGCGGTACCCTTAGGTTTCGCAGTGTTCAGAGCAATGCCTGAGGAGAGGGACTCTCGTGCCAACCGGTCGTGTGAAGTTTTTTGATGCCGACAGGGGATTCGGCTTCCTCGCCACCGACGACGGTGCCGAGGTGTTTGTGCATGCCACGGCTTTACCCCCAGACACGGCGACGTTGAAGCCGGGGGCACGGGTGGAGTTCGGCATTGTGGAAGGCCGCCGCGGTGCGCAAGCTTTGTCCGTGCGGGTGCTCGACCCGGCACCGAGCGTGACCAAGGCCACGCGCACGCCAGCGGACGAGATGGCGCCGATGGTCGAGGATCTCATCAAAGTGCTCGACGGGGTCTCCAACAGTTTGCGTCGGGGCCGGTATCCAGACGACGACCGTTGCCGTAAGACTGCGATCTTGCTGCGGGCGGTGGCCGACAACCTCGACGTGGTGTAACGGCGGCGGGTTACGAGTTCGATGCCGGCTGGCTACGGGGGCGATGCCAGCAGATCTAGGACTCGGCGGTGGCCCGCATCAGCGTGATGAGGCCGGAAATATCCACATCCACTTCATGGATATGGCCCATCCCGGGCAACGGCACATGAATATCGCGGAATTGGGTTCGTCCGGTGAGGTCCAAATTCCAGGTGTCACCGTCGGGTTGCGGCGACGCCGCCAGCGACAGCGGTACGGTCACGTTGCCGGCGCTCGCCTCGCCGCTCACGCCGGTGAGGGTGGCGCCGGTTCCGGTGAAGGTCAAGATGCCGTCGGAGCTGGAGTTCACCAGCGCATGCACCTCGGGATCTAAGAGCGGATTGCCTGTCCGCACCCGATCAATAGCTACTTCGAATCGCAGGCGGACGTGACCATCGCCAACACTCGCGGTGCCGCCCACCACCGGCGCATGAGCATGTACGGATAGCAGGCCGATCCGGGACGTCTTCAAACTGATGGTGGACTCTGACGTGAGCGTCCAGTTTTCCGGTTCCTGCCCCATCTGTGGATGCCTTCCTACTTATGGCTCGTCACTCGGGCGGACCAGCCACAATCTCTGGTCTGGACGGATGACCCATGCCCGTGTCACTCTTGAGCTCTACATTAGTGGTCGGCCATGGAGACCGCCCGCCACGCTGCGCGGAGGTGAACTCATGACGAACTCGCCCTTTGAGGCTCGGGTGACCGAGTCCAGCGGCGTTGTGCGACGAAAAGAGAGCCCGCGACGCACCGAACACGACGCGGCCGTCCGAGCCCGGATCATGCGCGAACAGTCCGCGCGCCTGTCGATGATGCGCGAAAACATGCGGTTGACGCTGGCTCGACTGGTGGATGATCTGCTCGCCGCCACCAACGAGGGCGATTCCGGAGTCCCCGAAGCAGCCCGCTTGCACGCTTGGGTGCGTGGGGAATTGTTGCCATGGTCCGATGAAGTGCTGTTCCTCGCGCCGGAATCGTCCCACCGGGACGCACTACGTTCAGACGTCGGCCTGATCAGCGGCTTGGCTAGCCTGCTCAGCGGCTCCCGGGAAGAGGACGCGGCCAAATGGGGGGAACAGATCGGCTTCGCCGGCGCCGTGTTGATCACCCGCACCGAGTACCTCTGAGGCGAGTGGATCGGTCCTAGCAGCATGGTGGCCCGCCCCGAGGAGTGTCGGGACGGGCCACGCGGTATTGCTGATGATGCGGTGTTGCTGGGGGTGACTTAGAAGTCCATGCCACCCATGTCGCCACCGCCGGCGGGCATGGCCGGGGCCTTCTCAGGCTTGTCGGCAACAACCACCTCGGTGGTGAGGAACAGCGCGGCGATGCTCGCGGCGTTCATCAGAGCTGAGCGGGTGACCTTCGCGGGGTCCACCACACCGGCCTTGATGAGGTCCTCGTACACACCGGTAGCGGCGTTGAGGCCCCACCCGGCGTCGAGGTTGCGCACCTTTTCAGCCACGACTCCGCCTTCGAGACCGGCGTTGGTCGCGATCTGCTTGAGCGGAGCTTCCACTGCCACCTTCACGATGTTGGCGCCCGTGGCTTCCTCACCAGTGAGGTCCAGACCCTCGAAGGCCTTCACCGAAGCCTGCAGCAGCGCGACACCACCGCCGGCGACGATGCCCTCTTCGACGGCAGCCTTGGCGTTGCGCACGGCATCTTCGATGCGGTGCTTGCGCTCCT
>CAZVKB010000045.1:0-19656 GCA_964627505.1 uncultured Actinomycetes bacterium | reverse complement strand
ACCATGGACGGCGGAAAGTTGGTGCAGAAGGATGTTGCCGGCAACTCCGATCTGACGAATTTCCCGACGCCGGTGGTGGACATGGGCCCCGACTATCGGGACCTGTACGGAGAAGACAGCACGGAGTGGGTGAACATGAACATGTCACCCAACTTCCCCTACGCCGGCATCCAGTGGCAGGCGGCGTGGCAGAGGCAGTCGGGGGTGACTCCGGCCGGGGTTGTGTCGATTGACGTGTCCGCCATGCAATCTCTATTGGCGGCAACCGGCCCGGTGACTGCGCCGGACGGCCGCAAGATCACCGCCGACAATGCCATCCCATTTTTCGGCAATGAGATCTACCGGGAGTTCGCCAACGATAATGGAGCTCGGGAGGACTACCAGGCCGAGGTCGCCACGATTCTGCTGGAGCGGGTGATTGGGCTCGAGGGTAAGACGCAGCCGATCGTCGAGGCTTTGACCGAGAGTGTGTCCGGCGGTCATCTGCAGATGTGGTCGGGTGATCCCAGCATCCAATCCACACTCGCCGCCACCCCAATCGGTGGCGAGACTCCCACGGCGTCCGGCCCGTACGCCCAGTTGGTGCTCAACAATGGCGGCGGCAACAAGCTCGACTACTTCCTGCAGCGGCAACTCACCTACACCAGTGGCAAGTGCGAAGGCGACATGCGGTCCTCCACCATTACCGCAACGCTTACCAACACCGTTACAGAGGCGGCCGCGGACGGGCTACCGTCACGCAGTGGGCTGGTCAACCGTGTCCTTACCTATGTGCACCTGCCCATCGGCGGCGGGGTCACCCAGGTGCGCATCGATGGCCAACCTGCACAAGCGTCATTCGGGCGGGAGAAGGATCGCACTGTGGCTCTGTTCATTCTCGACCTACCGCCGGGCGACTCGGTCACGGTGGATCTCGACGTGCTCGAGCCGGTGTCGGACGCCGCCCCGGTGGTGCCAGTACAGCCGATGATCACCGAGCAAGAGACGACTGTGAACTGGTCCGGTTGCTGAAGATTGAGCTCGACGGACGGTACTCCCGTTCCCGTTGGAAGTGTTGGCGGCTAACCCCCGACTCGTAGCGGTCGGACCACCAGCCCCCAACTCCGCAGAACTCGGACGGCTCACCCCCGCAGAGCAACAACGCGCGCGTATTTGCCGGGTTCAGCGGCTGCCATCACTGCACCTGCGTCGTCAGGTTGCATCTATGACAGATCTACGCATTCCCACCCGCGCTGTCGGCGCGGTGGAGGCCGAAGTAGACGGCGAACGAATCTTGCTCAGCCCCAAGGACTTCTCCTACTTCGGGCTTACCGGCACGGGCGCGCCGGTGTGGGATCTGATCGACGGCACACGCAGTGTAGATGTGATCATCGCCGATCTGGCGGGCCAGTTCGAAGCCCCGGACGGCCAGATCAGCGCCGAGACCAACGAGTTCATCGATGCGCCGGCGGCAGCTGGCCTGATCGATTTGGTGTGAGCGCACAACCAGTGAATGACGGCACACCGTCGCGCGGGAAGGCACCGGTGGGAAGTGAAGCCCCAGCTTCCGGAGACGGCACTCAAAGCATGACCACTCGCACTGCAGCAGGCACCACCGCCCGCGGTTCCACGACGGATGGGATCCATTCTTCTCCTAGAACAGCCCCACTAACCGCGGGAAGTGTCACCGCAGGGACGGGTTCGCGCACTACGGCAGGCGCAGCCTCGGAGAAGGGCGCCACGGCGCCGACGACCACGACCGGGCCGCGTCCTCTCAACTGGGTTGGGCCGGAAAGAGAGGTGTCCAAGCGCCGGAAGAGATGGCACGGGCGGGCCCGGGTGGCCGAGGCGATGGTGTTGTTGACCGCAGCGGGGGCGGCGCAGAAGTGGGTGCCGATGACCATGTGGTCGGGCGTGCTCGGGCAGCACGGCGAGGTCCCGGCTTCCTGGCGCGGCCGGGCGGTCGGGTCGTTGCCGCGGCGCGCCGAATCCGTGGTCGAGGTGTGGGTGGCACGGGCGATCCGACGCGGCGCTCAGCGGTTGCCCTGGCACTCGACCTGCTTGGCGGAGGCCACCGCCGGACAGGTGATGTTGCGCCGCGGTGGCGAACCGGGAGTGGTGGTGATCGGCTTGCGCCCGAATGAAGAACGTCCAGACGGCCGCTGGATTGCGCACGCCTGGCTACTGGGCGCACAGGGCGCCCTCACCGGTGGCCCCGCCGCGGCAGGGTTCACCGCCACCACAGTGTTTGAAGTGCCGGGACACCTGGCCGCTCCGGACGTCGATCTGCAACCTGCGGTGCCAGAGCGTTGCTGATCGGCAACCTCGACCTGCTGCCCGGATTGCCAGGTCTGCGTCTGACCATGGCGCTAAGTGTGGTGGCGGCTGTGATCATCGGGATCTGGGCCGCGCCCCGGATCTCAATCCCCACCTGGCGACTCGTGCTGTGGCTGATCGCTGTGCTGATCCCAGTGGCGTACACCTGGACTGCTTCGACGGTGGTGGCAAATCTGCACGTTTGCACCGAAGGAATGTGGTTCTACGAGATTGCCACCGCGAGGGCGCCGAAAGAGGCGGTGGCCAACACCCTGCTGTTTGTACCCGCAGGCGCAGCAGCGTGGCTGTGGCGGACTCCTCAGCAACGCATTGCCGCGTTGGGCGTGGTGCTGGCGATGCCGCCGATCATCGAGACCGGCCAACTTCTGATGCGCTGGTTACACCGGGCCTGTCAATACGGTGACATCGCCAACAACATTCTGGGCGCCGTCATCGGGTTTTCATTGGTAGCCGGCGTCGGCTACGCGTTGGAACACCTGCGCTCGTCTGAGCTCGACGATCTTGGGCGCCCCTGAGCTACACGATCTTCGCAGTCGACCAGAGCGCTGGACCCTATTCGACCTGTGATCCCCGGCGTCGCTACTTATTCGGCAGTTGTGCCTGGTGGTTGCTTCGGCGCGACCGCTCGGCTGAACATCCATGTGGATGGCTGTCCATTGAGCGTGCTGGTAGCGCCTGCAATCCACGGCCGTGAAATTGCTCGGCGCGGTCGTTCCTTCGGTTTTGAGGTATCAGCCAAGACTCGCGACGCTCGGCGCGGTTGTTCCTTCGATTTGCAGGCCGTTTTTAGGTCCCAAATCAAAGGAACACCCGCATCGCACGAAAGGGCCACTCGCAGCCACCAAATTCCCACTCAAAATTGCTCCATTACCAAAGCAACACCCGCGCCGAGCAGAGCCCTTGGCCCGATCCGAGCAATTCATACCTGCATGACCCAGTTCGTGACCTGGAACGGACAATCTTGTGGCCGTCATCGGGCAATTTTCATGACCACCAGTGGAGATCCACACGAACTCCAACGGGCAGGTTGTCTTGATTGGGCAATTCGCGTTCCTCAGAAACCACGTGAGTCCAAGTTCAGTGTGTGGTCTGTCCACAGGGCCCTATAACCCCCTGGCGGCACTCTCGAGCGGCCAGCAGGATTGAGGTATGCGATCTCGAAGCCCATGGGCTCCGCCGGCAGTTCCTTTCACCGCAGCCGATGTACATCGCAGCCACGAATTCCTCCACCGCGCGATTCGCGATGGCATTATCACCAGGCTTCGACGTGGGGTCTACATCGCAACAACTGCAGTGCCAGACGATGCCGCAGGCCAGCACCTGCTGCAGGCAATGGCGCTCCAGCGGTCGACCGTCGGCCTGGTCGCCAGCCACGAGACGGCGGCACTCGGACTGGGATTGCGCACCCCCTCTGATTTCGCACCGGACCGAGCAGAGCCGCGCTTCGTCAAAGCACCACAGCCCGGTGATCGCAGCACCAAGCGCCCCCGCTGCGCTCTACGGCCGATTCCCAGAGGCCACATCACGACTCTCCCCTCGGGTTTGACCGTCACCTCAGCAGCGCGCACGGCCGTGGATATCGCAGCAGAACAGTCCCTGCCGGAAGCCCTGGTGACAGTGGATCACGTACTGCGGATCCACACGGTCGAACTCATTGGAGAGCGGCGGATTCGGCAGGGCGTTCCCGTGCGGGTCGGGCAGGCCGCGATGGAGCCGATGTACATTGCTGCCGAGGTGGCAACGCCGCGGGGGCGCCGCGGCCGGGTGGCACAGACGCTCGCGGTGGCCAATCCAGCGCGGGAATCTGCCACCGAGTCACTTTCGGCTGGGTACTTCTTCGCTTCGGACCTGCCGCAGCCCAATATCCAATTCCCGATCATGACCGACGAAGAAGTGTTCTACGCGGATTTCGCGTGGCCCGAGTTCGGCGTCATCGGTGAATCGGACGGGCTTGGAAAATACCAAGGTGAAGAGGTAGCACGAGAGCGGGATCGTGAGGAAAAGCTTCGGGCTCTCGGCTGGGTTGTGGTGCGCTGGCTCTACCGGGACATCGTGCGTCGCCCGGGTTGGGTGATTGAGATGGTGCGTCGGGCGCTGCGCGCGGGTGATTGGCGCGGTTGACTGGTGTGTCGACTGACTGGTGTGTCGACGGATCGTGGGATTTGGCGCTGTCGACATATCTTGGGTGCTGCGAGCGACGGATTTTCTGGACTCTGAGTACACCACCTTCCACGCTGTACCCCCTCAGCACCTTCAATATTGCTGCCCCATACGCTCAGCCTCACTCAGGCGACTTTGCTCAGGGAGGTGTACCCGTGTCTGATGATGAGTGGACTGAGCCCCTGCCCAGATCGAATCCGTCCGCGCCGCATCCAGGGCAAACGCCGCCCAATCTTGCCCAGACTCCGTCCCAGCAGCCGCCACTAAATATGCCAGGTGACCTGCCTGGCGAGAATGACCCGACAGCTTCGACTCCACCAGGGCGTGCTTCGAACCGCTCCCAGCCCGTTTCTGGTTCCGTATCTCAACCTCATAGTTCATCTCGGCGTGACAGTTCATCTCGGCGTGACAGTTCATCTCGGCGTGACAGTTCATCTCGACGTCACAGTTCATCTCGAGGTCGGCGACGTTCTTCGCAGGGCACTGCGAGTGGCACCGCTGCGCCATCCGAGTCCGATACTTCAACCGCTGGCGCTTCGCGCTCAACCTCCGGTTCTGGCGCCGGAGAGTCATCATCCTCGGGTCGCTCACATTCCGGCGGCTCACAGTCGGGCGGTTCATCGGGTCGCTCGCGATCCGGCGGTTCGTCGTCGAACCGCTCGTCCTCCAGCCGCTCACAATCCGGCGGCTCCAGGTCGGGATCCCGCCGGCGCCGCAGATCCCATCGACACCGCAGCAGTGGTACGCACAGCGGTGGACATCGCGGAAGCAGCCGACGCCATCGTCGGCGGCACCGTCTGCGCCTGTGGGAGAAGTTCGTTGTCGGCTTCCTACTCGTGGTGATGGTGGGTGTCACTGGTGCGTTCCTTGGCCTCGTAGCCGCCCGGACCTACATCAACAACGCTGCGGTCCCCGTGGTCTCCACTCTGGTGGCGCCGGGCAATGCCGAGCGGGTGTTGATTCTCACCACCCAACCGGACGATGAAATTCCGATCGGCGGCACCATCCGTTCCATGGCCGATCAGGGGGCCGAGATCACGCTGGCGGTCCTCACCCAAGGCGAGAGTCCACGTGTGAAGCCGGATGGTGCGAGCAAGGAGCAGATTGCGGCCGTCCGCACGGCCGAACTCCAGGCCGCCGCCCAAACGCTCGGCATCGCCCACGTTGAGCAGTTCACGCTGCCCGACGGTTCGCTGGCGAAATCCGACTCATCCGCGCTGGTCGCCATCATTTCCGACCTCGTCGCCACCTATCAGCCATCAACGGTGATCACCTTCGATTCCACCATCGGGCTCTACAACGGGGCAGATCAGAAGGCACTGGGCCAGGTAACGCTCGGAGCACTCGAGGGCTTGGCTGTCGATCCAGCTTTTCCAGTGCGACAACTCTGGGTTCCCACGCTGCCTGAGCACACCATCGACCTGGTGAAAGAGGCCTCCGCGTCGTTCCGCAAGAACTACCCCACGAGCGGACCCGGCCTCCCGCCGCCCACTGTGGCAGTCGACGTCGGGATCACCGCCCAGGCGAAAGCGGAGGCTGCGCGCCAACACGTGAGCCAGCAGCCTGAACTCGAGAAGATCCTTCCCGGCTACACGATGATTCCGGACCGACTCTTCTTCCAACTGTTTGACCTTGAGTACTTCCATCTGGCCTGGGAAAACGACACGGCTCTCTGAGCGCCGCTAGCCACCGAACTGGCACCGTGTCTGCCCTCAGCGCACACGAATTTCCTACACGTGACTGTCCCCCGGACACCGCACAGCCCCTCGACACATCCGCCATCATCGCGCTGGCAAATCGAGAGCCGAGCGCTCCGCAGATCTGGTCGGTAATCGAGACAGCGGACGAGCTCCGCATGTCGGCCGGTACGTGGATCGAGTTGTTTCTCGTGATGGATGCCCGCGACCCGCGCTTAGCCGGAAAGTTCGAAACCCTGCTGACCGAGCTCGAAGTCGAAGTTGTGGACGTGACCTCGCAACACGCCGCGCTTGCTCGCCAGGCGTACCGCGACTTTGGCCGCGGCAGGCACCGCGCCGGGCTGAACTTCGGCGATTGCTTCGCCTACGCCCTGGCGAAACAACTCAACGAAGCGCTGCTCTTTGTGGGCGACGACTTCCGCCACACCGATGTCCGCAGCGCCCTGGCGTGACCGTGGCCTGCTCGTTGCAACGGCGTGACCGACGTGTACGCAGTGCCCTCAGCAGGGAAGGGTCGCTCCTGAGCGGTGGGGGTGCGACCGTCTCGCGTGCGCAGCGCCCAAGCGTGACCGACGTTCACGCAGCGCCCTGCTGGTCTGCGCAGTTCCGCGGCTCCAAATGTTGACTCATCAGCCATTGTGTGTGCCTACAGGGCGTCGTATTGTGTCCACATGGACGTGGGGATTCGTGAACTCAAGGCGCACCTATCCGACTATGTCCGCCGAGCCCAGAAGGGTGAGGTGATCGTCATTACCGATCACGGCCGACCAACCGCAGTACTCGCACCCCTTCCCACCGACCAAGTGGTCGAGCAGGGTGTCGCGGAGGGCTGGATCGCTCCCCCGAGCGTCGTGGCGCCTTTGCAATCAACAGTTCGTCGCAAATCGAGTCGCTCTGTCGCAGAACTGCTGACCGAGGATCGGGGCTCGTGACTCTGTACGTCGATACATCCCTGATCTTGCAGCGCTACCTCGACGAACCGGACTCGGATGCGGCCGATCGCATCCTGATGTCCGACCCGCTCGTTTGCACGGCGCGACACACCATCGTGGAAGTCCGCCGCAACCTGGCCCGCATCCTGAACGGGGCGGATGCCACCGACGCATACGAGCAGTTCAGGCGCGACCTGCTCGGCTGGTATGTGATCGAACTGGACGCCACGACCTGTGAGCTTGCCGCCACCATTGGAGAACAACACGGCGTGCGCACGTTGGATGCTCTGCATCTTGGTGCAGCTGCGCGTCTTGGGATCCGGGTGGGTTTTGCCACAGCGGATGATCGCCAGGCCGTGGCAGCGGAAGCGCTGGGGTTCCAGCTAGTCAGAGTGGGAAGCTGAGCATTCGGTTAGCCAGCAAGGCAACCGTACGCGTGGGTAGGTAGTTCGGTATGCGCGGCGCGTGGGACCTTTGCGGTGAGTGCGGCGGGTGCCACGTGCTCCGCAGTCCCTGTGCGTTCGCGGCGTTCCGCGGGTTCGTGAAGATCGGCAGGCACCGATCGTGCGGTGCGTACTCCAGGTTTGGCAGATGCCACGATTTCGCGCATGCGCCCGGTTTCTCTGGTCCTGCGGTGCCCCCTCAATCACCCACTCCGCCCACCCACTCACGCCCCGCCCCCACCTTCATCGGGACGGGTGCATCTGAACAGTTGAGTCACGCCGCGCGCAGCATTCCTCCCCGGCCGCTCGCTACCGTGGGGCGATGAGGAAGGGGTTGTGCCATGAGTGAAGCTGGACTGCAAGCCGCGACGGACAAGATGCGGGCGGCCGAGGTGTCAGACGCCGCCATCGAGGTGTTCGCCCACTACTACGCGCAACTGGAATCGGGTGCCACCGGGCTGATTCCGGAGGAGTCCATCGCGCCACTCGTGGACCTCCCGCACCTGGCCGACATTCACCCGGATGACGCCGCTGCCCACGACGCCATGGCCCAAACCGTGGTGATCAAACTCAACGGCGGTCTGGGCACCTCGATGGGCATGGACCGCGCAAAATCACTGCTGCCGGTGCGAGACGACGGCCGGACATTCCTGGACCTCATCGTCGACCAGGTCCGCTACGCCCGCCGACGCTACAACGCTCGCCTACCGCTGGTGTTGATGAACTCTTTCCGTACGTCTCGGGATTCCCTCGATGCTTTGGCCGCCCATCCCGACATCGTCGTCGACGGTCTGCCGCTGGAGTTTGTGCAGTCCCAGGAGCCGAAACTCACGGTGGCCGACTTGATGCCGGCAACATGGCCGGCCGACCCGTCGCTCGAGTGGTGCCCGCCCGGACACGGTGATTTCTACCCATCGATCCTGGCCAGCGGTCTCCTCGATGCCCTGATCGAAGCCGGGTTCCACCACGCCCTCGTGAGCAACAGCGACAACCTGGGGGCCACCCCGGATGGTCGTTTGGCGGCATGGTTCGCGGCCTCCGGCGTGCCATACGCCGCCGAAGTGTCCCCACGCACGCCCGCCGACCGCAAGGGCGGGCACCTCGCCCGGCGCCGCAGCGACGATCAGTTGATCTTGCGCGACACTGCCCAGACCGCACCGGACGACCTCGTGCACTTCATGGACGAGACCCGCCACCCCTACGTCCACACGAACACCCTGTGGCTCGACCTGGTCGCGCTCCGACGCGAACTCAGCGGCCGGGGTCCGGTGTTGGGGCTACCGATGATTCGCAACGCCAAGACCGTCGATCCCACTGACGCCGATTCACCCGCGGTATATCAGATCGAATCGGCGATCGGCGCGGCCATCGAGGTGTTCCACGGCGCCGCGGCCATCGTGGTGGGTCGCGACCGCTTCTTGCCGGTGAAGACCACAAACGACCTGTTGGTGCTGCGCTCCGATGCCTACACAGTGGGCGAGGATGCCGTGCCGCGGTTGGCTGCGGCGCAGGCGGCGTTGGTTGACCTCGATGGGCGCTTCTACCGCACCATGGCCGATTTCGACGCGCGCGTCCCCACCGGCGCCCCATCGCTGCGCGGCGCAACCAGCCTCACCGTGCACGGCGACTGGCAATTCGGTGCTGACGTAGTGGTCACCGGAGAGGCGGAACTTGCCGACACCGGAAGGCAAGAGCACCTCGCCGATGGCGCAGAGATCGGCGGGTAGATCTGTCGATGCCGATCGCAAACTGCGCTTCGATGGGCGGAGATTCCGTGGCCGGCATCGCTGGGTAATTGTCGATCGCAACTGGCACTTCGGTCAGCACGCGGACACCAGCACTGCCCGGCGGATGGGATCCTGAACAAGCACGCCCGGGTCGGCGCGCGAGAGCCGACGGGAACCTGAATCAGCACGCAGACATCAGCACGCCCGGGGGGCCGCCGACACGCACCTATACGTGCAGGTCGGCAACCTCTTCGGTGGCGCCTCGGTGTTCGAGGCGGTGGGCAATCCAGTCCACACCCATGACCAACGCAAAGCCGAAAACGGCCAGTCCCAGGGTGACGGCGACTGCCTGGTCGGGAGCGCCCAGCGCCACACTCTCAGCACCATTCGGCCAAGGCCACAGCACCCGGATCGACCCCACCATGAGCCCGATCAGCACCGCCATCACAGCGTCGTAGTGCATCGCGAGCGCCCAATGCAGAAGCTGGCTGAACAGCGCCAGACCGATGATGCAGCCCAACATGAAGACCGCCAGGACCACAAAGTTGCGGTCATTGACTGCGGCGAGCACTGCCGAATACATCCCCATCACCACCAACAGGAACGACCCGCTGATCCCCGGCAGAATCATCGCGCAAATGGCGATCGCACCCGCAGCAAAGAATGCCCACAGCGGAATGTCGCTCGCCACGGTGTCCTCTGAGGCGCCGGACGTGAAACCCAGCGCCACAAAGAAGATCGCGCCCGCTCCCAAAATCAGCGCCCATTCCCGCACATCCCGCCGCGTCAACAGACCCGTGGCCACCACCGCGGACCCGACCACCAGGCCCATGAACAACCCGGCCATCTGGATGGGATGCGTCTCGAGTTGGTGCTCGATGGCGCCCGCGAGCAGCAGCACTGCGGTACCGATACCCAGCAGCAGCGGGATCAGCAGGAGCCAATCCACCCGCCGGAGCATGTGCAGCCCGCCCCGGAAGTCGAGCTTCAGGAACCGGCCCATTGCCGATGATCCGTTGCGAATGGCTGTCACGAGCTGCCGGTAAATCCCCAGCACCAGCGCGACCGTGCCGCCCGAGACCCCGGGCACCACGTCTGCGCTGCCCATTGCCATCCCGCGCAAGAAATGCCACGGGATCTCACGGACAGATGAGTGCTCCGTCAACGTCGAGCCGCCGGGAGTGGCATCGGGATCGGTCGATGTGTCAGCAGTCACGGTTCTCATTGTGCCCTGCGGCGGTTGGGCACTCGGTCGAGGCTTGCCCAATCCCGTCTGCCTGGGATAGGACTACGCCATGGACACCCTGACTGCCCTTGATGGGACACGCTGGTCTGGTTCGGCCGAACTGTGGCTGGACCCTCTTGGCAACGATGCTCAACTGAGCGCATGCACCATCACCATCGACGGCTCGACGGTGAACTACACCTGGAGTTATGAGGGCAATCCGCAGACTGGACGCATCGTGTTGGGCGCCGATGACGCACAGTTCAGCGACACGTGGCATCAGCCTGAGCCAATGGCATGCCGACACCTTCCCGATACCCCGGGACAGTTTCAAGTGAAGGGCGCGTACGGGCCCGACGGGGATTGGGGCTGGCGGATCGGCCTCTTCCAACGGCCGACGAGCGACGAACTTGTGCTGCAGATGACCAACATCACCTCCTGGGGCGAGGAGGCCCGCGCGGTGCGAATGGTCTGCATACTCGTGGGGTAAGGAGGCCTGCGCGGTGCGAATGGTCTGCGAACCGGACGAGTACGCCAGTTGGAGCCGAATCTTCACCACCAGCAGCGTCCGTACGACGCAACCTCCAGCAACAGCCTTGCCTTGATGCCCCAGGCGCGACGTGTTACTTTGACGACTGAAAAGTAATTCGCGACCCATGGGAGGGACTATGCGAAGCACGATCACTTCCAAAGGCCAAACAGTGGTGCCAGCAGAGATTCGTCGGCGCTTCGGCCTATCACCCGCCGATGCTCTTGAATGGGTCGTGACAGATGGGGTAATCACGGTTGTACCGGTCAACCGAGACCCAGTTGCGGCGTTCCGCGGATCAGGAACCGGTGGCAGCACAGACCGGCTATTGGCCGATCGAGCTGCCGACAGAGGCCGAGAATGAAGCGATGGCTGTTGGATACGTCAGCCCTCCTCACCTTGCGTGACGATGAGCCCGGTGCGGCTGACGTCGCGGATGTCCTGAGCCTTGCGTCCGCTGAGACGACGATCGCGTACGCATGCTTCATGACGCTAGTAGAGGTGCATTACCGGGTGTGGAAGGACGAGAACGAGCGCGCAGGGATACTTGCTCGGCAACAAGTTCTCGAACTTCCCCTCACATGGGTTAATCAGTCTCCCGAATTGATGATCGCAGCAGCGAAGTGGAAGGCCACGACGAATATTTCTCTGGCCGACGCTTGGATTGCAGCAGCCGCCGAGCTCCAAGGTGCGGTCCTCATGCACAAGGATCCGGAATTCAGCCCTCTGCCACTACCGCAACACGTTCTGCCACTCAAACCTAGCCGGGGGAACAAGTAATACGACTTCAGACGCGCTGAAGCAGCGGCACTGACGAACGTTCGCGAGCATCTCGACGTCAGCACTCAGGGGGCTCAGCGCGGCGGTGTCGGACTGCTCGGGCCTTCGGCTGAGGCCTCCGGGTGATGGACTCTCCGCCTCTCACCAGCCACCCCCGTTTGATGAAGCGCAGAGGTGTTCGATCATGCGCAACACCAATATGCGTTCAGAAAACGTGCACTTGAATGCGCACGAGCCCGGCTGAGGCGAGCTCACCCCACAAGCGATCGCGGGTGACAATCGGCCGGTTGAGGCGCCCGGCGATGGTGAGGATCAGTGCGTCTGCCGTAGAGAGGCTGGGCCCCGTTTCGCCGTGGACCGCCCCGGCCAGGTGAGTTGCGGGCAGGTGAGCCCCGGCGAGTTGAGCTGCGGAGAGTTGAGCTGCGGCTTCCAGTAACGCAGCGGCATCGATCAGATCCTCGGTGTCCGCATGGACAAAGATCAGCCCCTGGGCAGCCAGCGTGTCAGCGATCACGCGCCCCGATCGGCTGTTGCCCCGCAGCCGGACGATACGAATCACCTCCATGAGAGCCGGCGAGGGCAGCACCACGCCATCGGTTTCGCGCAGGAGGCGGTCCACAGCCGTCCAGCCTCGCTCCTTGAGTACCCACGCAATGACCGTCGAGGAGTCGAACGCGAGCGAAGTCATCGCTCATCGAGCGCGAGTGAAGCCAACAGGTCCGTCGCGACCTGGGTTTCCGATCGTGGGTCGACGGCCACGGCTGCCCGAGTGCGCGCGTCCTTCTCGAGGGACAGGCGCGCATCGACGTCGCGGGACCAGCGGACATCGGCTGCCGCGGACGCCTCTCGGGTATCCCCGGATGCGTCCGCATTGGCTGCCCAGAGATCTTCTGCCAGGGATCGCGCGGACACCAAGCGCACCTCGCTGCCGTCCACGATGAAGCGAACACGGTCGCCTGCGGAGACAGCCAGGAAGCGGCGCACGTCCGCGGGCACCAGAACCCGACCCTCCGGGGTGACTTTTGTGTCATAGTGACGAATTTCTGTCATAGGTGGATGATATGACAATTCGACAAATATGTCAGCACCGTGTACGGACGACTGAGCTCATCCCGCCGCGGGTTCATCTCCGTTACAGCTCTCGACGGCTGAGTTCGCGCTCTTCTGCACACGAACTTGCGGGTGGGTTTTCGGGAATGGCTGAATCCGCGCCAAAGTGCACAGGATCAACCCCAAGATCTGACCAGCTCTTGTGCAGAATCGCGCGAAAACTGACTACGGCTGCCGGCTCACGATTGACGTTGTGCAGAAACTCGCGGAAATGCACGTGTCTGCGATTCCGGCAACCTCACGCTCGCGAGTTGCTGATCAGTGCCCCAGCCACGCCACGCAGGCGGGTCAGCCACACAGCCACACCCTGCAGGCGAGTCAGCCTCCGGCACCGGCTCCGGCACGCCCCGCAGGCGGGTCAGCCCCCCGGCCACATCACTGGCACCAGCCACACCAGCATGATCACCACGAGCGCGGTGAGTGGCAGGCCCAGCCGCCAATAATCGCCGAACCGATACCCGCCAGGCCCGTAGACCATCGTGTTCGTCTGATAACCGATGGGGGTGAGGAACGACGCCGACGCGGCCACCGCGATGGCAATCGCCACACCCACCGGATTCAACGATGTCTGCGCAGCAATGGTGATGCCGATCGGGAACATCAGCAGCGCTGCGGCGTTGTTCGTGATCATTTCCGTGAGCACCACCGTGGCCACGATCACCCCCAGCAGTACCCCACGGTCGCCCAGGCCACTGAGTGCAGAAACAGTGCCGTTCGCTACCGACTGTGCCAGCCCTGAGTTCTCCATGGCCGCAGCGAGTCCAAACGCCCCTGCGATCACCACGATGACTTCAAGGTCGATGCTGCGTCGCGCCTCGGCTGCGCTGATCACCCGAAGCGCCACCAGCACCATCGCCCCCACGAGCGCCCCGAGCAGGATTGGCACAACGTTGAGCGCAGCCAACACGACGATCGCCGCCAGCACCCCGATGGCCATCCAGGATCGCCACGTCGCGATCGGTTGCGCCGGGGTTTGTCCCATGGGCGCGATCAGCAGAAAATCGTCCCGATCCGCCCAGCGCTTCCCGAAACCCGGATCCGAAATCAGCACCAACGTGTCGCCCACTCTCAGGGTCACGCGGCCGAGTTTGGCGTCGAGCATCTCGCCATCGCGGTGAATCGCCACCACGGCTGCTTGATAGGTGGAACGAAAGCCCGCACTGCGCAGGGTCTGTCCGACGAGCGGCGACCTGGCGCCAATCACGGTTTCGTAGTAGCGCACCGAGGGATCCTCGAGACTGGAAATGTGCTCAGTCTCGGCCGACTCGAGTCCCGGCCGCGCCTGCAAATCGAGCACGTGGCTCACCTGCCCGGCGAAGCGCAACCGGTTGCCGCCTCGCAGCACCGTCTCCGGGCGTACTGGCGCAATCACGGTGTCGCCCCGGTCGACAGACGTGAGGAACACTCCCTGCAAGTCCCGCAGACCTGCCGCCTCGACGGTGGCTCCCTCGAGTGGCCCCCCGGGCACCACGGTCATCTCCACGTAGTAGCGACGCGTGCCGGATTCCAGTTCCTCTTGGACACTCTTGCGTGCGGGCAACACCCGCGGACCCATCAGCACCAGCAGTGCAACGCCGACAAGTGCAATGGGCAAGCCCACCTTGCCGATCTCGAAGAACCCCATGGCGCCGATGCCCGCGTCGAGCATCAGGCCGGAAACCACCAGGTTGGTGGACGTTCCGATCACAGTGACGATGCCGCCGAGAATCACCGCGAACGACAGCGGCATCAGCAACTTGGATACCGACACCCGCTTGCGGGCGGCCCACGAGGACACTTGCGGAATCAGCATCGCCATGATCGGCGTGTTGTTGAGAAACGCCGAAGCGGCCGCGGCGGGAACCGCCAGCCGCCCAAGGGGTCCGCGAAGTCCGCGGGCGCTGTCACCCAGCGCACCATGGAGCAGGGGTTCCAACGCGCCGGTTTTCGCCACCGCTGCCGCCACCACGTACAACGCTGCCACGGTGAGCGGCGCCGGGTTGGAAAAACCCGCGAGCGCCTGCTCCGTGTTGACGATCCCCAACGCGTAGACCACCACGGTGCCCCCGAGCACCGCCACCGCCGGAGACACCCGACCGCGCACCAGCAGACCCAAAACACCTGCCACAACGGCGAGCGTCGCCCATGCCTGCCACGTCATGCGAACGCGCCCGAGTCGCGGGACTTCGTGCTGAGGCTCACAGTTCGAGCAGGGCTTCCACTGCGGCGGCTGACTCCTCAGGCGCAGCTGTGCCGTCGAGGCGAAGATCGGGGTGGCTGGGTGGCTCGTAGTCCTGACCGACTCCACTCATGTTGGGCAGTGTGCCAGCTGCGGCTTTGGCGTAGAGGCCCTTCGGGTCGCGCGCGATGCACACGTCGAGCGGGGTGTCGACGAAAATTTCGAGGTAGTCGCCCTCGTCGAACAGGGCGCGGGCGGCTTGGCGATCAGCACGGAACGGCGAGATCAGCGACACCAACACCACCAGCCCGGCATCCATCATCAGTTTCGCGACCTCCGCCACCCGGCGCACGTTCTCCGCGCGGTCCGCGGCGGTGAAGCCGAGATCCTTCGTCAGCCCGTGGCGCACCGAATCGCCGTCGAGAATGTAGGTGCGGATCCCCAGCGCATGCAACCGGCGCGCCACATCGTTGGCCACCGTCGACTTCCCCGAACCGCTCAGCCCGGTGAACCACACCACCCGCCCGCGGTGCCCGTTCAGCGCCTCCCGCGCCGTGCGGTCCACCGTGAAATCGTGCTCCACAACGTTCGCCGAACGACGCAGCGCGAACCGCGTCAACCCCGCTGCCACCGTGTTCCCAGTCACCCGATCGCACAGGATGAACCCGCCCGTGTCGTGGCAGCGGCCATACGGATCCAGCGGAATCGCCCGGTTGGTGGCCAACTCCACCTGCCCCACATCGTTCATGCGCAGGGTGCGGGCCGCCAACTCCGCGCCCGTCGTCACATCTAGCCGGTGCCGCACCACCGTCACCACCGCCGGCACCTCCGCCGGCCCCACCCGCATCACATAGGAGCGGCCGTGGGCCAACGGCTCCTCCCCGATCCACACCAATTCCGCCGAAAACCGATCCGCCGGCACCGGGGCGTCCGCCACAGCGGTGAGCAGATCACCGCGGGTGATGTCCAGATCGCGATCCAACTCGACCGCCGCGGACAACCCCGACCCCACCGCCGCCAACTCCACCGTAGCTTCGTCTGCCAGGCCCAAAACCCGCGCCACCACCGCAGTCTGCCCCGAGTTCGCGACCTTCACATGATCACCCGGCCGGATCGTGCCCGACGACACCACACCGCCATAGCCGCGAAAATCCGGCGCCCGCAGAATCGTCTGCACCCCGAACCGCAGCCCCGCGTCCACGTCAGCCTCCAACGGCAGTCCGTCGAGCGCCTCGAGCAGCGTCGGCCCGTCATACCAGCCGATCTCCACCGCCGGCCGCGTCACGTTGGCGCCAGCCAACGCACTCACCGGGATCGACAACACGTCGTTCACGCCCAGCCGCGCGGCGGTGGCGCGCACTTCGGCGGTGATGTCGTCGAAAATCTCCTGGCTGTACTCCACCCCGTCGAGTTTGTTCACCGCCAACACGATGTGGCGCACGCCCATCAACGCGCACACCGTGAGGTGACGATGCGTCTGCGGCCGGGTGCCGCGCATCGCGTCAGCCAGCAGGATCGCCACATCCGCAGTCGACGCCGCTACCGCCATGTTGCGCGTGTACTGCTCATGGCCGGGCGCATCCGCGAGCACCGCCCGCCGCCCAGACGGCAGATACAGGTGGCGGTAGGCAACGTCGATGGTGATGCCCTGGTCCCGCTCCGCCTCCAAACCGTCGGTCACCAGCGAATAGTCGATCTCCCCTGCCGGCACCGCCGAACCGGGCCGGCGGGTCAAGCGGGCTGCCGCGACGATATCCGTCGGCAACGAGTCCGTCTCGGCCAACAGGCGGCCGAGCAAAGTCGACTTGCCGTCATCCACCGAACCGCACGTCACCACCCGGATGAGCGCCTTACGGGCGATCACGCGGGTGTCTGGAGTACGTTCGACTGCCGGGTCAGGCACATTGGTCGACAGGCGCGGCGAGGCCGCGTCGGATCTGCCCGACACGGCCGCAGGAACTACATCAGGCATGGCCACCCCGTTCGCAATGTGCGCCGCGTCGATCGCCACCCCGTTCGCAATGTGCGCCGCGTCGATCGCCACACCGTTCGCAATGTGCGCCGCGTTGATCGCCACACCGTCCGTAATAGGCGCCGCGTCGATCGCCAGATCCCGCGATTCCCCAACCGCAGGCATCAGAAATACCCCTCAGTCTTCTTACGCTCCATCGACCCCGCACCCTCACCATCGATCAGACGGCCTGCCCGCTCCGAGAGGTTGTTCTCCCGCAACTCCGCGATCAACTCCTCGACCGTGTAGGCCGGGGACTCCACCGCGCCCGTGAGCGGATAGCACCCGAGGGTGCGAAACCGCACGTTGCGCACCTGCGGCACCTCACAGGGGCGCAGCGGCAGCCGGTCGTCATCCGCCATCACCAGTGTGCCCTCGCGCTCCACCACCGGCCGCGGGGCCGAGAAATACAACGGCACCACTTCCAGCCGCTCGCGCGCGATGTAGCGCCACACGTCCAACTCGGTCCAGTTGGAGATGGGGAACGCACGCATCGTCTGGCCGTCGGTGAGCGCCGAATTCACCGTCCGCCAAAACTCCGGACGCTGGTTCCGTGGCTCCCAACGGTGACCGGCCTCGCGCAGCGAGAAGATCCGCTCCTTGGCGCGCGACTTCTCCTCGTCCCGCCGCGCTCCCCCCACCGCCACATCGAAACCACCGGCGTCCAAGCCCTCCCGCAACGCCACAGTCTTCATGATCCGCGTGTACTCCTGCGTGCCATGGGTAAACGGCGTGACGCCTTCGGCACGACCCTGCTCGTTGGTCACCACCCGCAGATCCAGCCCCAACCGGGCCACCGTCGCGTCCCGAAAAGTGATCATCTCCGCGAACTTCCAGCCGGTGTCGATGTGCATCACCGGAAACGGCACCGGCCCAGGATGAAAGGCCTTCCGAGCCAAATGCAGGAGCACGGTTGAGTCCTTGCCGATGCTGTACAGCAGCACCGGGCGGGCGAACGCTGCCGCCACCTCCCGGAAGGTCCAAATCGCTTCAGCCTCAAGATCGTCCAGCACGCGGGAGTCGTCGGGCACGGCTGGTGCGGGCCGCCCGATTGGCGCGCGTTGCGGGGACGCCGCAGGACCGTCACCCAGCACGGATCGGTCGGTGAATTCGCGACTGCCCGCCTGCGGACTCCCGGCCGGTGGTCCAACCACGTTCATCCGCGCGCTCCCAGGGTGGTCGTCGATTCCGCACAGTCTACGAAGTCACACCAATCCACTCGGTTGCACCTCATTCGGGCCAAACGGGGCGCATCACCAACGGACGGAACTGTCGGGGGCGGCCCCGATTCCCTCTGACCACGTGGGCGCTTCAGGAGTGAACTATGGCTGGCTCACTTCCCGGACCATCGTTACCCCAAGGCAATCAATCGGTGGTTGCACATCAGTACGCAAGTGGTGAGTGAGGATCGAGGAGCACGACCCTCGCGCCGAGGCGGCGGCGCTCCGCAGTGCTCAAGCGAGGTGAACCACGAGCCGACATCCATCAGGCCGCGTGCATGTGAAGTGCCGGGTTCCACCGGTGTCAGCATTCCCACCCGGACGCTGACCGGGGCGACGCGGTCGTGCTCAGAGCACCAGAGTCCCCTCCCGGGGACGAGGAGGCCTGCGAGGTGCGGATGGCCCGCGCACTCGACGGGAAATCCGCAAGTCCGAGCCCGCGGGGCATCTAATTGCGCGTTTCTGCGTATGCTCGCGGAGGCACATTTCAATCAGGGCGGTTTTCGCCGGTTTCTGCGTACGAACTAGCCCACTTCCCGCCCGAAGGTACGCAGAAACGCGCAAAAACGGACCCCTTGGAAATCCACTGCTGTGATCGTACGCAGAAATGCGCAGAACAGGCGCTCCGCGCACTGCGCAGCTCGGCTGGGCCCTTTGCCGTGGAGGCGTTATTCGCGCAGGAGCTCGCCCGGGGCTTTCACACCCAGCAGTAAGTCGCGCAGGAGCTCGGCGGGGCCTTTCACACCCAGCAGTCAGTCAAGCAGGAACTCGGCGCAGGCTTTCGCAATGGGCTTTCCGTTGCGCAGGACTTGGCCGGGGCTTTCACACCTTGCTGTCAGTCGCGCAGGAGCTCGGCGGGTGCAAAGTGCAATGCCACGGGACGCTCGATGTGGATGGTCTGGTCGCCCACGGCGTGGCCGACCTCGACGTAGCCCCCGTCGGCGAGTTCGAGAACCGAGATGCTGGGCTCATCCGGGTCGACGATCCAGTAATGGGGCACACCCGCTTCGGCGTAGATCTCACGCTTGCGCCCGCGGTCGAGGTGCAGAGTGCTGGTGGTGAGGATTTCGACCACCAGCAGGGGTGCCACAGGCAGGTCTCGCTCAGTGAAGTCGGCCTTGGGCGCCACGATGAGGTCGGGTTTGACGACGTGCGGCCCGAGCACGACGTCAAATATGGCGGTGAGGACCATCAGAGCCGATCCACGCACCTGCGCATCAAGCAGAATCATCAGCCGCAAGCTGGCGGTCTGGTGATTCACGCCGGGGGCCGGGGTCATGACGAAGTGACCGTCGATGAGTTCGTGGCGCAGGAGATCGTCAGGCAGCGCGTCGAGGTCGGCGCGCGT
>CAZVKB010000044.1:0-19769 GCA_964627505.1 uncultured Actinomycetes bacterium | reverse complement strand
TCAGCCGTTGATTCGGCTCGCCGATCGCGCTGTGGTGGAGGTCGAAGCGCTTGTGCGATTGCGTAAGGCCGATGGGACGCTGCTGCCGCCGGATCGCTTCATCCCGTTGGCTGAACACACGGGGTTGATTGTGGATATGGGTCGGATGATCCGCAAGACGGCCATGCGGGACATCGTTGAGCTGCAACATGCTACGGGGGCGCGGCTGGACCTAGCGATCAACGTCTCTCCGCGTGAGATCACGACCGATCTGGTGGCGCAACTAGCCGCTGAGGTGGCGGCATCCGGGCTGGAGCCACAACGCCTGACAGTGGAGGTCACCGAATCCTCCCTGCATGAACGGATGGATGAAACGGTGACCCTTTTGACCGAGATCCGGTCGCAGGGCATCTCGATTGCGATGGATGATTTCGGAACGGGCTATTCATCGATGTCGGCACTGGTCAATCTGCCGATCGATGTGTTGAAAATTGACCAGTCTTTTGTGGCGGCCATGGGCGAGTCGGAACGCAGCGACAACTTGGTGCGCGCGATTGTGGGTATGGCGGCATCGCTCGATCTGGTGGTGGTGGCCGAAGGGGTGGAGCAGGATGCGCACGCAGATGCCCTCACTGCGCTGGGTTGCGAGTTGGGTCAGGGGTACCTCTTCGCACGGCCGATGCCAGTGGCTGATCTGGCCGCATTTGTTGCTAAGGCAAACTTCGACGTGCCGATTTCGGCCGCCGGGCAGCATGCCGACTCCGGCGGGCTCCAAGTGGCAGACCCTGCCGTGTAGTATCTCCTCGGCATGAGCGCTGGACACAGGGTCCAACGCCAGCAACGCCGCCTTAGCTCAGATGGCAGAGCAACGCACTCGTAATGCGTAGGTCCGGGGTTCGATTCCCCGAGGCGGCTCCACGTGAAGTTCCTTGGGCTTTAGCAGGTTACGGTGATTTGACGGAACCGCAAATGGGTCGATTTGTTCGGTTCTTCAACAGGCTCCGCTGCAACAGTATATGTGTCTAGGCATCGGAAGGGCTATCACTCGTCGGGCGCCTATACCGCACGAACCGAAGGAGGGGCCAGCCGATGAGACCGGCCACGACGAGTGCTGCCAGTGCGGTCAGGTAGGAGTACTCGATGAACGCGCCTCCCATGTTGGTGTTCCCACGTTGATCTGAGCAGGTGAGGACCCCGACACGGTTCGAGCCCACGCGTACCTGGCCCGGCGCCGTGCTCACCGGTCCAAACTGAATCGCACCGAAATTGCTAGAGGCGCGAGTTCCACGAGTTGGCGGCCCTCAGAGTTGCTTGGCCGCTCGTGGTTGGACATTGGCTTGTCAAAGCGCCACAATTGTGGTCATGTCAACCGAGTCCTTGCGGGATGTCCGTGACCACCTGTCCGCTGTGATTGATCGGGTGGAGCGCCAGCATGAACGTGTCGTGATCACTCGAAACGGGAAGCCGGCGGCGGTCATCCTGAGTCCGGAGGATTTGGCCCAGATGCAGGAGACCATCGACGTGTTGAGCGATCCCGAGGCTCTGGCCGATATCCGGGAGGCTGACGCATCCTATGCGCGCGGCGACGTCGTCCGCGGCGCCGATGCCGTGCGCCAGCTACGCCCGTGAGCGAGCGTCCCTACGAGATCGTCATCGCCCCGCCAGCTCGCCGTGCCATCGCAGAGGGGCTGCCTGAGGCAGTTGCGGTGGCCGTCATCGACTTCGTCACCACCGTGCTCCTGGACAACCCGCACCGCGTTGGCAAGCCCCTGCGCGATGACCTCAACGGCATCTGGTCTGCGCGACGAGGCACCTATCGAGTGCTGTATCGGATCCGCGAGGACGACCGAGAAGTCGTCGTCCTGCGCATTGATCACCGACGAGATGCCTACCGGCCGCTGGAATAGCCACACGGACCGAACTACTTCGAACTGCCTCGGAGCAGGTCGCATGCATGGCCGAATACGGCAGGGCAAATCGGATTATGCACGAGCATGGGCGTGACCTTAGCGGGAGCGAGACTCGTCATGCGAAGGTCCGGGATTCGATTCCCAAGGCGGCTCCAGGAGGAAAGTCTGCCGCTGAACCACGACCAATGAGTGGGGTGAGAGCACACGTATATGTCGCCTACCCCCACTCAGTGTCGAACATCAACACGGTGAGAATGCGCCTCACTCGGTTCGCGCACTAGTGTGAAACCCTCAAATGGGTGAGGCTTTCTGGGAGCGGAGGTGTCGGGTGACGGTCAACCAGCCCAAACCACCAGTTGCGCCCCAATCTTCGCTGCAAGGGGTGATCGACAGTCTGTTTGATCCCTTCGTCATCCTCAACGCTGTTCGGAACGACGCAGGTCAGATCGCGGATTTCGAGTTCGCGGCCGCCAATGAGGCTGCCTGCTCCTTCAACCAACGCCGCCAGGACGAACTCATCGGTGCGCGGCTTTCGGAGTTGCACCCGGCAGCATTCACCAGTGGCTTGTTCCACTCGTACTGCCAGGTGGTGGATACAGGTGAGCCACTGGTGTTCAGCGATTGGCTTTATCCGCAGGATCTGCTCGACGGCGAGATGCGCCGCTACGACGTGCGGGCGGTCAAGTTGGACGACGGCATTAGTCAATCGTGGCGAGATGTCACCGAGGTTTACCGTGAACGCGAAGAGTTGGCCGAGTTGGCTGCGGGGTTTCGGCTGCTGGCGGAAAACGCCGGTGATGCCGTGGTGTGGACCGAGAGCGGCGTGGCGAAATGGGTGTCTCCGTCAGTGCGGGAAGTCCTCGGTTGGGAGCCGGACGACCTGATCGGGACCGATCTCACCTCGTTGATCCACCCCGACGATCGTCCGGCAATTGCGGCGGCTCGAGCCAAGGAACATCTTGATGAGACAGACCGATTGCGGTTTCGGGTGCACACGCGGGATGGGGCGTGGCGATGGGTGGACTCCCGCACCCGTGTGAGAGTTGATGACTCCGGGCAACGAGACGGGTTTGTGGGGACGTATCGGGATGTCACCGCAGAAGTCGCCGCACAGGCTGAGATCGCTGAGTCCGAGCAGCGCTTTCGGTTAGCCATGACTAATTCGGCGATCGGGATGTGCATTGTGAGTCCGGAGGGTGCGTTCCTGGACGTCAATGCAGCGTTGTGTGAATTTCTCGGCCGCGATGCGGGTCAACTTCGGAAAGCGACCTGGCAGGAACTCACGCACCCAGATGACATTGATGGCGATCTGGCCCTTGTAGCCGATGTTTTGGCGGGACGTCGTGATACCTACCGCCTGCGCAAGCGCTACCTTCGACCCAACAGTGAAGTCGTCTGGGGAGACATGTCGGTTGCGTGTATTCGCCGCGACGACGGCACAGTGGACTACCTCATCTCCCAGATAATCGACGTCACCAAGTATGTGGCTGCCCGACGGGAGTTGGTCGCGTCTGAGGCCAACTTTCGACTCCTCGCGGAGAACGCGGCCAGCATCGTGACTCGCATGGATAACCAGGGGATTGTGTTGTGGGTATCGGAGTCGATCCGGACCATGTTGGGTTGGCCCCCGGACGAACTCATTGGCCGAAGCGTCACCGAAATCTTGCATCCCGACGATCTTGCCGGGATTCAACCCGCACGCGGGCGTGTGCGCAGTGGTTTAGATGCTGAGTTTGAGACTCGGGTGCGCCGCCCGGACGGTACGTATCGCTGGTTCCACGTGATGTTGCGCCCCACGTTCGATGCAGAGGGGAACGTGATCGGTCGGATCGCCGGCTGGCGCGACATCCAGGTGGAACATGATGCCCGCGAGCAACTCGCTCGCAGTGAAGAATTGCTGCGCACGGCCTTGGAATCGGCGCCGGTGGGCATCGCAGTGCTCGACTTGGACTGTCGCTTCGTCAACGTCAACCCAGCTTTGTGCCAACTCTTGGACCGTTCCGAATCCTGGCTGCTGGACCATGAGTTGCTCGACGTCATGGCGCTCAACCCTGGCGAAGTGGGCAAGCGGATGCGCGATGAGCTCCTCGCCGGTGGCGTAGCGGGCGTCACGCAGGAGCGACGGCTGGTCACTGCGTCTGGCGATATCCGCTGGGTGCTGCACGCCACGGGAATCCTGCATGATGGTGACGGGCACCCGACGGGATTTGTGGCGCAATTCGCCGATACCACGGACGCCCACATGGCCCACGAACAATTGCGCTACTTGGCAACCCACGATCCGCTCACGGGGTTGGCGGATCGTCGGGAGTTGGAGCGGCAACTCTCGGCGCTACTCGCTCAGGTCGAGGTTGACAGCCCGGAGCCGTCCCGGATCTGCGTGCTATTCATCGATCTCGATGGGCTCAAACCGCTTAACGATACCTATGGTCACGCCCGTGGGGACCAGGCGCTGAAGGCGGTGGCCGAACAGGTGGCGCAACTGCCCGAGTTGGAGGTTGTGGCCCGTTACGGCGGAGATGAATTTGTGGCGGTCGCGCGGGTGCCAGCAGTCACTCAGGCCTCAGAACTCGCCCGCACCATCCGCCAGATCGTCAGCAGCCCCCTGCCCACCGATGACGGGGAGATTTCGGTGTCCTTGAGTATCGGAGTGGCCGTTGCCGAGCCGGGGGAGTCTCCCAATGCCGTATTGCATAGGGCGGATGCGGCCCTCTACCGAGCAAAGGCGCAGGGTCGCGGGCAGGCTGTGGTCGCGGGGTGATCCCTGCGGCTCGATCAACGGGCCGCGAGCGATGAGTCGCAGCGGAACGCACCCTTCCTGGCGCAGGACTTGATACCGTGACCGGGCAACGATCCGCCACTAGGTTGGGAGCTTCACACCATGACTAATGACACTGGCAGCGCCACGGACAATTCGACGACGTGGCCACCCAACGATCCGGCCACTTGGCGCAAGTTGCCGGAGAGCTCCACCCCGCTGGATCCCGACCGGGTGGCGGCGTTGATGGCAGTGGAGTGGGAACGGTTCAGTGCCACCACCGAAGGTTCGGCCGCCCATCACGCGCGCGCGTCGGTGCCGATGCCGTTGGGTGTGGCCTCGTCGTTCCAGTTCTGGGAGCCGCACCCGGTTGCCATTGCCGCGGCGAAGGGTGCGTGGCTGACCGATGTCGACGGCCGTCCAATCTTGGACATGTCGATGGGTTTTGGGGCCATGTTGGTGGGTCACCTCAACCCGACGGTGGTTGCAGCGGTGGAGGAGTCGCTGAAGGTGGGGACGCTGTTCGTCACCCCGTCGCCGTTGACCACCGAGGTGGCTGAGCGCTTCCAACGCCGGTTTGGTCTGGACATGTTGCGGTTCGCCAATTCAGGCACCGAAGCCACGATGTATGCGGTCAAGGCGGCGCGCAGTTTCACCCAGCGCCACGGCATCATCAAGATCGAAGGCGGTTACCACGGCGGTTACGACGCGCTCTCGGTGTCTGTCAAGCCCGATGTCGCCGATGCCGGTCCGGAAGATGCCCCGACACCTGTGGTGCCCTTTGAGGTGGAAGCCGGAATCGTGCACGTGGTCCCCTACAACAACCTGGAACGGTTGGAAGAGATTCTGGCCGCGCACGCCGACGAAATCGCTGCTGTGGTGATGGAACCGGTGCTGGAGAACATCTCGATCGTGGTGCCCGATGAGGGATACCTGGCCGGGGTGCGAGCAGCCTGTGACCGCCATGGCGTGTTGCTGGTGTTTGACGAGGTGAAGACGGGTCTGACGGCTGGCGTGTCGGGCGCTTCGCAGCGGGTCGGGATCAAACCGGACTTGATCGCACTGGCCAAGAGCATCGGCGGCGGTCTGCCGCTGGCTGCTTTCGGCGGCCGCGCGGACATCATGGACACGATCACGTCGGGTCAGATGTGGCACTTCGGCACCTACAACGGCAACCCCCTGACGATGGCCGCGGCTACTGCCGTGGACGAAGTTTGCACCCCGGAAGCGATGGATGCGGCCGAGGCCATCAATGATGAGGCGCTCAGCGCGATCGATGACCTGATCGTGCGCTACGAGTTGCCGGCGCACACAGTGGGATTTGGCGTGAAAGGGGCCGTGACCTGGTCGACGACTCCCGTGCGCAACTACCGCGACTATAAGCGCACCGACTTTGAAGCTGCCGAACTCAGTTGGCTGTGGGGTGTGAACCGCGGGATTCTTACCCCGCCCGGACTTGATGAGCAGTGGCTGGTGTCACTGGCCCACACCTCCGCCGACATGGGCTTGTTGGTTGGTGCCTTTGAGGAATTGGCGCAGGCACTGCGGGCGTGATGTTGGGCGACTGAGTCTGCGCTCCTGAGATTGGGCACCCGCTACGAAGTTGGGCTTGCCGATCCGGTCGTGGGCGCTGCCGCGGCCGGATCGCCGGGCACCGACGATGCCCCGTAGAGCTCGCCGAGCACGGCTTTGCCAAGGACCACAGCGGCGTTTTCGCCGGCCACCGGGGAAGCCGAAAGATTTGTGGCGATGATGACTGTGTTGCCAGCCACAGCGTCACGCACCATAAAAGAGGAGTAGCCGGGGATTTGCCCGTCGTGGCCGAACACGTTGGGTGCGAACTCCACGATGCCCAGGCCGTAGCCGGGAGTGACTGGGCCATCGGCCGTGATCGGTTTGATGCTCTCCAGTCGCTGCTTCTGCGTGGCCTCATCGAGCAAGCCCCCATCCACCAACGCGGTGACGTAGGTGGCAAGGTCGTCGACGGTAGAGATGGCCCCACCTGCAGTCCACGCCCATGAGGGGTTGGCATTGGTGTAGTTAAGCGGCGAGAGTGTGCCATCCAGGGCGGCCGGAAGTTCTGCAGCAGGCACGGCGTAACTGTTGATGGTGGCGACGTTGGTGCCGAACTGGTAGCCCTGCGGATGCGGTTCGGGCAGTTTGGAATCGAGCGCCCGCGGCAGGAAGGTGTTAGCCAGACCCAACGGCTCAAAGATACGGGTGGCGAACGCTTCGTGTGCGCTCATTCCGGTGAGCTGTTCGATGACGGTGCCGAGCAGCACGATATTGGTGTTTGAGTAGTCGTAGGTGGTGCCAGGCGGGTAATTCGGAGGATGCGAAAAAGCGATGGCGAGCAGTTCGTCGGGGGTCCAAGCCTTCTCCGGGGAGATGTCGAGAGTCTGATTGAAGGCCTCGTCAAAGGTGTAGCTGAACAGTCCACTGCGCATCTCGGCCAGTTGCGCGATGGTGATATTTGCGCCGTTGGGGACTTCCGGGCGGTACTTCGAAATGGGATCGTCCAAGCTGAGCTTGCCCTCTTCCACAAGTTGCAGAATCACCGTGGACGTCATGGTCTTGGTGTTGCTGCCGATCCGGAAGAACATGTCGGTGGTCATGGGAATTTCTTTGCCGATTTCCTGGGTCCCGAAGGTGGCGGTCCAGTTCCCCTTGTCCTTGGTGCGGATGAGCACCACAGCGCCCGGAATGGCGTTGTCTTTCATGATCTGTGGCAGTTGCGTGGACAGCGTGGCGGCGTAGGAAGGCAGCGCAGTGCCGGAGGTACCGCTGCCGGTAGCCGAGGCAGATGGGTTGGAAGAAGTGTTACCTCCGCACGCGGACAGTAGGGCCACACCGACCATGGCGGCTGCCGCGAGAGCGGTGACGGTGCGACGTCGATTTTGCGGGATGCCACTCACAATGAACCTCCGGAGGGTCAAGTAGACGCTGATCGTACTCCGGTGGACGGACATTGGACGCAGACCAACCCGCAACACAATGCGCGACTTTGGGTGCTCGGTTTGCCACCGATGGGCCCGGGGCACCACTATCACTGCAACCGTCTGCCAAGGGAGAACCACAATGTCCGAACTCGATACCCAATTCGACGCTGCTGTGACTGCTTCTACTTCGCTGCCCAAAGCCCCCGACCAAGCAACGATGCTCAAGATCTACGCGCTGTACAAGCAGGCCACGCAAGGCGATGTCACGGGAAAGCGTCCGGGCTTCACCAACATGGTCGGGCGGGCCAAGTTCGACGCCCGCAAGGAGCTCATCGGGATGAGCCAGGACGATGCCAAGAGCGCGTACGTGGAGCTCATCGACTCGCTGAAGTAGCTACGCGAACGCTGAGGTCCGCGACGGCTGAACCTAAGCTTGCGAGGGCTGCTCTTGGGTCGCTTGCGAGTGGTGCCGGTCGACCATGAGGTGGTGCGCTTGTGGGTACATGCGCCATGGAATGCCGGGGACTTTGTAGCCTCGCACGGCCGCCCAGCGCGCACCCAGGAAGAACCAGACAGCGGTGAACAGATAGTCCGCGAGCACCAGGGTGAGAGCCGCCGGAACGGACAGTTCGGCCATCCGGCCGTTGCCCTGAAATGCCAGCCATTCCTGTTCGGATTTCACTGTGAGAGTCATCAACACTGTGGTCACGATCACCAGTGGCACAGTCTTGGCGAGGTTGTGCGCGGCCTCGTGCCAGAAGTGCGCCAGGCAGCGCACGGCGAGTATCACAGCCGCTGGGGCCAGGATGAGTTTGAACAACGAGAGCCGGTTGGGCGCAATCAGCAGGATCACGAAAAAGTAGTAATACCAAAGCAGCATCAGCAACGGCATCGACAGCGCATATTGCACGATGTCCCGAGTCGTGGTGGACCAACGCTCACGGGCGGGGTCATATATCAGCCGAAGACGTGGCCGCTGTGCCGCGCGCCAGATCACGACCGCGAGCACCGTGGCGATGACGATGGCGGCAGCCAGCACGATCACGTCGAGCGCGGTCACCCGGTCGGCTGGGCCATCGACTTGCAAACGATCCAGGTTGAAGAAGAGACCGCCGGAATTGCTGGGTGTACTGCTCGGGACAGGAGTGGGGGAGGCCTCGAGAAGCAACATTGTGTCATCATGCCAGCAGCCCGTAGGGTGGCTGGATGATGCGAATATTCACCGCCCCTTCCAGATATGTGCAAGGGCGGGACGCTACGGCTTTCCTGGGCCGGGAACTCGCCCATCTGGGACTGTCCGGGTCGGTGTTCATTCTGGCCAGTCCCACGGCGCAACGGCTGCTGGAGGGCACGTGGCGGGAAGCCCTGTCGGACGCGGGATTCAACTTCTCGGTACGGACGTTTGGCGGAGAGTGTTCGCAGGGCGAAATCGATGCCGGAATTGCGGCGGCCACGGCAAGCGGTGCGAGTGTGGTGGTGGGTGCTGGGGGTGGCAAGGCCCTGGACGCGGCCCGCGCGATCGCCGGGGCGCTGTCGCTGCCGGTGGTCAATTGCCCGACCTTGGCGTCCACTGATGCCCCGTGCAGTGCGCTGTCTGTGGTGTACACCGACGACGGGACATTCGAGCGGCTGATTTTCTATCCGCGCAACCCGGATCTGGTGCTTGTGGACACCGCCGTGGTGGCGGCAGCGCCCCGCCGACATTTGGTTTCCGGCATGGGAGATGCGCTGGCAACGTGGTACGAGGCGCGGTCGGTGATCGCCGCGCACAGTCCAAATCAAGTGGGCGGGGCGACGACGGTGGCTGCAGCTGCCTTGGCGCGCGCCTGTGCAGACACGCTGTACGCGGACGGCGTGGCGGCGGCCATTGCGGTGGCGAACAACACTGTGACTCCCGCGTTGGAGCGGGTGGTGGAGGCCAACACGTTGCTGTCCGGATTGGGTTTCGAATCCGGGGGCTTGGCGATCGCCCATTCGGTGCACAACGGGCTGACGATGGCTCCTGGCACCCACAGCTATCTGCACGGCGAGAAGGTGTCGTTCGGGTTGCTTGTCCAACTTGTGGTGGAGGGTCAGTCGAGCGCCGAATTTGCGCAGGTGAGCAGTTTTGCGCGCAGTGTCGGCTTGCCGACGACGTTGGCCGAAATCGGGTTGGCCGATCTTGATTCCGAGACTCTGGACCGGATCGCCGAACGCACGGTCGCCGAAGGCGAGACGGCGCACCACGAACCCTTCGAAGTCACGGCCACCATGATTCGCGACGGCATCCTGGCCGCCGATGCCCAGGCACGCGCGTTGGCGGGACAGGGCTGACAGCTAGCGGGCGACATCAGGAGTCGGCTCGCGCGACGCTGCGTGACAGGTGCTGGGCTCAGACTCGGCGGAAGAGCGCGGCGAGTGCCTGTCCACCGCCGATGCACATGGTCACGATGCCAAGCTCGAGGTCGCGGCGCACCATATCTTTAGCCACGCGAAGCGACAGAATTGCACCTGTGGCACCAACTGGGTGGCCCAAGGCGATTGCGCCGCCGTATGGGTTGACCCGCTCGGGAGCCAGACCGGCATCGCGGATGACCGCCAGCGCTTGGGCGGCGAATGCCTCGTTGAGTTCGATGACGTCGATGTCCGCTGGGGTGGTTCCGGTTTGGGCGAACAGGTTGGCCAGCGCAAGCACGGGGGCGTAGCCCATCAACTCTGGAGCCATGGCCCCAGTCGCGACGGCTTCGAGCGACACCAGTGGTGAGAGTCCGCGTTCGGTGGCTGCGGAATCGCGGGCTAACACCAGCGCCGCGCCGGCGTCGTTGATACCGGAGGCGTTACCGGCGGTCACGGTACCGTCCTTTTCAAAGGCTGGGCGCAACTTGGCAAGGCCGTCGATTGTGGTGTCCGGGCGGGGGTGCTCGTCGATTGTGATGGTCACGGGCTTGCGGCCGCCGACTGTGACCGGCGTGATTTCTTCGGCAAACGCTGCTCGGGCGGCGGGCGTGGCGGCGCGGCGTTGTGATTCGAGCGCGAACTCGTCTTGAGCCTGGCGCAAGATGCCATATTCCCGAGCCACGTTTTCGGCCGTGACGCCCATGTGGATGTTGTGGAACGGGTCGGTGAGCATCAGCACTGTGCCGTCTTTGAAGGTGCGGTCGCCGAGGCGATAACCCGCGCGGGCAGAGAAGTCATAGAACGGCATGCGCGTCATGGAGTCGTCGCCACCGGCCAACGTAAAGTCGAGTTGGTTCCAACGCATCTCCATCGCCGCCGACCAGATGGCCTGAAGTCCGCTGCCGCACAGGCGGTTCACGGTGTAAGCGGGCGTGGAATCAGGAAGGCCAGCGGCGAGCGCCACGCGGCGCGCGTTATAGGCGTCTGGGCCGACTTGGCCGACGCAGCCCATCACCACTTCGGCGATATCGGCGTCCGACACGCCTGCACGCTGCAACGCGGCCCGGGCGGCGATCGCCCCTAACTCGTGACCAGGAACGTCCTTGAACGCACCGCCGAAACTGCCGATCGGGGTGCGGGCGCCGTCCAGTACGACAATTTTGGCTTCGCTCATGGCATGTAGATCCTCTTCCGGGTATGCGGGATGTGGGTTGCTGCTTACTCCACGCTCATCCTAGGACGCCGTCACGACTGCCCGAGTTGGCGCAGTCGTGAGTCTGCGGCGATGCGCGCGACAGCGCTCTCGAAGGCAGCCCGCGCAACCGCGGATTCCCGGCCGGCTGCCATGGGGTTGGGGCCCATGGCATCGATGTCGCTGCTGGTGGGTGCGAAGAGGAACACCTGTACGCCCGCCGCTCGCAGTTTGGTGATCTCGCGGTCCACTTGAGCGCGCACAGCGCGCCGCCATGGAGTGTCCGCAGCCAGATGTGGTCCGGAGTGGATCGCCATGGGAGCGCTGATGATGGCTACGTCCAGATGATCGTGCATGACCGCATCGGCGTTGCAGACGGACGTGGTGCCGCCATCGATGTACTTCTGATCGTTGATCGTCACGGGGGCGAAATATCCGGGAATCGCACAGGAGGCGGCCACGGCTGCGCCGATGGGGGGTGCGGGTGTGCCGGGTCGACCGAATACCACTGTTGCCCCGTCCCGCAGGCGGACGGCGGTGATTCGCAGTCGGCTGGAGGGCCATACACCGCCGCAGATTTGATCCATACTTGCCGCGATGGATTCAGTGGACATGCGGCCAGCCGGGAGTATTGCTGCGGCCAATTTGCCGGGGTGAATATCAGCTGGATTTCGCACCATGGCGCCCAAGAGTTCCGGCGATGCCGGACGCAGACTGTTGGTGATGGTGGAGTTGCTGTCTTGGGTGCGCGCAGAAATACGTGACAGCAGTGCTGTGGCCTCCGCTGAGAGCGGTTCGCCCATGTGCCGGTGATACATATCCGTCGGCGGCATTCCGGCGGCTAACGAGGTTGCCGTAATGGCACCGATTGACGTGCCTTGAATGATGGCAGCTTTTCTGGCATCCCAGCCAACGTCCGCGAGTGCGGCTAAGACACCTGAGTGGTAGGCGCCGCCGGTGAGTCCGCCGCCGCCCAGGACGAGTCCGATCCGCATATCACCTCCTACACCTGATCCAGCATGCCAGCGCCGAGTCTGACCTGTCGAGAACCTTCAGCCCGTAAATGGTCTCACCCGTGAGGTTGATGTATGCCGCATGGTTGCTTCGTCGGGGTTGCGGCACTGCTCTGTCGCGAAGTGCCGTGCCTCCTCAGTGGGCGGAATACCACGCATCTTCAGTAGGTTCATCCCCGCGTGACAACCACCCGAGCTGTGTGCGAGCGTGATCGGCTCGCGCGCGTGTGTCTCTCACCCATCATCGATGTTCCGAACGCACCGTGGGCTGGTCGCTCGTCTGCGCACACCTCGCAATCGCATGAAAGTCCGCGCCACCCATTCGATGGCACGCATCGATGGCAGGGGAGCATGTGATGCCAACAGATCCGCAATCGCTACCACTGTCGCAACCTGAGCCACCCGCGACACCACTTGCGGGCGCCACGAGTGTGATCGACCTGCACATCGGGGGCATGACCTGCGCGTCTTGCGCCGCCCGCGTGGAAAAGAAACTCAACCGGCTGGACGACGTATCCGCCGAGGTGAATTACGCCACGGAGATCGCCCGAGTGCGCGCCGGCACCGGCGTCACCGTGGCCGATCTGATCGCCACCGTCGAAGCAACCGGCTACACCGCCGAACTGCCTGTTCCGCCGGCAGCATCAACCCAGAACGACCCAGCCAACCCGCAAGCCGCCTCAGCCGACAAGCCCGACCCTGAGTTGGCAGCCCTGCGACAGCGCCTACTGATCTCCGCAACCTTGACCATCCCAGTTGTGCTCATGGCCATGATCCCCGTGCTGCAATTCCCCAACTGGCAATGGGCGTCGTTGACGCTGGCGTCCCCGGTAGTGGTGTGGGGCGCCTGGCCCTTCCACCGCGCAGCCTGGGTCAACCTGCGCCACGGCGCCGCCACCATGGACACTCTCATCAGCATCGGCGTGAGCGCGGCCTACCTGTGGTCGCTCTACGCGCTGTTCTTCGGTGATGCCGGTATGACGGGTATGACCATGGGTTTCTCGCTCTTCGGTCACGAGGATTCCAACACCTCGAGCATCTATCTGGAGGTCGCCGCAGCCGTCACGGTGTTCATTCTGCTCGGGCGGTATCTCGAGACCAAAGCGAAAGTGAGCTCGGGGGCAGCCCTGCGCGCCCTCGCGGCGATGGGAGCCAAGGACGTCGCAATCCTGCGCAATGGGGTAGAAGTGCGACGGCCCATCTCCGAACTGGAGGTTGGCGATGAGTTCGTCGTGCGGCCAGGGGAGAAGATCGCCACCGATGGCCTCGTACTCGACGGCACCTCAGCGGTCGATACCAGTCTGCTGACCGGCGAGCCGGTGCCGGTTGAAGTGGCTGCCGGGGATCAGGTGGTCGGGGCCACGGTAAACGTGGGGGGGCGGTTGCTGGTGAGGGCAACCAAAGTGGGCGCCGACACGCAACTGGCGCAGATGGCTCGTTTGGTCGCTGATGCGCAATCGGGGAAGGCGCCGGTGCAGCGGCTCGCCGATCGCATCTCGGCAGTTTTCGTCCCGGTGGTGCTGGTGCTCTCGCTGCTCACGCTGCTCGGCTGGCTGTGGGCCGGCGGTGGTGCGCAAGCGGCATTCACCGCAGCGGTCGCCGTGCTCATCATCGCGTGTCCGTGTGCCCTGGGATTGGCCACGCCGACGGCGCTGCTTGTGGGCACGGGCCGAGCCGCGCAACTCGGCATCCTGATCAAAGGCCCACAAATCCTGGAGAGCACCCGCCGTGTTGACACCATCGTGCTCGACAAGACCGGCACAGTGACCACCGGTCAGATGACGTTGCTCGAGGTCGTCGTCGATCCAGACCTTGCTACCGCCCAAGGCATGACGGCGGACTCGATGCTGCGACTGGTCGGCGCCGTAGAAGCAGCCTCGGAACACCCGATCGGCGCGGCGATCGCCACCGGGGCAGCACACATGGAAATCTCAGAGGTCACGGATTTTCGCAGCGAGCAGGGACTTGGAGTCTCCGGCGTGGTGGCGGGACACTCAGTCATCGCAGGTCGCGTGGCGTGGTTGGAGCGCCACTTGGCGCTGCCCCTGAGCGCGACTCTCTCCCAGGTCGTGGCGACTGCTGAGGCCGCAGGCCGAACCGTGATCGCCGCTGGAATCGACGGCGTCATCGCTGGGGTTTTGACCGTGGCCGACGCCGTCAAACCCACCAGCGCGCAAGCGGTGTTGGAATTGCGCGATTTGGGACTCTCACCCGTGCTGCTTACGGGTGATAACTCCCGCGCCGCCGCAGCCGTCGCACAGGACGTCGGGATCACCGAGGTGATGGCCGAGGTGATGCCGCAGGACAAAGTCGCAGCCGTCCGCGATCTGCAAGCCGCAGGACGGGTAGTGGCGATGGTGGGAGATGGCGTGAACGATGCGGCAGCGCTCGCCCAGGCGGACCTCGGGATCGCGATGGGTACCGGCACCGACGTCGCCATCGAAGCCAGCGACCTGACGTTGGTCAGCGGCGATCTGCGAGCGGCAGCAGACTCGGTCGCGCTCGCTCGGCGCACCCTACGCACCATCAAGGGCAACCTGTTCTGGGCCTTCGCCTACAACGTCGCGGCGATCCCGCTGGCGATGGCCGGCTTGCTGAACCCGCTCGTGGCCGGGGCGGCGATGGCATTCTCGTCGGTGTTCGTCGTCACCAACAGCCTGCGGCTGCGCCGGTTCCAAGGTCGCTCGGCGGTCGCTGCATAATCTGGACACCAGCCCCCACATTTCCAACAGACCCTCACCCCCCAAGGAGCACTCATGGAGACCACGACCTACCAGGTGACCGGCATGACATGCGGGCATTGTGTGAAAGCAGTGAGCGAGGAAGTTGGGCAGGTGCCCGGCGTTTCAGATGTGTCAGTCGACCTTGAGTCGGGAGCCGTGACCGTGACGGGTGATGGCTTCACAGAAGCAGACATTGCGGCAGCCGTCGACGAGGCCGGATACGCCCTGGCCTGACTCAGCCGAGCGCACGCTTCCCGGGTCGCGCCGTTTCCGACCGCGCGTCGGCGAACCAGGGTCTGCTCACACCCGCAGCGCCACTGTCCACAAGAACTGTTGCGCGGCCCCGCCCGGTGTCTCGTGCGGTTCGATCAGCCACCGTTGGACATCGAAATCGTCGCCGAGATATTCCACCATCTCCTCGGGTCCCGCCCGATGTACCGGCAACCCCGAGCACGAAGTGGGACCGGCTGGGCCGAAGGTGCCCAGGATGATCGCCGAACCAGGAGCAGTGGCGGCCAGCATCGCTGCTCGGTAGTCGTCACGCTGCTCCGCGGTCGTCATGAAGTGCAGCACAGCTCGGTCGTGCCACACCCGGAATGGCGCCGGCGCTCGCCAGGTCAGCGCATCTGCGAGGAGCCAATGCACGTGAGTTGCGCGCTCGCCCAGCCGAGCTTGCGCGATCCCCATGCCTGCCGCCGAGACATCCAGCACGGTCACATTGGTGAAACCGGCATCGAGTAGACCGTCCACCAGCGTCGAGGCACCACCCCCAACGTCCACAATGGCATCGGCGGGACTCACCCCGACGCTGCCGAGCAAACGCAAGGACACATCCGCCTGCGGTTGATACCAGCTTCGGCTGGTGTCCCCTTGGTCGTAGGCGTCGTCCCAATGTGCGGCGATCTCTGGTGTGGGGTGCGGCGACTGCTCCATGCGGAGCAATGTATCCCCGAGCCGCCCAAGCCGTGCCGGAGGTGGCCTATGTTCACACTGTCAGCCGTGATACCAGCACCCAGGACCGCCAGAAGTTGGGTAGGTTGAGAGGACACAGATGGCGGGTTCCCGGCAGTCCAGGGCAGCCACGTGGATTCGGTGATGATTCGGAGGGAGGTAGTGACCATGACCTTCTGCACGAATTGCGGTCAAGATGTGACTGGTCGCTCTGTCTGCGCCACATGCGGAATGCCCGTGCCAGCAGCGGTCTCCGCGCCGCCAGCCGTCGATACCGGAAACACCGGCGGCAAGTGGGCCTTAGTAGCAGTGCTTGGCGCCGCGCTGCTGTTGATTGTGGTGGGCGGCGGCGCCTTCGCGATCAGTCGGCTGATGAACTCCGCAGATACGGTGGAGACAGTGCCGGTGGCGCCGAATCTCCCCGTACCGGCCCCAACCAAGACTGTGACTGCCACTCCCACCCCGACCCCGCTGCCCACTCAACCGGCGGCCGTGGCATATGTGCCGCCCGGGGGCAGCGATTGCGGCAACGGTGTGGGGGTCAATTCCGTGACCACATGCCCATTCGGCCTCAACGTGCGGGATGCCTACCTGCAATCGGGCGGTGCCGGCGTGCTCTACGACGTCTATAGTCCGGCTACAGGGGCGTACTACACCATGACCTGCACGGGGTACGACCCGGTGCGTTGCGCCGGTGGCAACAACGCCGAAGTTTTCATCCGGTAAGTTGCTACACGCACGGGCATCGGTGCCGCCCGCCCTAGTTCTTTTCGAGGAGAGTCCCGCATGGCCATCGACAACACCGTCCGGCAGCACAAATACACGTTGACCGAAGACGAAATGCCGACTGCTTGGTACAACGTGATTCCGGATCTGCCCAGCCCGCCCCCGCCCCCGCTGCACCCAGGCACGATGCAGCCGGTGGGACCGGAAGATCTGGCACCGCTGTTCCCGATGGCTCTGATCGAACAGGAAGTCACCACTGAGCGGTACGTGGACATTCCGGGCGGCGTGCTCGATGTTTACCGACAGTGGCGGCCGAGTCCGCTCTTCCGGGCGCACCGCCTCGAGCAGGCGTTGGACACTCCGGCGCGGATCTACTACAAGTACGAGGGGCTGTCGCCCGCCGGTTCGCATAAGCCGAACACGGCCGTGGCGCAGGCGTACTACAACGCTGTCGAGGGTGTGCGCAAACTCACCACCGAAACTGGAGCCGGGCAATGGGGGACGGCGCTTGCGTTTGCCTGTGCGCTTTATGGTCTCGAATGTGAGGTGTGGCAGGTCGGGGTGTCGTATGACTCAAAGCCGTACCGGCGGCTGATGATTGAGGCTTTCGGCGCCGAGGTGCACCGCTCGCCGTCGGATCTCACCGAAGCCGGTCGTCGCCTCGGGGCTGATCCGGCCAACCACAGTGGCTCGCTGGGAATCGCCATCTCCGAAGCAGTGGAGGCGGCCGTCGGCGACCCGACCGTGCGCTACGCGCTGGGTTCGGTGCTCAACCATGTGCTGTTGCACCAGACGATCATCGGGGAGGAAGCCCTGCTGCAGATGGCCAAGGCCGATGACACCCCATCGTTGATCGTGGGCTGCACCGGCGGTGGTTCGAACTTTGCCGGGCTGTCGTTCCCATTCCTGCGGGAGAAGTTGGCCGGCAACATGAATCCCCGCATCCTGGCCGCGGAACCGGCATCGTGCCCGTCACTGACCCACGGGGTCTACGCCTACGACTTCGGCGACACCGCCGGCCTCACGCCGTTGATGAAGATGCACACCCTGGGCCACGATTTCGTGCCGGACCCGATCCACGCCGGTGGCTTGCGCTACCACGGTATGGCGCCCCTGATCTCGCACGTGTACGAACTCGGCCTGATGGACGCCCAAGCGGTGCCGCAGACGGAGTGTTTCGCCGCGGCAGTGCAGTTCGCACGGACCGAGGGCATCGTTGCAGCCCCAGAGCCCACCCACGCGCTGGCACTGGCGATTCGAGAGGCGCTGGCCGCCAAAGAGACCGGCGAAGAAACCGTGATCCTCACCGCGCTATGTGGCCACGGTCATTTCGACCTACCCGCGTATGACGCCTATCTCAACGGTCGCATGGTGGACGAAGCAGTGAGCGACGAACGTTTCGCCGCGGGTCTGTCGACCATCCCCGAGGTGCCTGACTTGGCGTGCTCCTGAGCGCACCCGACTGGTCGACCAACGGGAGGCCGTGGTTTCCAATAGTGGCCCACGCAATTGCCTGCGATGTCGGCCGATCCGGTTTGGATGGATGTGGTGGGCTCCCGCCCACTAGCGTGAGCCCATGGAGTTCACCACGATCATTGAACCGTTCCGCATCCACTCAGTGGAGCCGTTGCACCTGACCACCGAGGAGGAACGGCGCACGGCGCTGCGCACAGCTGGGTACAACCTGTTTTCGCTGCCCGCGCGCGATGTGATCATCGACTTGCTCACCGACTCCGGCACCGGGGCGATGAGCCGGGATCAATGGGCGGCCATCCAGCACGGGGATGAGTCTTACGCGGGATCCCCGTCTTTTGAGATCTTTCGCGATGCGGTCATGGACCTGTTTCCGTTTCGCCATGTGATCCCCACCCATCAGGGTCGGGCGGCCGAAAAGATTCTGTTCGGCGTGCTAGGCGGACCTGGTGTGATCGTGCCCAACAACACGCACTTCGACACCACGCGGGCCAACATCGAATACACGGGAGCCCAGGCTGTGGATCTGGTGATCCCGGAGGGCCGGGACCCAGCGAATCTGCACCCGTTCAAGGGCAACATGGATCTCGCGGCGTTGGAAGCTCTGCTGATCGAAGCAGGCGATGCCGTGCCCTGCGTCATGTTGACGATCACCAACAATTCCGGGGGCGGACAGCCAGTGAGTCTGGCCAACATCCGGGCTACGGCGGAACTCGCCCACGCCTATGGCAAACCATTGATTCTGGATGCCTGTCGGTTTGCCGAGAATGCCTGGTTCATTCGGCAACGGGAAGCGGGGCAGGGCGATCGCGACGTGGCCGACATCGTACGGGAGATTGCAGGCCTCGCCGATGGCATGACTATGAGTGCGAAAAAAGACCCCATGGGCAACATCGGAGGCTGGCTGGCGGTCAACGATGATGAGTTGGCACAGGCCTGCCGCGCCCTGCTGATTCTCACCGAGGGGTTTCCGACCTATGGCGGGTTGGCCGGTCGCGACCTGGAGGCGCTCGCGGTGGGCCTGAGCGAGGCAGTCAGCCACGACTATTTGAACTACCGGATCCGTTCCACGGCTTACCTGGGGGAGGCGCTGCGAGATGCAGGGATTCCGGTGGTCCAGCCCATTGGCGGGCACGCGGTGTATATCGACGCGCGCGGTTTGCTGCCACATATTGACCCATTGGCGTACCCGGGCCAGTCGTTGGCTGTTGCGCTGTATGAAACCGGTGGGGTGCGGGGCTGCGAGATCGGTTCGGTGATGTTCGGCCGGCAGCCGGACGGAACAGAAGTGCCGGCGGCGATGGAACTCGTGCGCCTGGCGATTCCCCGTCGCACCTATACGCAAAGTCACATCGACTATGTGATTGAGGTGTGCGTCGACGTGGCGCGCCGAGCAGAGCAACTTCCGGGGTACGAAATTGTGGCCGAGCCGCCGCAGTTGCGGCACTTCACCGCGGAGTTTCGGCCGCTGACCAGCTGATTCTTTCGTCTCACCCGGGTGTCACCCATTCCGTGGCACCCGGTGCACGTGCATCTGAACGGCTGTGGTCGCCACGGCGCGCACCTTCACATTTTTCCTATCCGGCTTTCAGGTTCCTCCAAGGTTCGGTGCGCAGCATTGCTGTTATGAGCCAGCAAACACCCACACCAGAGCCAGATCCCACCAACCCGATGAATGCGGTGCCGCCAACTGCCCTACCGCCGGCAGCGGTGCCGCCAACGGCAGCGT
>CAZVKB010000043.1:0-19939 GCA_964627505.1 uncultured Actinomycetes bacterium | reverse complement strand
CGGATTTCCTGGGTGTCACCATCCCTCGCGGACGTGCTGGGATGGGAGCAGACCGACTGGCTTGACCGCAAGATTTCCGTGTTTGTACATCCAGATGACCAGGCGGACTGGGAACAGGTGCAGAATCAGGCGGTGGCGGGTGCAGAGCCCATCACTCGCGTCACGGTGCGGTTTGCGCAGGCCAGCGCGACATGGCGATGGATGAGCGCTGCGATCCGGATTCCGGCGGGTGAGAGTGGCACTGCCACTGCGGTGGTCTCTGCGCTGCGCGATGTGCAGGACGAAGTGCAAGCACAACAACGCCTTTCGTACCTCGCAAGTCACGATGACATGACCGGCCTGGTCAATCGCGCTGAACTTTTACGTCGACTGTCCCTGGTATTGCGTGCCGCGCCGCGCATGGATGCCGGCGCGACATCCCAGTTCGCGCTGCTGTTCTGCGACCTTGACAACCTCAAGGGCATCAATGACCAGTACGGCCATGCTGCTGGCGACCAAGTGATCATCGAACTGGCCGCGCGGATCCGCTCCCAAGTAGGTGGCAACGATGTCGTTGCCCGGATCGGCGGTGACGAGTTCGTTGTGCTGCTCCAGGAGGTGCACGACCCGGACGCCGCCCAACAGGTTGCCGCCGCAATTCAGGATGTTGTTACCGAACCGGTGACATTGGCCGGTGCCGAAATCGGATTTTCACTCAGCATCGGGTTGGCCCACTCGCAACCCGGTGACACTCCGGATCAACTCCTCGCGCGGGCCGATCGGCTGCTGTATTCGGCCAAACAAGCAGGTCGCAACCGCACTGTGAGCGGTGCTTAAGCGCCAGGCTGCGGGTGGGCACCAGGGTCCGAGCTAGACCCGTCCTGCTGCGCTCGCAACGTGCTGGCGACTTCCCCGACTTTGGCCCACACCCGTGCCCGCACTTCGGGCGAGTGCATTTCGCTGAGGTGGTTGACGCGGCCGAGGATGATGTCGTCGAGTTCGAGTTGCGGGTGGAGTCGCAAATGTCGGTGCAACTCCTCCTCTGTGGCGATCAGCGTGTTCGACACCCCTGGCACGTCAATGTGGGCTCCGGTGTAAGGCCGGATGAAAATTTCGTGCGTGCTGTAGATGTTGCTCACGCGATCGGCGATCTGCGGCAGCTCCCGATGCAGCGCAGTGAGGAACTCCGAGTTGGCAGACATATCGCGGATGGCCGGGAGACGACCACGGACCGCGGCACTGAGCCGACCGGCGCTCACCGAACCATGCCAAGGTGCGCCGATACTGAAAACATGGTGCACCTGATCCTGGTGATCCAGGGCGTAACGCAACACGGCCAAACCGCCTTGGGAATGGCCCACCAACACGATCGGGGAATTGTGCGAACGACCGCGCACGTGCAGCGCCTTGGCGATGTCATTGCGGATGTGGTCCTGGGAGCCAGACATGGTCAGCGTGACGCCAAAGTTGGCCAAGGTGATGAGAAATGCGTTGGGGTGACGTTCCAGCACCGGGCGCATCATGACAGCGGCGGCGGCCCCGCGAATCGCGGTTCCAGCCACAATGCCCACAGCGACTGGCATCGCGTTCACCTCCTCCACGCAACGGTCCAGGACCCCCATGGTGCGGGATCGAGGGCGTCTATGGTGGAGTGACGGAGAGATCCGTGATTTATGGTCGTGGCGCGGTTGCGCGCCACCTGAATGTTGGAGTGATGATGCACAAAAACGAGAGCACTCTGGATCGTGCCGTGCGTGGTGGCATCGCTGTCTCTGCGTTGGGCGCAGGCCTGGCCGTCGGCGGTGTGTTGAATCCGGTCGGGGTCGCGCTCCTGGGGGTATCGGGTATCGCCGCTGCCACCGCCGTCACCGGCTATTGCCCGCTGTATTCGGTGCTAGGTGTCTCCACCCGAACCGATGCACCGGATGCTGCCTGAGCGAGGAGGCTCCCATGACCGACCCGACCACCTGCTCGGTGAACATGGGCCTGATCCATTTGCAGGCCGGTGACCTCACCAGTGCCTATCGGTTTTTCTTGCCCTTGGCGCAAGCCGGCGATCGGGAGGCCATCGGCCACCTCATCGATATCTGCGAAAGGGCAGGCGATGAGGAACGGGCGCAGACATGGCGGGCCGAGCTCACCACCGATGCCGATGCGGAAGCAGTAACTGACGAAGCTGTGCCCGATGCTGATTTGGTGGTCGGCGCCGCGACCCCGGTCACGTCGGGAGCCGCCCGCGGGCTGGCTGCATGGCACGAGGTGCTCGACCGGCGCGACCCCGAGGCATTGCGCGCGCTACTGGCCGACGATGCGGTCTTTCGTTCCCCCGTGGTTTTCCGGGCCCAAGTCGGTCGCGACCTCGCTGCGATGTACCTCATGGGGGCCATGGCGGTGTTGGGCGACGCGGGATTCCATTACACCCGGATAGTGCGGGAAGGCTCGGATGCGATCTGCGAGTTCGAAGCCGAGTTGGATGGGACGTTGGTCAACGGCGTCGACATAATTCGCTTCAACGACGCCGGCGAGATCATCGATTTCACAGTGATGCTGCGGCCGCTGCGTGGGCTGGAAGCCGTGCGCACGCGGATGGCCGCGTTGCTGGGCGGGTAGCGGCGGCACCAACGATGCAGTCTCATTCGGCGCGCAGTCTGCCGGTCGTTTTCCTGGGTTTTGTGGGCTCGATTCAAGTAGGCGACCCGGTGATCGCCAGTCTCGCCCTGGTGCGGGCCACCCAGGCGCTGGCGTTCAGCCCCACGATGCAAGCGATGGCTGCGGCGATCTCCACGCTGGCGTTGGCGGCCACGGTAGTACCGGCTGGGGTGGTGGCCGACAAACTCGGCCGCCGGAAACTCCTCATCATCGCACTGCTACTGACAGCTGTGGGCGATCTGATCACCGCCATGGCACCCGTGCCGTGGGTCTACCTGGTTGGCCGCGCGCTGGCGGGTGTCGGCCTGGGGGCAGTTTTTGCCGGCTCCTACGCCTTCGTGCGCGATGTCGTGCCACCGAAGATCTTGCCTGCGGCGCTCGGCGTGTACGCGGCGATGTGTCTGGTGCCGCTGTTTATCTACATGCCGCTGGGGTCGGCGTTGGCAGGGATTGATTGGCGATTGGCGTTTCTGCCGATTCCGGTGGTGGCGTCGATGGCGGCTTGGCTGTGTATCCCGATTCTGCCGCTCGTGCCGCCGGTGGTGTCTGAGCAGAGCCGACAGTTCTGGGGTCTGGCCGTGCTCGGGCTGGGCATCGTGTGTCTGCTCATCGGCGTGAGCAGTCTGGCCAACAGCCTCACCGCTCCCAGCACGTTGCTGCCCCTCGTGCTGGGCATCGTGGCGCTGGGCGCTTTTGGACTGATCGAGGCCCGGGCCGAGGCACCGAGTTTCCCGATCGGATTGCTGACCAGCCCCTTGTTCATCGTTGGGGCCATCGGTGGGTTTGCCTGGAACGCTGCCACTGCCGTGGGACAGTTGCTCAGTTCCAACCTGTGGCAGTATGTCGATGGCGTCACACCGTTCGTCGCATCACTTCGCCAACTTCCGATGATGGCTTTCAGCATCGTCGCGTCGTTGTATGCCGGACATGTGATCGGGCGTGGACGATCTGCGGTGGGCACTTTGGTGCTCGGCGGGGTCATCACTACCGGCGGCTTGGTGGCAACTGCCGCGCTGGCCCCGAACTCCACGGGCGTGTGGTTTTTGGGCGCGCTGTGTGTGGTGTTCTTCGGTACCGGGGTGATGACCGTGCCGCAGAGTCAGATGTTTGTGCAGGAGGCGCCAGCCGAGTTTTATGGACCGGTCACCTCGTCCCGGGTGAGTGTGGGGCAGTTCGCCTATGCGGTGGGGCTGGCAGGTGGGGCGGCAGTTGCCTCGGCTGTGACCACGTCGCGGCTGGCCGCCGGTAGCGGGGTCAGTAGTGCTACAGCGTCGGCGCAGGTGGCCGATTTCATCGCTGGCGACGACGCGGCGGCGTTGCTTGTGGGTCCCTACTATGTCACCGGATTCGCGGCAGCCATGATCGTGTTCGCGGGCGTGATTGCCGCGTGCACGGTGGTGATTGTGCTGCTCGGCAGACGGGCGCAGGTACACGCGAACAACCTTGCAGTCCACCCCAGCAATACTTGACCCGTGGATGAAGACGAAGCGCGCACACAGTTGCGGGCGGCGGCGGAATCGGGAGATCCGTTAGCCATGACGGTCTACGGCGACTATTTGCGTCTCGAGGGAGACAGCGCCGGGGCGCGCCCATGGTTGGAGCGAGCCGCCCTGGCTGGTAACCCTGATGCGATGTCGTCCCTGGCGTTTGTCTTACGAGCCGCTGGTGAGTCCACCAGCGCGGTGATGTGGTTGCGCCGCGCTGCTGGTCATGGCAGCGATGAAGCCATGTTCAACTTGGGCGTGATCTACTTCCACAGCGGCGCCGAAGATGTGGCCCGGGGGTGGTGGGAGAACGCTGCTGCGGCCGGCAACCTACAGGCCATCCACAACCTCGGACTGTTGCTGGCGCGGGAGCGGGCAGAGTCACCGGTTGACGGAGACGACGTGGCAGGGGCGGGCGCTGACGATGGCGTCGGTGACTCACCTACCAGCAGCCTCGGAGTTGGCGATCTGACCGGGACTCAACTCCCTGAGTAGGCGCTCGAAGTTCACCGATCCCCAACCGCTGGCGGCGTCGAAGCCCGGCCCGGCGGTGCAGCAGTCGACGTTGTAGAGATCGTTGGTGCCCTTGGTGACGTCATTGAAGACATCTGCTGTGCTTGGGTCGTTCGCCACTCGGTAGAGCACCGGGTTGAGCAGACCCAGTCGAGTGGGCTGTTGCCCTGGGCCGGCGGCAGCGTCCATCACCTCTGCAATTGCACCTGCGATCCCAGGCGCGGTGGCCGAGGTGCCGCCCACGATCTGGAGTTTGCATTGTCCGGCGTTTGTGCAGACAGCGATGGGGCCGAATGTGGCCGGGGCAGCCACGAAAGCCACATCAGGCACAATGCGCCCGCCGGGGAGGTTGAGTTGCCCCTGGTAGGAGGGCCGCGGCAACCGACTCGTGGTGGCGCCGCCGCCAGCCTGACTGGCCTGCGGGCTCTCATCCCACACCACTTCACCAGTGGGTTGGCTGGTGGGGCCACTAAATTGAGTGCCGCCGATAGCCGTCACGAATGGTGAGGACGCGGGGTATTGGGCGGCTTGGGAGGTGTCGCCGGGGGCGCAGGCAGACGACCCGGTGTCCCCGGCGGAGGCCACAGTGGTGACGCCCATCGCGGCCGCCGAGGCCAACACCCATTCAGCGAGATCGATCTCGGCAGTTGCGAGTTGCGGCTCGCAGAAGCCGATGCTCGTGGAGATCACCTGCGCGCCGCCGGGTTGCTGGGAGTCGGCAACGGCCTTTGCCAGTGGAAAGACGATGGAAGAGTACGGATTGAACTGGTAGGTGGTGATGCCTTCCAAATGCGGTGCGATCAGGCTGGCAGCCACGATGTCCAAAGTGGACTCCTCAGCAGTGGGCCCGAACACACGGGGATCGGAGCGATCCACCGCAACGGTGTCGACCGGCGGGATATCCACTTGGAAACACGTGCGCGCGACGTCCAGCGCGCGTTGGGAGGTCTGGTCGATCTGCAACAGCCCGACCCGTATGCCATCACCATCCGCACCTGCGGCGGCGAGGGTGTCGAGGTGGTAGTACTCGCGGATCGGTTCCAGAGTCACATTGGTGGTCGGGCAGGCGACGTCGTTCGGGGCGGTGGGTGTGGGTGTCGGCGTCGGATTCGTCACGGTCGAACCGGAATCGAGGCTTGCGGAGGAACCGGCGGGAATCGCCGCAGTGAGCCCCACCACCGAGGTGACCTGATTGACGAGGTCACGAGGCACCTTGGGGGCGGTGCGTGGGCGCACGATGAAGCCCACGTCCGGGTCGGCGGTCGTGGTGAAGTCAATCCCGAGCAACGCGCGAGCCTCAGCCACGCTGAGGGATCCGACGATGAGTCCGCGAGTGGGGTCGATGGCGCCGTCGAGCCCGGCGGCCGTCAAGCGGGTGAATGCCTGTTCAGCGGTAGCTGCCGGTGCCCCGTAGGATTCCGCGATCTGGGTTGGCGTGAGCCAGGTCCGGAACGCGGGATCACCAGGGGTGGCCCGGGCCATGGCGGTGGTGGCGAGCGCAGTGGCATCGTGCTGCAAAGCAAAGGCCACAGGAAGCTCAAGATCGGTCGGCGGCTGCACGCCATTTGTGGCTGTCGATCCGCCGCATCCTGAGGTGAGGGTGCTCAGAGCTATCAGGATGCCAGCTGCTGCCCAGAACCCGCGGGGTGCTGGAACTGGCAGTGCACCATTCATGATCTTCCCTCGCGATAGACGTGTACTGTCGCTCTATAGTCTGGCGTTCCGTGCTACGACGGACACTACGAGTAAACATTCTCCTGTGTGAAGGGTTATCACTATGAGACGGATCTTCGCGGTGCTGGCCGGCGCGACCACAATCGGTCTGGCGTTGTCCGGTTGCGCCGACTCGGCGAGTGACGATCCCCAGAGCGCCGTGCCAAAGGCGCAGGCAAACGCCGCAAGCTCGACTGCTTGTGCGCCTTTTCCAGCCGATCAGATTCCGCCGGACCCGGTGCCGCCGTTTGCCCCGCCCTATGGGGATCCGCAGCAGCCTGCGAGTCTCGTCGCGACTCAGCAAGCGGTGGTGTCGGCTGCTCAAGGCAGCGAGTATTCCAAGTCGGCCACGATGTGCGCTGAAGGTATGACTGAGGTGGCAGTCTGCGATGTCGACTATTGGAATGTCGGTGGCTTGCCCGGCAAGGAAGAGGACTGCAACTTCTTCTATATGCGGGTGGGCAACGAATATTGGACCGGCCTCACACCGATGGTTTTGGCCCAGTACGGCGGCTACCTGGGCGTGAGCGCAGACGGCAAGGACCCGGCCAATCAGAACGCCGGACCGCACACGACCGTGGCCGAGTACAGCGGGGGATGGGTCAATGTGGGACCGAAGGGTTCCACCGCCGCAAACTTCGCGGTTCAGGGCGGCAAGTTGACCGCGGGCGACGTGGCAGCGCAGTTGCAGCAGGCGGTTCGTGGTGCGGTGACGTCGCCCTACGGTCAGTCGTCGGTGATCAGCCCGATCCTGGCCAGTACCGAGATGGCGGTGGACTGCTCGACAGCCTGGCTCAACGCCAACAACGCCTGGCAGCAGACCACCATCGACGCCATCAATCCCACCGCCAAGACCGCATTTGCCTGCTCGGCAACCGGCCCTGGCGTCGGTACGGCCTACATCGAGGCCATGCTGCCGGGCGCTGATCCGGCGGCAACCTCGGTGCCCGCTGCCGTCAGCGTCAAGGTGACGTCAGACCAGACCAATACATTGCGACGGGACCCGGCGGCCGGCTTCACCTCAGCCAACGTGGTGTGGCCCACCGGCACCGATGAGGTCACCACAGGCAAGTCGATTCCGTTCACCATCGAGTCCGGAAATGTGTGCGAGAACGATGCTGGCACCGGCAAGGAGTCCTGTTTGCACCTGTGGGTGAACTTCCCGAACAACTCGGCGCAATCGGTGGGTCCGGCGAACGTGTCGAGTATCGACGAAGAATCCGTGACGGCAGTGGGCAGCGAAGCTGAAGCAGCCGCCCTGCAAAGCAGCTCGAGCGGGATCGCCTGCAACATCTGGTTCACGCTCGAACTGGACTCACCGGAATTGCTGGCCACCATGGCCAAGTACGGACTCTCGACACAGGGCTATACCCCGCACATCAGCCTGGCGAAGAAGAAGTGGAAGACCACCGAGGTCGGGGCGCCCTCTGGAACAGCGGTGGGCAAGCCAGACCCCTGCAACGACGCCCGCCTGATTGCGCTGGGTCAGCCCGGTGTGGATCCGTTCAACCCAAACCCAGCTTCCTGAACGACGCATTGCGATGAGACAAGTGACGAGGAAAGTGGCAACGATGTCGGCGACGACGATGGTGCGGGCCGCGGTGCTCGCGGGAGTTCTGGCGGTGGCTGCCAGCGGCTGTGCGACAACGTCGCAGGAGTCCTCCCAGCCGCCGAAGGCACAGGCGAACGCGGCCTCTGCAGCAGTCGGCCAGGTGAGTACCGGCACAGTGGTGCAGCCGGAAAATCAGGGTGCGGCGCTGCTCGATGCCATCAACTCGGCCACCCGCAGCATCGACATCGTGATCTACCAAATCGGTAATCAGAGCATCCAGGATGCGCTGCTGGCGGCCATGCGGGATCGCAATGTGACCGTGCGAGTCGTAATGGATGGATCGACGGCCTCCCAGGTGACCAAGAACGGTGGCTTCGCCGCAGCGATGAAGGCCGCGGTGGCGCAGGCCGGGTTGCCTGCGACGCAGTTCAGTGCTCATTGGGCCAGCGACAACTTCAACATCACCCACCAGAAGTCGGTGATGATCGATGCGGTGGATGCCCAGGGCGCCCCGCTGGCAGCCGGAGCGATGCCGAGCACAGCCGTGCTTCTCGTCTCTACCGGGAACTTCTACAGCTACAAGGATCAATCGTTCTATTCCGCGCGTGACTTCTACGTGACCAGCGCCGACCAATCGCTGATCAACGCGGCGAGCACGGTGTTCGTGTCGGACTTCGGCTGTGCCGGCCCTACCGTCACCAACGGGTTGTCGGCCGCCACCAACTTGGTGTGGAGCAACGGCACCACCGGGCTGTATCCCGGACAGGTGGGGCAATACCCGCCGGTGTCCCAGGGCTACTTCGGGGACGGCAAGGCCACTGACCCGGAACCGGTTGATGCCGGAAACTCCTTCCCGTTCCAGTACAACCTGGTGGCCAATGCCGGTGCGGGTGACGTGGTGCGGATCTACAACGAGGAGTTGTCGAGCAGTAACTTCGTCACCGCGATTGAGGGGGCTTTGGATCGGGGTGCTGACGTCCGGATTGTGATGACCTATAACCAGCCGAGCAAAGGCGTGCCCAACTCGTCCATGGTGAACCTGGAAGCACTGGCTGCGCATGTGCCCAGCAGCTCCAGCCTGCCGGGAGCCACGGTCACGTTGTATGCGCCACAGCAAGTGGTGCCGGAGGCGCTGTACATCCACGCCAAGGCGATCACGGTCAACGGTTCGGACGGTGCCTTCAAAGGCGGATTCGTCGGTTCGGTGAATCTGAGCAACCCCTCAATGCTGGACAACCGGGAGCTGGGTTTGCCGTTGACCGCGGCGACGGCTGAGACAAATGGGGTGATCATCTCTACCTTCGACGCCGACTTCGCGTCCACCGCCAACACGACGCAGCTCACCAAGGCGAACCCGAGCAATGTTCCGGCAACGTGGAATGGTACCGGCGTGGCGGGTGCGGTGGACGAGTCGAAGTTCGCCGATGAGAACACCCGTGTGGGTTCCCCGGCCGGCCGCTGCGGCCCGGTGGCGTAGCGGGTCAATGAGGTTCAGATGTCGGCTCGGGCTCGGGCCGACACTTTCGACACGAAGTCGGTCTTCGCCGCCGTGTAGGCATCGCGGTCGAAACGGTGCGTCCCGGCGAGGCCGCGTTTGAGTTCGGCGTATTCGGCAGCTGTTCCGGGGTGGGATCGCAAATAATCCCGAAAGGCCAGTTTGTCACGAAACTGCTCCGAGTCGGTTTGCACCAGGTGTAGGTGGTGGGTGCGGTGTGCCGGGTCTGGCTTGCAGAACCAATGCATGAGGTCAGGACGATACGGGGCGTAGCAATACGAGAGTTCCCCAAGCAGGGCCAGGCAGGGCAGTGCAGAGTCGAGATCAGGTACCCCCACCATGATGTCGATGATCGGTTTCGCGGGTAGGCCGGGCACAGCTGTGCTCCCAATGTGGTGAATGCCGCCGGTGATATACGGACCGATGGCAGCTGCCAGCAGCGGAACTTCCACGGCGAATATCTGCGGCCACAGCGGATCGTATGCCGCAAGCTGCACGTCTTGGTCTACCCAATCGTCTGCAGCGGCCAGCGAGGCGAGCAACTGTCGGCGGGTATGCATGTCGAGTTGGGCAGCCGGGATACCCCGAATCGCTCCCTCGAGGGCGACGAGTAGTTCTTCCGAGTCGGGTTCGTCGGTGGCACCCAGCATCTGCAGACAGGCCACGCTACCCAACGCGCTGAGTTGTTCGAGGTGGGTGATACCGATTCCGGTCAGGCGGCTCGCCAGGCTGGAGTCGATATTGGCCAGATCGAAAGGCGCCATGTGAGGATTCTGCCGCCTTGCCGTGTGTCGTCGAGCAGCCATGGCCCCGGTAGGCGTGACAGACTGCGCGCGAATGGAGGTGGGTGACAGTGCAACAACCAGTGTCTGACGCAGTCGCATTACCCGCATACGGGGCTCGCCTGGGCGAAGCATTGACGTTCGCCTGCGTGGCCCATGCCACGCAACTGCGCAAGGGTAAGACTGAGCCCTACGTCTCTCACATCCTGATGGTCGCGGCTCTCACCGCCCACTATGGCGGAGACGAGGAGCAGGTGATGGCGGCCGCACTGCATGACGTCGTGGAAGACCAAGGTGGGGAACCGGTGGCGCTGGAGATCGGGCGCCGGTTCGGACCGCGGGTGGAGGCCATCGTGCGCGATTGCAGCGACTCGTTCACCGAGCCCGGGGTGCCGAAAGCACCTTGGCGCGAGCGGAAGGAGGCGTTCTTGGCTTCGTTGGATCGCCCTGACGACAATGGCTCACATCTGGTGGAGGCGTGCGACAAGCTGGCCAACCTTCGGGACATTGTCGAAGACGTGCGAGTGCACGGGGATGCTGCGTTTGCGCATTTTCGGGGCGGGAGGGAAGGCACCCTGTGGTACTACGAGCAACTCGCAATCGCCCTATTTCGGCAGGTGCCGAGGGTGCAGCCGGCGTATGAGCAGACGTTGTCGGATTTGCGCGCGGCTGTGGGCGAGTTGAGCCCGTGACCCGCCAAGATTGCCTAGGCTGACGAGGGTGAACGACGACGAGGAAAGCGCCGGGTTGCGCTCCGCTGTGCGTCGTCGGGTTGGTGGGGCGTACGGTGCCACCGTTGGCCGGGCCGGGAACGTCGCACGCGGCCTGAGTGAAGCGACTGCCCGCGACATTCTGGACGATCTTGAGCCCTATTTGATTGCCGAAACCATCCCGCGTTTGGTGGAGGGCGTCACCCCTCTGCTCATTGAGACGGTGGTGCCGCAGGTGGTGGACGGCGTGACGCCGATCTTGGTGGAGCGCGTGGTGCCGGCGGTGGTGGATGGGGTGACGCCGTACCTGATCGAGACCACAGTGCCGGCGGTGGTGGATGGAGTGACGCCCTACCTCGTGGAAGAGACAGTGCCGGCAGTCGTGGCAGGCGTGACGCCGGCGTTGGTGGAGGATCTGCTGCCGAGACTGTTGGTGGACTTGCAGCCTTACCTGCAGCAACAATTGGTACCGCAGATTGTCGATGGTCTGACGCCTTATCTGGTGGAGCGCGTCGCTCCCACCATTGTGGATGGGCTGATGCCGAAGATCCACGAAGAGGTGGTGCCGGACATCCTCGACGACATTGTGGATGACCCGCGGGTGCGCAACCTGATCCGCGAGCAGAGTCAAGGCATGTTCCTCGATGGCCTCGAACGGATGCGGCGGGTGCTGGCACGTCTGGACGATGTGTTGGAGACCATCGTGCGACGCATCTTTTGGCATGGACGTCGACCGCGGCCGACTGCCGAGGATGACTTGCCGCCGCCGGGTCGCCGAATTCGATTTGCCGGTTTTGTCACACGAGGGGTGGCGCTCACCATTGATCTTTTCATGGTGTCGTTCGTGGTTGGGGTGGGTGTGAGCGCACTGGTGGCGTTCCTGGAAAATTTTGCTAACCCACTCCCGGATGCCATCGGAATCACCATTGCCCTGGTGTCCCTATGTGCGTTGCCGTCGTATTTCGCCCTGTCGTGGTGGCTGATCGGGCGAACCTTTGCCGAGACATTTTGCGGTTTGCGCGTCACGAAACGCGGTGGCCGGCCGATCGGGTTTTTGGCGGCGAACAGTAAAGCCTGGTTGATGGTGTACTTGCTGCCGATCTGGATCGTGGGAATGCTGCCAAGTGCTTTCAATGACCATCGGCGCGGATGGTTGGACAAGATCACACGATCCGAAGTCCCTTATGTGTCCCGAGTGCTGTGGGACCCCCCATCGGAGAAGCAGCACTCGTTCTTCCGTCGTGAGGGGTGAGCCGGCAGACGCGACTCGAATACCTCGCTGCGACCCGTGTTCGGGTCGCTTCAGGGTTTACGGGTCGCTGCTGGGTGTTTGGGTCGCACCTAGGCCAAGCCCCAGCGCCGGCGACCGGTGCTTCCACTCAATGGCGATCGCGGCGCACCTTGACCTTGTTGCCCTTGAGCCTGGTCGAAGAGAGCGCCCGAATCACCTCGGTGGCCGCCGCCACTGGTACTTGCACAGTGCTGAATCGTTGCGAAATCTCAATCGCCCCGACGTCGCGACCCGCCAAACTGGTCTCATTCGCAATCGCCCCGACGATGTCCTGAGCTCGGATGCCCGCTTCGTGACCAGCCCCGATGAACAGGCTGACTCGCTTGCCATCCTTGGTATCCCACCGAGGCTTGACGCGATCGCCGCTCTTTACTTTCCCGTTGCCCTTGCCTTCCCCTGGCCGCTTCCCGCCCTTCTCCTTACCCTTTCCGCGATCCCGTTCCCCAGTTTTCCCGCGACTCACAGTCAGGTGCGGAATGTCTTCCTCGCCGGCATCTCCAATCGTCGCGAGATGGGCCATCTTCACCGCCGCGAGCGCGATCACATCAAGTCCAAACTCATCGGTCAGCGATCCGAGCAGTCCTCGGTAGGCGTCGAGGTCGTCGTCGAGCGCAGTCGCCGCCAGGGTCGCCCTGGTGGCCGCAAGTCGCCGGGCTCGCAGGTCCGCGGTGCTGGGCAGCCGCGCAACTTCAATCCGCTGTTTCGTACTGCGTTCGATCGCCGCCAACTGACGTTGTTCCCGCGGTTCGGCAATGGTGATCGCTACACCCTCTCGACCAGCCCTTCCCACCCGGCCAATGCGGTGCACGTAAGACTCCGGCGCCGCCGGGACATCGAAATTGACGACGTGCGTGAGGTGCTCCACATCTAGCCCACGCGCGGCTACGTCAGTTGCCACCAGCAATTCCGCTGTGCCGCTGCGCAGCCGACCCATCACCCGGTCGCGTTGCGCCTGATCCATCCCTCCGTGCAAACCCTCGGCTCGATAGCCGCGGCCGTTGAGCGTCTCGGCGAGATGATCCACCTCATCGCGCGTCCGACAGAACACCAATGTGGCCGTTGGCGACTCCACATCCAATATCCGTCCCAATGCCGCCACCTTGTACGGGCGCGCCACGATGTACACACGTTGTGAAATCGCCGGCTGCTCACCTGCCGCCGGTACCTCGCGCGGAATCTCGATCCGCAGCGGGTCGCGCAGGTGGTCTTTGGCAATCCGCAGAATGCGCTTGGGCATCGTCGCCGAGAACATCACGGTCTGGCGTTCCGCCGGTGCCGCCGACAAGATCGCATCGATGTCCTCGGCGAACCCCATATCCAGCATCTCGTCAGCCTCGTCGAGCACCACTGTTGTGATGCTCTCCAGCCGCAAAACCCGCCGATTGATCAAGTCCAGCGCCCGACCAGGGGTCGCGATGACGATGTCGACACCGCGTTTGAGTGCACTGATCTGGCGAATGATCGGCGCTCCGCCGTACACCGGCAACGTCCGCGCCGCAAACGGCCGTCCGTACCGATGCACCGCCTCTGCCACCTGCATGCACAGTTCCCGCGTCGGGGCGAGCACCAAAGCCGTCGGTTTGCTACCCGGCTCGCGATCTGGCAGTGCGTTGAGAATGGGCAACGCGAAGGCGGCGGTCTTGCCGGTGCCGGTGGCAGCCTGGCAGAGCAGATCCCGTCCGGTGATCATCTCTGGAATTGCCCGCTGCTGAATGGGGGTGGGGGCTTCGTACCCTAGCTCGGCCAAACTCGTGCTGAGTTCAGGGCGAAGCCCGAGGGCATGGAAGTCATTTTCGTCGGCACTCACGCCTGTCGATCCTATCTGCCACGCATCCTCGCGTGGACGAGCGCACGTCCACCGACGCAGCTCACGTGGCTGCTACCGGGGTCACGCGATGACTCTCACAGCAGTCGCGTGACCCAGACGTGCGCCCATCACACTACGACATCCCGGTCAGCCGCCGGTGAGGTTGTCGATGCAGACCGTGATGGCCAGGATCATTGCGACGTCTTCGCCGGGGGCAATCTCCACGCCGTAGGTGTCGCGCACCCGGAACCACTTCTTGGAGATCGTTGCCACAGTGGCACCGTCGCGCTCGATCTCGTATTCGTGGTCGACGAAGTTGCCCTTCGCCTTCATGTCCGGACCGCCGTCGACGTCGATGGCGAACCGATCCCGGATACCCACGAGAGCCTTCTTCACCGTGACGTTGCCGCCTGGCCGCTCGATCTCCATGGTGTCGCGTACACGAACGGCACGCTCCTGAATCTCGGCCACGACGTCGCCATCGGCGTTCTTGAGTTTGAACGTGTCGCGCACCCGCAACGCCTTGCCATCCACCTTGAACGCGCGCTGCCCGTTGGAGTCCTCGATCCACGAGTCATCGCCAATCGACATCAACTTCTCGCGCATCTGGTAGCGAAGTGTCTGAGGTCCGTCGTCGTTTCTAATGCGGTCCCGAAATCCCATGATGGTGCCTTTCGTCGAGGTGGTCGTGCAGGAAATCTTCAGACGCCGTAGGTGGCGGTGATCCGGCCGGTGTCGGCCGCAGTCTTGAGGGCATCGAAATCGCGCTCATTCTGATCGGCGTAAGCCGTGGAGAACTCCACGATCGCGCGATCGAACACATCGCTCTTTCCCAGATAGGCCGCGATGGCAATCCGGTCACCGGAACGGGCGTGCGCTTTAGCCAATGTCCAGGCACACATGGTGCCGTACTCCTTGAGCATCGCCGGGGTCATGGAATCCACCTCCGCGGAGCCTTTCCAGTCTCGGAGCTGGCGAATGTAGAAGTCCCGCTCCACACCATCGTTGCCCATCACCCGGTCCCAGCCGAGGAAGATGTCGCTGGCAGATTGCATCAGCCGTTGGCCCGCAACCACCCGTTCGCCAGCATTTTCGTACTCGCTGCGACCCACAAACCCCTCCAGCACGGAGTCCTGGGCCTCTTTGACCTGCAGGAATAGCGGGTCTTCACCATCGCGGCCAAGGAAGAGCACCATCCAAGCGCGGGTCCCGACGCTGCCCACACCCACCACCTTGCGCGCCAGATCGACGTAGTCGAACTGCTCGAGCAGACGTCGGCGATCCGACTGCAACGATGATCGGAAACCGGCGATGATCTTGCGGACTTCTTCTTCCACATCGAGACCCTCATACACGCCGCCGGCCACAAGATCGTCCACACGGACGATCACCGGGGGTTGGCTGACGATCTGGCGTCGGCCATCAACCACTTCGGTGAACTTGGCCAGTGCTTGCATCGAGTCCCGGGTGCGGGCCTTGGCCAGCGTCTTGTGCGCCTTCTTGATGGTGGCCTTGTCGAAGCCGCGCTCCAACGCAGTCATGTGGGAGGCAATGTCGAAGCGGGAGTACCACACGTCGAGATTCCGCATCGCGGCAAAGTCCGCCATGGTCTTGCGATAGGCCTTGGCGGATTCCTGCACGACTGCGCGTCGCTCCTTGGTGTTGAACCCGCGGGATCTGCCAGCGATCTCAAGGCTGGCGGACAGCCGCTTGACGTCCCACTCCCAAGGTCCTGGGTTGGTTTCGTCGAAGTCGTTGATGTCGAACACTAACGAGCGCTCTGGGGAGCCAAACGCGCCGAAATTGGACAGGTGGGCATCGCCACATGCCTGCACCTGGATGCCGGAGGTGGGGGTGCTGGCCAAGTCGGATGCCATCACCAGGGCGGCACCGCGGTAGAACGTGAATGGCGATTCCAGCATCCGGCCATAGCGAATCGGCACCAGTTCCGGCACTCGGGAGGCCGCTTGCGACTCCAATAGGGCGACCGGGTCAGGACGGGTGGCAGGGGGGTCGAATACCGCCTGGCTGGAGCGCGGGGTCTGGGCTCGGGCGGCCTTTCCGACGGCTACCCGTTCGGCCGGTGTGAGATGCAAAGCTCGGTCCGGGCGCGGAAAGCGGCGGTCGTGGGCCGGGGCCGCTGCGGTGGATGTCGCTTTCGCAGATTTCTTGTGCTGCTTGCCGGATTTGGCCACGATCGGTCTGCTCTCTGGTCGGTGATCGAAATAGTGCGGGAAGTCAGGTTTTTAGCGGGCCGAACTAGGGGAAGTGGGTTGGAGCCTAGACGGCACATGGCCGGCAGCGACGGTGAGGAGATCCTTGACATTGACGTTGCGGGCGCGGCGCCGTTCCGCAGTGAGGATGTCGTCGGCGGGCATCAAAATCCGCATCCCGTGGGGGTGGATCCGGAACTCCAACGGGGTGGGAAGGTCCAAGGACTCGCCATCGACCCCTGCTAACGCCCGTCCGGAGCGGGACTGCACTTCGAATGTGGTGGCCTCAAATTGATGCAGGTTGGGATCCCGTTTGCCCAGGCCGAGAGTGGAGCGGGCGATCAGCCTTCCGGCTTCGGCGCCCGTGGCCGCATTGACTGCGAACACGCCGAGCTTGCCGGTGTCCATCGCGTTGCGCTGCGAAATGTTCAGCGACGGCCCCATCACGTAGGGGTTGTTGGACACCAGGATCAGAAACGCGCCGTCAATGTGTTGGCCGTCCGGAGTGTCGAATTGCAAGTCGAATGGCTCGGCCTGGCGCCCCAGGAGTTCCGGCAACTTCTCCTTGGTGGTTTCGGTCTTCGCATCGCGGTAACTGTCCTCCTGCACGATGGTGGCGTACACGCCCAGAGAGACGTTGTTCACGAAGAGGCGATCACCCACGGTGGCGTAGTCCACGAAGCGCTCCACGCCGTCGCGCAGGGCGATCATGCCTTTGCGCGGGTCTTCCCGATCGAGGCCAAGGTCCAGCGCGAAGTGGTTGCGGGTACCGGCGCTGATGCACACAAAGGGCACCCCAGTCTCGATGGCGATCGACGCCACCAGCGCCTGCGAACCATCGCCGCCGGCCATCCCGAGACAGTCGGCGCCGCGGGCCACAGCATCCCGGGCTATTTGGGCCAGGTCTAGGCCGGGTTCTAAGAAGACCACTTCCACCCCGAGCTCCGCAGCCAGTTCGGGCAGGCCGAACTTGTCCACTTTGCCGCCGCCGGACTTCCGATTGCAGATCAGCACCGGGTGTGTGGGTTGCACGCGGTTGGCGCGCATCCGGTCGATGTCGTGCAGGTTGCGCACGAGTGCCCCCCGCGCAGTGGAGATCGCTACCGCCAGTAAAACCAGCAGGAGTAGGAGCCGCCAGAGGGCGCCCTCACTGTTGGCACTCGCCCACCAGAACGATGCGATCACCAGCAAGGCACCGATCACCAGCAAGGCGATCCCGAAGGCGCGGCGGGGATTCTGCTCGGTGATCAGCCACCAACCGCCGGTACCGGCGACCGCGAGGCCGACAAAAGTGCCGACCAGCAAGATGGGCTGCTTCAACAGGAAGATCACGGCGAGCAGGACAGTCAAGGTGATGGCGATCAGCGAGATAACCGCGAGCACACGTTTCATGGTGGACGGGGGTCCAGCGACCGCGCGGGTGACGTCCGAGGGTGTCACGTCAGGAACCTCCAGTTTGGTGGGGCATGTCTACCGTCAGTCTCACGGTGCCGTCCTCCCCCTGAGCGGGGGAAGTGCGAGTGTGCACTTGAGTATCCATCAGGGCGGGCCACACGTCACCCCACAGGCGAAGACTGCAGGGCGCTCGCTATCGCCGACTCGGGCACTTTCGATGGCAAGTCCTTGGTAAAGGCCAGCGAAATCAAGGCCAGGAATGCCGCGGCCAACAACCCCGCCTTCAGGGCTTGCAGTTGCGCCTCCGAGTACGACTCCACAATCACGGCGCTTTCCGCCTCGTTGATCCCGGCAGCCTCGGCAGCGGCTCCCACCTGCTGGGCGTTGACGAAGTCAATCCCGGGTTCCACGGCAATCGTCACCTGGGATTGCACTTGGTCACTGATTTGTGGGTCATCCGACACGTTGGTGACAAAAGCACTTGTGAGGCCGGCCAGCACGATTGCGCCGATCAGCGCCACCCCCAGCGACGACCCGAGTTGTTGACCTGTGAACTGCAGCCCGCCGGCCTCACCGCGACCGGATTCGTCGACCGACGACTGCACCACATTGCCCAACTGCGACACAATCAAGCCCATCCCGACCCCCAACAGCGCCATCGACCAGGCGAAGGCAGAATCGTCAAGCGTGGGTTTGATGGTCCACACCAGGGCGACCATGGCCACTACAGCGGCGATCAGCCCAGCCCGCACAATGCTGCGCACGGGCAAGCGAGTGGACAACCGCGACCCGACCGCTGCGGCCAGGAACATGGTGACCGACACCGGAATCATCTTGATACCGGTCTCCAGCGCGTCCAGACCGAGTACCAGTTGCAGATACAACGGCACGACGAAGAACACACCCATCAGAATCAGATTTTGGGTGAACAGACCAAACAGGCCCGAACGCAACACGGGGATCTTCAGGAGATCCAAGTGCACGAGTGGGTCGCGTTGCGCCGCCTCCCGGTGTCGCTGCCACTTCACGAACAGCCAGATCAGCGCCGCCCCCCCGACGATCACAAACGGGGTGAGGGCAAATCCGAACGGCTCCACCGGTGAATTTTTTGGTACCACCCAACCCCAGGTGGTGGACTGCAGCACCCCGAGCACCATGGCCCCCAACCCGGCCGCCGACAACACTGTGCCGACGAAGTCCAGATGGATCTTCGGCCCTTCCCGCTTGGCGTCCGCCAGGAACTTGCTCAGCGCCAGGATGAACAGCACCAGCACGACCTCGCCGAGGAACACCACGCGCCAACTGAGTTCGGTGGTGGCCCAGCCGCCGACGATCGGCCCCACGGCGATCCCCGCCCCGGCCACACCGCCGATCACCGCATATGCAGTCACGCGGGCTTTGCCCTGGAAGTTGCCGGCGATCAGCGCGGCCAGTGCCGGCAGCACCAGAGCCGCCCCCAAGCCCTCGAGGATCGACCACCCCAACGTCAGCACCGCCACGGTGGGCGCCACCGCCGTCATCGCCGAGCCGCACGCGTAGATGATCAGCCCGATCACGAAGGCCTTGCGCCGGCCGATGATGTCGCCGATCTTGCCGCCGGTGAGCATAAACATGGCCATGACGAGGCAATAGAGCGTGATGACGGCCTGGATCGTGGTGACCGTGGTGTCAAAGTCGATCACAAGTTGGCTGATGGAGACGTTCATCACCGATTGGTCGAGGACCATGACAAATTGCGCGACAGCAAGTGCGATGAGTGGCAACCAAGAGATCTTTGCGGCACCATCGCTCGTCGGTGCGTCGGGAGGTTGCGTTGAGCCTTTGGGCATGACGTTGTCCGGCAAGCAGCCAACTCCTGGTGGTCGGTGGTGGTCGTCGACGGTGATTGTGGCGGGTCGATTGACACTAGTGGGTTGCGTAAGCCGAACCGGCGACTACGTCGTAACGCCTCATTACCCCGCATCTGGCGTTCGTGCGTCATCCCCCAGATTGGGTGAATCGCACGACAGTGGCTGGCAAAGTATTCGGCGAATGCGAACCGAGCACCCTACTCTTGGGCCATGTCAGCCGGAGAGCGTCGTGACCTGCGCGCCGAAGCTATGTGGGCGGTGAGTGTCGGTCCGGTCCTCGTTCCGGGTTCGAAACTGAATCGACCGCAAGCCAAGCCTGCAGACATTCGCCGCGAGCGACTGCTGGCGACCATGTGTGCGGACAACCCCCCGGTGCTCGCACTCGTGGCCCCCGCGGGTTTCGGAAAAACCACGTCGGCAGCGCAGTGGGCCCAAGAGTGCAATCGGCCGATCGCGTGGACCACGTTAGACGCCACCGACAACGATCCCGTTGTCCTCATCTCCAC
>CAZVKB010000042.1:0-21276 GCA_964627505.1 uncultured Actinomycetes bacterium | reverse complement strand
TCCCTCACGCTCGTTACGAGTAGACATGCTGTGACCCCTAAGCAGAATTCGACATCTTTAGCCTACGCTGACCGCCTTCGTCCCGCGCACATCCAAACGGTTTCGATCCGGTGAGACGTTCAGCCGATGGTTCAGTTCGTGGGAGTGATCTTGATGTCACTGAAAGTGTTGCCAGGATCAGATGGGCTCCAGGTGCGGAAGCCGTACGCGGTTCCGTCATAACCTGGGGGTAATGTGCCAGTGCCCACTGTTTGGCCATTGATTTTCGCGGTATAGGTGTCGCCGCTGAGGTCGATCTGCAGGCTATTCGAGCCTCGGATATTCATGCCGGACGGAAAAGGAATGGATCTCAGGACACTTTCAGAGCCATTGGTCCACTGTCTGATGAGCAGCCGATTGCCAGCTCCAGGATCGATTTGGTAGGTGAACCCGGAATAGCCGTTGGGACCCTGGCTGCCTCGGAACGCCAAGGCCGCGCCGTTGGCGTTGGGGCCCAATTGCACGGTGGCAGCGAAGGACCCATTGCGTAGTTGAGCCGCTGCGGAGGTGTTGAGCACGACACCCGTGGGCAGCGTCAACACGGTGCCGTCAGCATTCCACTGTGCGCTACCGCCTAGCGAGGTGTTGTACATACTCCCGATTCGGGTCTGGAAATCTGCACTGCTCAGCGGAATCGAAGCCCCGAGATCGGCCCTGCATTGACCATTAACCGCGTCCAGGGTGCGGGCGGGCACGATCCCGTTGGCATCTGTGACGTTCACGATCGTGCAACGGCCAGGCCGTGGTTGCACTGCGGCCAGCCACTCGCCGGGCCGCGCGCCTGCGGCAATTAAGGCCACCACTTGCGTGGGGCCGGTGGACGCCGCCCCGACGGCGTATGTGGTGGTGATCCCGGTGCGGGTGCCGGCCGCCACCTCGGCCACCAAACCAGCAGCATCGAGATCTTGGTTGATGCCCCCGTACGCGGTTTGGCCCATGCCCGAAAGCAGCGCTTGGGCGGACGTCTCTTTGGCGAGGTTGGTCTGCCGCAGGAAGATCGGAATCGCCACGCCGATCAGGATGCCCAGGATGATGATCACGACCAGCAACTCGATCAGGGTGAATCCCTGTGACTCTGCTGAACTTGTCCTGCGGCTTGGTCCGCAACATGATCGACTGGTGGACATGATCAGCCAGTTGGGGTGAGTTTGAGGTCACTCACCGTACTAGTTTTCGCGGTTGAGTTGCGGATGCCGTAGGCCGTACCTGTGGCATATGGCTGTCCCGTGGCGGGATTGATCGGCAGCGCGCCGCTCTCGATTGTCTGTCCGTTCAGCTTGGTGGTGAAGTTGTTTCCCGATAGGTCCACCTGCAAGTCGTTGGCACCGCTGATGTTGGTGCCAGCGGGTAGTGCGATCTGGCTCACGATCTGTTTTTGTACACCGTCTTCCCACCGCCACAGCACCATCTTGTTGAGACCGCGGTCGATCTGGTAGACGTAGCCGGTGTATTTGCCATCTACGGACTGACTTCCCCGGAACGCCAGGCCGGTAGCGTTTCCGTCCGCTGCGAGGGTGATCCTGGCCGCCAGCGAACCGTTGTTGAACGAGGTGGTGCCACTCTGATTGAGCAGCAATCCCCAGCCCAGGCTGAGGATTCCATTGTTCCAACTGGGGTTGCCGGCCACCAGACCGGTTTGTGGGTTGGTGATGGTGTTATTGAAGTCACTGGCTTGCAACGGGATGGTGGAACTGAGATCGGCGCGACACTGGCCGTTGACCGAATCCACTGTCCGGGCGGCGATGACCCCGTTGGCATCACTCACGTTGACCATGGTGCAGCGGCCAGGCCTCGGTTGCACCGCGCCGAACCACTGACCCGGCACTGCACCGCTGGGAATCAGCGCCACCACGTCGTTCTTGGCGGAGGACGTTGCACCCACCGAATAATCCACGGCGATGCCGGTTCGGGTACCGGCCGCAACCTCGTCCACCAGCCCCTGTGCAGGCAAGTCTTGGTTGATGCCGATGTAGGCGATCTGGCCCATCCCCGAGAGCATCGCCTCGGCGGACGTCTCTTTGGCGAGGTTGGTCTGCCGCAGGAAGATCGGAATCGCCACGCCGATCAGGATGCCCAGGATGATGATCACGACCAGCAACTCGATCAGGGTGAATCCGGTGTCTTTCGCGGCGGTACCTGCCGGGCGGGCCGGTCGGCCATGGCCTCGAAGCAGGCATGCAGCTGCCTGCCACCCGTGACGCGGGCCTGCCATGTTCGCCTCCCAATCGCTTTCCAACATACGCCCTCACACCGGGCTATTCACCCCACTATCAGTGGATGATGGATCGGCTTTTCAGTTGCTTCGCATCCCTTTGGGTTCAGCCGGACCCCGCGGTAGTGTGACGGTCATGGCCCCCAACTTTCCTTTTTTCCTCGCAGGTCGCCCCGTCACCGCTGGTGCAGTGCGCGAAGTTCACAGTCCTTTCGATGGTCACCTGGTTGGCACCTACGCAGCACCGAGTGACGCCGACATCGAAGCTGCCGTCGCCGCCGCGGTGGCAGCTGTCCCACGCGCCCGCGGACTCACCGCTGCGGCGCGCGCGCAAGCCCTGGATCACATCTCATCGGCGATTGCCGCTCGGGCTGATGAGTACGCCCAACTCATCACTGCTGAAAACGGCAAGCCCCTGATGTGGGCCAAGGCTGAGGTATCGCGCGCAGTCTCGACATTTCGGTGGGCGGCCGAAGAAGCGCGGCGCTTTTCCGGTGAGTTGCAGCGGCTCGACACCGACCCCGCAGCCGAAGGCCGCATGGCCTTGGTGCGACGTTTCGCCATCGGACCAGTGCTGGGGATTTCCCCGTTCAACTTTCCGCTCAACCTCGTGGCACACAAGGTGGCGCCTGCAATCGCCTGCGGGGCGCCCATCATCATCAAGCCAGCACCCAAGACACCCCTGTCGGCCTTGTTGCTCGGGGAGATTTTGGCCGAAACCGACCTGCCGGATGGTTCGTGGTCGGTGCTGCCAGTGGACGATGACAAGGCGCCCGGCTTGGTGGCAGACGACCGGCTGCCGGTGATTTCATTCACCGGTTCCGAGGGGGTGGGCTTCGCCATTCAGAAGGCAGTGCCGCACAAGCGCGTGGTGCTCGAGCTCGGCGGCAACGCGGCTGCCGTTGTGATGCCGGATTACGCCAGCGACCCCGATTTGGAGTGGGCCACCAGCCGTATCGCGACGTTTGGCAACTACCAAGCTGGACAGTCGTGCATCTCGGTGCAGCGCGTATTTGTGCACCGAAGTCTGGCTGACCGTTTCGTACCTTTATTGACCGCGAAAGTGGCCAATCTCGCCACCGGGGACCCCAATGATCCGCTGACCTTGGTGGGGCCCATGATCAATGAGGCGGCAGCTGAGCGGGTGCAATCGTGGGTTGAGGAGGCCGTGGCGGCGGGGGCAGAAGTGCTCACCGGTGGCCAACGCGAGGGCACCCAAATGTCGCCGACGCTGCTGATTGATGTGCCACCCACCGCAAAGTGCTTTGCCGAAGAGGTGTTCGGGCCCGTGATGTCCATCATGGTGTTCGACAGTGAGGAGGAGGTGTTTGCGGCGGTCAACGACTCCCGCTTTGGACTCCAGGCTGGCGTCTTCACGCATGACATCGGCGTGGCATTCCGAGCCCAAAGCACACTCGATGTCGGCGGCGTCATCGTGGGCGACGTACCCAGTTACCGGGCGGACCAAATGCCCTACGGCGGCGTCAAGCACTCCGGTGTCGGTCGCGAAGGTTTGCGGCACGCGATGGACGACTACACCGATGTTCGAGTCATGGTGCTCACCGGACTCGACTTGTGACTCGCCGGCGAGTGGTGATCCTGGGGTCCACTGGCTCCATCGGCACCCAGGCGCTCGATGTCATCTCGGCCCATCCGTCGGAGTTCGAGGTGGTGGCGCTCAGCGCCGGCGGGAACGATATCCACGCCTTGGCGGCCCAGGTGGTCGCTCATCGACCCGCCGTGGTGGGGGTAGCGCGCGAGACCGCGATGCGGGAGCTACAGGCGGCTGTGACCGTTTTGGCAGGCGGTACCACTGGCGACTTCGTCACACCGCGCTATCTTGCAGGCCCCGATGCGGCCACGCACATTGCAGCGCATGCGGCTGACGTTGTGCTCAATGGCATCACAGGTTCAGTCGGACTGCCTCCAACGCTGGCTGCTCTCGACGCAGGAAGCGTGCTGGCGTTGGCCAATAAAGAGTCGCTCATCGCTGGTGGTCCGCTGGTGCGCGCGGCCGCTGCGCCGGGACAGATTGCGCCAGTGGATTCCGAACATTCGGCTTTGGCGCAGTGCCTGTTGGCCGGTCAGCCATCAGAGGTGCGTCGGTTGGTGCTGACCGCCTCGGGTGGTCCGTTCCGCAACTCCAGTCATGAAGATTTGGTGGATGTCACCGTGGCGCAAGCCCTCGCCCACCCCACGTGGAACATGGGCCCAGTGGTGACTATCAATTCGGCGACTATGGTCAACAAGGGTCTGGAAGTGATCGAAGCCCACCTGCTGTTCGACATGGCGTTCGACGACATCGACGTGGTGATCCACCCGCAGTCGGTCGTGCATTCGATGGTGGAGTTTGTTGATGGATCGAGCATGGCGCAGGTGAGTCCGCCCGACATGCGGTTGCCGATCGCCCTCGGCCTCACCTGGCCGCGCCGCCTACCGCAGGTCGCACCTGCCTGCGACTGGACCAAAGCTGCGACCTGGGAGTTTGCGCCGCTGGACAATCGACGATTCCCGGCTGTGGCTTTGGCCAAGCGGGCAGGGCAGGCCGGCGGCACGGCGCCGGCGGTGTTCAATGCCGCGAATGAGGAGGCTGTGGCGGCTTTCCTGAGTGGGAACATCGGCTTCACCGAGATTGTTGACACCGTCACTGCGGTGGTCAACGAGCATCTCGGAGACGATTCGTTCGTGCAGGGAACCGGCATGGCCTTGGCAGACGTCTTCTCTGCACAGGACTGGGCGCGGGACACTGCACAGCGAGTGCTTGCGCGCAGCGTGTGAATACTTACGTCATGGCTGCGGCGGATGGCAACGGATGGGAAAGGTGACCTGAGTAGATGTGGGAACTATTTGGGGTATTGTTGTTCGTCGTCGCGATCTTGGCGTCGATCGGCCTGCACGAATTTGGTCACTTCTTCCCCGGGAAGAAGTTCGGCGTCAAAATCACCGAATATTTCGTCGGTTTCGGTCCGAAGATTTGGTCATTTCGACGCGGCGAGACAGAGTATGGAGTGAAGGCCATCCCCTTCGGCGGCTATGTGCGGCTGATTGGGATGTTCCCGCCGAAGCCCGACGGCACCATGCGTCCGTCGAGCACCGGCAGACTTGGCATGTTGATCGACCAGGCTCGCGAGGAGTCCCAGGCGGAAGTCATCACCGAAGAAGACCGCAAGCGCACGTTCTACAACTTGACAGTGCCCAGGAAACTCACAGTGATGTTCGGCGGGCCATTCATGAACTTGGTGATCGCCACCGTGCTTTTCGGGGTGATGTTCGTGGGGTTCGGGATGCCGGAGCCATCACTGAAAGTCGCCAACGTGACCCCCTGTACCCCTTCAGCTACGTCCGTGGCAGGGGAGTGTGTGGACGGGGCCGCTCCGAGCGCGGCGACGGAAGCGGGCATCCAAGCGGGCGATGAGTTGGTGGCCGTTGGTGCGCAGCCGGTGGCGTCCTGGGAAGAATTCACCGAAACACTGGCGGCGAACGGTGCTGGACCCACCACCGTGACGGTGATTCGCGACGGTTCCGAGATGTTGCTGCCGGTGACCCTGGACATGGTGCCGCGACCGGTCATCGTCAACGATAAAGACACCGGGCAGGTGGAAGAGCGGCCATTCCTCGGGGTGGGCCCGGAGTTTGTCCTGGTGCCGCAACCCATCACCTCGGTACCCGGTCAGATGTGGGCGTTGACCGTGCGGTCGGCGGCGGCGATTCTCACCTTTCCGGCGAAACTCGTCGGAGTGGCCGATGCGGCGTTCTCTGATGGGGAGCGAGACCCGGAGGGGCCGATCGGCGTGGTGGGCGCTTCCCGGATCAGTGGGGAAGTGGCGGGGGCGGATATGCCGCCGTCGTGGAAGTTTGCGCAGTTGATCGGGATCATCGCGTCGGTCAATCTCTTCCTGTTCTTGTTCAATCTGATACCGCTGCTGCCGCTCGATGGCGGGCACATCGCCGGTGCGCTCTACGAAGGCGCGCGGCGGCAACTGGCGCGGCTGCGTGGACGACCCGATCCGGGACCTGTGGACGTCGCGAAGGCGCTACCCGTGGCGTATGCAGTGGCCGGCACGCTGATTGTTGTCAGCGTGCTGTTGCTCTACGCCGACATCGTCAGCCCTGTGCGCTTGACCTAGCGCCTGCCGGCTCCAGGCAACTGCCGCTGCGCCCCTTCGGCAAAATCGCCCGAAAACCGCAAAGTCGCCCAAAGGCCAATGGGCGATAACACGGTTTGCGGGCGATTTTGCGGCTAGCCGGCGGGAGCCGCCGACACCGACAGCCACTGACCGACCGCCACCCGACTCACGCACACCGTCACCCCCGGCGTCAGGCCGCTGATAGTCACCGCGGTACCGCCGCCTTCCACCAGCACCACCATGCGACCCAGTCCGGCGGGCATGTCCACCGTTGTCGGCGAACCGGTGCCCAGAGCCACCAATGCCGTAGTTTCCGCGCTGGCCAGGTAGTCGAGTTCCACGCGATGCTCCCACTCGAAGACATCTGCCGTGAGCGCAATGGTGTGCAGGCCGTCGCCGGTGAGCAGGTAGCCGCAAGATCCATCGGGACCCGGCGGCGAAGCGACCCCATTGATCAGGCCGGGCACCATCGTGCCGTCGAAACTGATGAAGCGCGGATTGTCGGTGAAGTCCGCGAATGTTGGGCGCTGTGGCAGCGGCGCCAACAGCCAGTCCGTGCGGTGATACGGATTCGCCAAACCGAACAGGATGTATTCCGGAACGTCCTGGCGGATGATCGTCCCGGTTGCGTCCGCCGCCATGCTTGTGCGCGCATTCGCCAGCCACGGCTTCGCTGGCGAGGACACCCAATTCGCCCAATACCCCGTGAAGGTGGCTGTGGTCGCGAAGAGCGTCAGGAGTGCCAACGCACCTGCGACCGGCCACAGCAGCCAACGCCGCGGCGTGATCCAATGTCGAACCGCCGACGCTCGGGGGCTCGGCTGCTCGCCGGCCAACGGCAGGAAAGTGAACCCGATGGCCAAGGTCAGCGGCAATGTGGCATCAGCGGTGTAGCGCATAGCCGTCATCAGCAGTGGCGTGCCGTCGAGACCAGTACGTCCGAGTGCGAACAACACCGTGATTCCAATCACGTACAACCCCGCCGCCACCCAGGCCCGAATCGCCCGGGCAGATGTCGCACTGGCAACCACGATCATCGCGATCAGCACCATCACCGACAGCGCTGTGAACCAGGTCGGTGCGGCGGCCGCCGACATGCCGTACCCCACCGGCATCCACCCGCCAGGACCGCCAAGCAGGGTCGGCGCAATTGCCTCGATGACGGCCTGTCGAAGTGTCAGCGCGATTTCGGACACTCCCGGATTGCTCAGCTCCCGGGTCTGATTCGACGTGAACCACCAAGCGTAGGTGCCAACCACTGCCAAGAGCGCCAACCATAGCCAGCGGACGCGCCGCCACTGATCCCGCAGAAACGGCCAGGGTCGGGCATCTGGGGCGAAAATCCAAGCCGCGAGCATGAGCCACGGCAGCAGCACCACGCTCTTTTCGAAGAACGCCAATGCCACGCCCACCGAACCCACCACCAGCACAGCGGAACGCCATCGCTGCACCCCTCGCAGATACCCGAATAGCCCGGCTGTGGCGACCACCATCGCGAGCTGCAGCGGAATGGCATTGAGCGCCGCAGCCCACCAGCTGTTGCCCGGCAAGGTGAGCCCTGTGAAGCAGAAGTACGCCAGCGGCACCAGAGTCCCAGGCCGAGCCGTAAAGACTCGGCGCAGCAGCCACCATCCAGATATCGCCAACAGTGCTTGACCGATCAACATCTCCATGGCCGGCAACCAAAACTCCAACGGTGCCGCCCGTTCGGTCAGCCATGACACCGCCATCGCAGCCGGCATGAGGTGGCCGTCATGGCTGTAACTGAGGAATTCCAAGTTCAGCGGCAGTCGGGCGGCGCGGCCTTGCAGGATGAAATCGTCCCAGTAAAACCCGCCGCTGGCGATGATCACACCGCGCAGGAGGATCGACAGTCCGATCATGACCCAGGCAGTTGCGGTGACCTGGCGGGTGGTCATTCGCGGGTCACTGCAGCCCACAGCGAACCGACCTGTGTCGCGAGGTGGTCGATTTCGCCGTCATTGCGCAAAACGACATCGGCGACTGCCAGACGCTGCTCATCGGTGGCCTGCACGGCAATGCGGCGCTGTGCCTCGTCCCTCGGCATTCCCCGTTCGGCCAGCCGAGCCATCCGCGTTGCGTCGTCGGCGATCACCACGACCACCAGGTCGTAGGCGCCGGCCAGATTGTTCTCCACCAGCAGCGGCACGTCATGCACCATCACCTGATCTGGCTCGGCGGTGGCCATCAACTCCGCTGTGCGAGCGGCGATGAGCGGGTGCACGATCGCGTTGAGCCGTTCGCGGGCGGCGTGGTCAGAAAACACCACCGCGGCCAAAGCCGGCCGGTCCAGCGACCCGTTCGCGGCGAGCACTGCCGGACCGAATTCGGCTACCACCGCGGCCAACCCGGCGCTACCGGGGGCGACCACCTCCCGTGCCACCGCGTCGGCATCCACCACGAAAGCTCCGCGCTCAGCCAGTAGTCGAGCCACCGTGCTTTTGCCGGAACCCACGCCGCCAGTGAGGCCGATCGAGACCATGCGCGCCAGGATAGGGGATCACCGACCAATTGTGCTCAGACCACCAGCCCAGCGGTGGAACCGTAAACCTGACCTACGCACCTAGTACCGTGGCGCCATGGCCCGACCAGTGACAGACCTGCAACGTCGCGTCGCCCCATTCGAAGTGGTCAGCGACTTCGCGCCAGCCGGCGACCAACCAGCCGCCATCGCCGAACTTGTCGCACGGATCAACCGCGGCGATCAGGACATCGTGCTGATGGGCGCCACCGGCACGGGCAAGTCCGCCACGGCCGCCTGGCTGATTGAAAAACTCCAGCGTCCCACATTGGTGATGGCCCCGAACAAGACGTTAGCGGCGCAGTTGGCCAACGAGTTCCGCGAACTTCTGCCCCACAACGCCGTGGAGTACTTCGTCTCCTACTACGACTACTACCAACCTGAGGCTTACATTGCCCAGACGGACACATACATCGAGAAGGACTCGTCAATCAACGAAGAGGTGGAGCGCCTGCGCCACAGTGCCACAAATTCCCTGTTGACCAGGAGGGATGTGGTGGTGGTGGCTTCTGTTTCGGCCATCTACGGACTCGGCACACCGCAGGAGTACGTCGATCGGATGGTGCGTTTGCGGGTGGGGGAGAGCCTCGACCGCACCGCACTGCTGCGCAACTTGGTGAGCATCCAGTACAGCCGCAACGATGTCGCCTTCAGCCGCGGCACCTTCCGCGTGCGCGGCGACACCGTCGAGGTGTTCCCGGTATACGAAGAACACCCCGTGCGGATTGAGATGTTCGGCGACGAGATTGAGCGGCTGATGACCTTGCACCCGGTCACCGGGGAGATCCTCACCGACGATCAAGAAATGTATATCTTCCCGGCCACCCACTATGTCGCAGGACCAGAACGCATGAAGCGGGCCATCGCAGACATCGAAACCGAACTGGGCGAGCGGATCGAGGAATTGGACACCCAAGGGAAACTGCTGGAATCGCAACGGCTGCGGATGCGCACCCAATACGACTTGGAAATGATGCAGCAGGTGGGTTTCTGCTCGGGTATTGAGAACTACTCACGCCACATCGACGGCCGCGGACCGGGTACCGCCCCTAACTGCCTCATCGACTATTTCCCGGAGGACTACCTGCTGGTGATCGACGAATCCCACGTCACCGTGCCCCAGATCGGGGGCATGTTTGAAGGTGACATGTCGCGTAAGCGCAGTCTGGTGGAGCATGGATTCCGGTTGCCGAGCGCCATGGACAACCGGCCTTTGCGCTGGGAGGAGTTCGTCGAGCGCATGGGGCAGACCGTCTACATGTCCGCGACGCCGGGTCCCTATGAACTGGCCAAAGCCGGCGGCGATGTCGTAGAACAGGTGATCCGGCCCACCGGACTGGTAGACCCCGAGATTGTCGTGAAACCAACCAAAGGCCAAATCGATGATCTGCTGGCCGAAATCCGCGAACGCGAAGCGAAAAACGAGCGCGTTTTAGTCACGACGCTCACCAAGAAGATGGCCGAGGACCTCACTGACTACCTGCTGGACCAAGGCGTACGGGTGCGTTATTTGCACTCTGAAGTGGACACCTTGCGGCGGGTGGAACTGCTACGAGAGCTGCGCATGGGTGAATACGACGTCCTCGTCGGGATCAACCTGCTGCGCGAAGGCCTGGACCTGCCCGAGGTGAGCCTGGTGAGCATCCTGGATGCCGACAAGGAGGGATTTCTGCGCTCCCACCGCAGCCTGATCCAAACTATCGGCCGCGCGGCTCGCAACGTCTCCGGGCAAGTGCACATGTACGCCGACACCATCACCGACTCGATGGCTGTGGCCATCGACGAAACCAATCGGCGGCGCGCCAAGCAGATCGCCTACAACACCGAACATGGTCTCGATCCGCAGCCGCTGCGCAAAAAGATCGCCGACATCACCGATCTCATCGCGCGCGAGGAGGCCGACACCGAGGCTTTGCTCGTGAGCACCGGGACCGGCAAACGCGCGACGGTAGCGTTGGGAACTTCCCGTCTGCAGGGCCGCACCGGTGATGCCGCGCTGCCAGCTGATGAACTCACCGCCCTGATCGCCGAACTCACTACTGAGATGCACACTGCTGCCGAACAACTGCAGTTCGAAATGGCAGCGCGCTATCGCGATGAGGTGGCCGAACTGAAGAAGGAGTTGCGGGCGATGACAGATGCAGGCGCCAACTAATCTGGCGGATACACCCAGCCGCAGCGGACCGGCGCTCGGTGCCGCGCACCCGCGCAGGTTAGGCTGAACCCCATCGCGCTGACTGCGGATGTCTGCTGCGCTTGACACTTTCGACCGCTGCGCTCGGCGATACTGGAGGTTCCCTCGTGGATGTGAGTTTCATGGCTTGGGTCGTGACCGTGGTCGCTGTGCTCGCGCTGGTCGCGATGGACTTCTTTGTGGTGTCCAACAAGCCGCACGAGGTCGGCATGAAGGAAGCCGCACTCTGGTCCACCTTCTATATCGCCGTGGCTATCGCTTGGGGGGTGGGCATCTGGTACTTCTGGGGCCCGCAGTACGGGACCGAATACTTCACAGGTTGGCTGGTGGAGAAAGCGTTGTCCGTGGACAACCTCTTCGTATTCGTGATCATTCTGGGCAAGTTCGCCGTGCCGTCCCGATATTGGCAGAAAGTGTTGCTGTTCGGCATTCTCTTCGCCCTGGCTGCGCGAACCGTATTCATCCTCGTCGGCGCCGCCATGCTGGAGTACTTCTCCTTCACATTCTTGATCTTCGGCGGACTGCTGGTATGGACAGCTGTGCAACTCGCCCGCCACCGCAATGAAGACCCGGACGTCGACGACTCCAAATTGGTCGAATACGTCCAGCGCAAACTGCCTTTCACCAAAGAATGGAACGACGGCAAGATGCGCATGGTGGTCGACGGTCGCAAATTGTGGACGCCGATGTTGCTGGTGATGGTCGCGATTGCCAGTACCGACATTTTGTTCGCGCTCGACTCGATTCCCGCGGTCTACGGCATTACCAGTGAGCCCTACATCGTGTTCGCCGCCAACGCCTTCGCCCTACTCGGTCTGCGGGCGTTGTTCTTCCTGCTGCACGGTTTGCTCGACAAGATGGTGTACCTGTCGCTCGGATTGTCTGTGGTGCTCGGGTTCATCGGGGTGAAGTTGATCCTGCACTGGGCGCACGGGATCTGGACTTGGGTGCCTGAAATCGACACGCTCATGTCGTTGGCGGTGATCATCCTGGTGCTCGCCATCACGGCTGTCGCAAGTTGGCTGAAGGTTCGCAAAGACCCCACCGCGATCGCCCACGCCGGTGCCCTCAAGGCCACAGTCCACCCCGAGCGGGACCGGGGACCGCACACGCTATCCGAGGACTAGCCCGCTACCAACCGCGTTGCTCCCAATCCGCCAGGTGGGGACGTTCGGCGGCCAGAGTGGTATCCCAGCCGTGGCCGGGATACACCCAGGCATCTGGAAAGCGGTCGAAGATCCGACTGCGGACATCGGCCAGCAATGTGGGAAACGTCGCTGGGGTGGTGCGGCCGACGCCGCCGGGGAAAAGTGAATCTCCGGTGAGTAGATGGTGCCCACCATCCGCATCTTGCACGTGCAACGCGAGTCCGCCCGGTGTGTGGCCGCGCAAACAGATGACGTCGAGTGTGGCGGCGCCGAGGGTCAGTTGGTCTCCATGCTCCAGCAGGGTGGTGGTGGGAACCGAGATGGCAGGTGCATCCGCGACGCTGGCATAGGTGCGGGCATCGGTGGTGGCGACGATCGAGGCTAATGCTCCCCAATGGTCTGGATGGGAGTGAGTTGTGAGCACGGCGTCGATCCGACCGTTGCCTGTGGCGGCGAGGATGGCCGCAGCGTCAGCAGCGGCATCTACCACCAGGGTCTCGCCATCGGGGGCGCGCAAGAGATACACGTTGTTGTCGAGCGGCCCGACCGCCAGTTTGGTCAGATGGAGCGTGCCGAGATCTCGCACGGCTGGTGCTGATCCCACTTGCGTGTGGCCTGAATAGGTCATAGGCACACGCTAACGGACTTTGACCTCAGTCGTCCTCGGCGGTCACGGCGATGTGCGCCGGGCCAAGGGCGGTGGCCACAACGGCGGCAGCGCTCGGGAACTCGAGCGCTCGGATGTGCCCGCGAACGGTGTCATAGGTTGCTGTCCCCAGCAGCTCAACAAGGTCCGCTGCGTTGGCATCCACGGCTTCCAGCGCCCCCAAACTGTGCAAACTGAGTTCCGCCAGCAGCGCTTGCCCGGCGACCACAGCTGGGGACGTCACGTCTTCAGGTGCAGAGACGCTCGGTGTAGCCGTTGCCGCGGCCAATGCGGGCCGGTGCGCAGGTTCCCCGGCTCCAGAGGCCTTCGGCGCCAGGAGCGGCGCAGCAGCAGCGGCCAGGTCTGTCAAGGCCGAGCGGGTGCGTTCGAGCCGTAACCGGATCACATCGTCAGCGGCCTGTTGATTACACGCAGACTCGACCGCATGGGCCGCCTCGCTCACGGTTCCTGCTCCCAACATGCCGGCGGCACCGCGCAACCGATGCATAGAGGTGCGCGCCAGCTCCCGGCTGGTTTCGGATAGGGCGCCATCTGGCAGCGACGGTACCGGGTAGTCCGAAAGCAGCATTGTGAGCAATTCGGCAAAGAGTTCACGATCACCGCCGACTGAGAGTGCAGCCACATCAGCGTCGATCCCGGTTACGATCGGCCAGTCGTCGCGGGTGAGCGGTGTTGTCCCTGCGGTTTCGCCCGCCGCATCTGCGGTGGTGCTGTCGGGCGCGTTTCCCGCCAAACCGCGCACGGTTGTGACCAAATCTTGTGGATCGAACGGTTTGGTGAGAAAAGCGTTCATACCCGCTGCAATCGCCTTCTACCGTTCCGTCACCAGAGCGCCAGCGGTGAGGGCGATCAGCGGCAGGTCGGCATGCTGGTCGCTCGCGCGCAGGTAGCGCGCGACTTCATTGCCGTCCATTTCCGGCATCTGAATGTCCAACAGCACCACGTCGACGGTCTGTTCGGGGTTGGCGAGCAAGTCCAATGCCGCGTGTCCGCTCTCGCACGTAGTCACTTGGGCACCGTGCAATTCCAGAATTCGGCGCGCGACCATGAGATTGAGGTCACTGTCGTCCACCACGAGCACATGCACACCGGCGAGCCGGGATCCCGAGGTGCTACTCGGTGTGTCAGCGCCCGAACCCTCGCGGCTACGACCCGCCACCACCTCGCTCACCGCATTGAACAGATCTGAGGGATCCACCGGTTTCGCCAGGATGCGGGCCACGTATTCGACATGTGGTTGTGCGGCCACCACGTCGGTGTTGAACCCAGAAATCAACAGCGTGGGCGGTAATTGGGAGGGCGAAACTTGGTCGGCCAGCGTATTCAACGCTGTCAGCGCATCGCTCTCGCCGAGTTGCCAGTCGAGCAGTAGTACATCCGGTGGCGATCCAGCGGCGATCCGCGCCGCGGTGCGCTCGATCACCTCACTCGCTGACGCCACCTCTTCGGTGTGCCAGCCCAGTGATGTCGCCAATGACACAATCGCGTTGCGTTGGTTTTCGTCGTCTTCGGCGATCAGCACCTCCAAGTCAGTCATGCCATGGCGATCGGCGATCAAACTGAGGTCCCCGGGCATCGGCAAGGTGAAGTCGACCCAAAACTCGCTGCCCTCGCCCAGCGTGCTGCGCACCCCGGCAGACCCGCCCATCATTTCCGCCAACCGGCGCACAATCGACAGCCCCAAGCCAGTGCCACCGAAGCGTCGACTCGTCGAACTGTCCGCCTGCGTAAAGGCGGTGAACAACCGCTGCTGGACCTCTTCGGTGATGCCGACACCGGTGTCGGACACACTCAGCCGCAGGGTGGCGGCGTCCGGGGTTCGTTCGGTGCTGGTGAGCTGAGTCTGGATCGCACCGCCACTTGGTGTGAACTTGATGGCATTGCTCAGCAAGTTGGTGACGATCTGGCGGATGCGATTGGCGTCACCCACGCCCATCACGGGCACACTGTGGTCCACCTCGAGATGGAGTTCGATCCCCTTGGCTTGGGCTTGCGGATTCATGAAGGCCACCACTTCAGTGACCACTTTGGCTGGGTTGAGCGGAATTTCCTCGAGCACAAGTTCACCGGATTCGATCTTGGACAGATCGAGGACATCGTTGATGATCGCCGCGAGCGACTTGCCTGCGAACTCCAGTTTGTCCGCGAGATCTCGCTGCTCTGCGGTGAGATCGGTCTGATGCAGCAAGTAGGACAGGCCCACCAAAGCATTCAGCGGGGTTCGGATCTCGTGGCTGGTGTTCGCCAGGAATTGACTCTTGGCCGCGTTCGCCGCTTCGGCGGCCAACTTCGCCGCTCGCAATTCTTCGGCAGTGTGATGCTCCTCGGTTACATCCTGAAACGCGCCGGACACTGCCACGACTCGATCGCCTTCGAACTCCACGGCTCCCACCGCCCGCACCCATAACTCATGACCGAGGTAGGAGATCAGCCGCAACTCGAGATCCCAACCTTCGCCGGTGGTGAGGGCGTGCTCAAGAGCAGCGGCGATAATCGGCTGCGATTCCGGGGCGTAGAAGCTGAGGCCGTCAGCCACCGTTGGTTGGTAATCGTCCGGTACCTCGTGGATCCGGCGTGTCTCGGAAGTCCAAAAAACCTGGGCGAGGTCGTAGGCATCTGGATCTTCAGCGAGTTCCACTCGCCACCCGCCAACTCGGGCGAGTGCACCGGTTTTGGTCAACATCTGCTCATTGGCTGCGAGGTTGCGTTGTATTTCCCGGCTCTCGCTGATGTCGGAGTGGGTGCCGTACATCCATTCCGGAGCGCCGTCCGCGGTCCAGGTGGTCACCTTGCCGCGGTCCAACACCCAGATCCAATGCCCGTCTCGGTGCCGCATGCGGGCTTCCACTTCGTAAAACGGCGTCTCGCCGGCGAAGTGTGCGGTGAGCGCGGCATCGGAGGCCGCTAAGTCGTCTGGATGGGCGAACTCCATCCAGGTCTCGATAGTGGTGGGTTCGAGTTCGGCCACTGAGTATCCGATCATCTCCGCCCAGCGCTCATTGAAGCGGGTCTCACCGGTCTGCACGTTCCACTCCCAGGTGCCAGCGTTCATCCCGGCGAGGATGTACTGCATGCTTTGCCGCTCGGCCGCCACGGCTTCACTGCGTTCGAGGGCCAGTCGTTGGGCATCTGCCTCCGCTCGTCGGCGGCGGGCGACCAACAACAGATTGACTGTTCCGGCCAGCAGCAGCGAAATCGCCGCCCCGACGACGAACACCACCAGCGGTGCCGCTAGGGGATCGGCAACTCCGAAACCGGGCAAAGCCCTGGTTTCAATGCGCCACGTGCTGCCGTAGAAGGTGCCTGTCTCGTCTCCGATGAATGGGCTGCTTGTAGCACCGAGGTAACCGGGTGTCGAGTAGAACAACTCTTCGGTGCCATCGGGAGCGAGATACGACAAGCCGACGGCGACATCGCCAGATTCTTGCACCCCGCTCATCATTTCGGCTGTGACGAGAGGTGCGTAGGCCCAACCGAAGGCGGCCCTTTCGCGCTGCTCCACAGTGTCTAGCGGCATTCCTGCCGTGTAGGCAGGCAGGAACAACAGGAACGACTGGCTCGGCGCCGAAGTGGCCTGCAAGATGGTGATGGGGGCAGTGATGGTCGGTTCATTCGTGATGATGGAGCGCTCGGCAGCAGCTTGCCGCCTGGTCTCGGAAGCGACATCCAGTCCCACGGCGGCCAGGTTGCGCTCCACCGGCTCGATGTACTGGATCACATAGTGTTCGTCATGTGCCCCGCCGAGTTCTTTGATCTCAAAATCGGGCGCACCGTCTGCGCGGGCGGCGGCCAAGAAGGCCTCGGTTTCAGACAAGGGCACCCGTCTGATGAACCCGAATCCCCGGGCTCCGGGAAAGTTCTGATCCACATTGAGGTTGGTGACAAACTCTGCCAGGTCGGCACGGTTGATGTTTTGCGCGCCGGTGACAGTGACTTCGGCGCGCACCGCGTACAGGCCGTAAGCGTAGGTGTCCACGATCTCTTGCAGTTGCACCTCGACTGCATAGGCTGCCGTTTGGATGTCGGCCTCGAGTTGTCGTTTGTTCGCCTCTGCCCGCTGCCATGCACCAAGGACGGACACCAGCAATCCCACCACTGCGATAACGACCACGACCAGCCAGCGCCGGCGATCGGACACCGTTCTAGCCATGATCGCTGGTATCGCCCACAACCGCCGGAGCCACCGCTCCCGCTGCATGGATCGCTCGGTAGTAGGCCCGGCTGCGTCCATCGTTCTTGGCCGCGTAGAGGGCTCGGTCAGCGGCCATGAGCAGATCGTCCGGGCCGATCACAGTGGGCGGTGCGTCCGAGTCGGTGTGTGTCACGGTACGGGTTTGCAGCGGTTCAAACGCGCTCACGCCGATAGTGACAGTCACAGTTTCGCTGATATGTGACGAGGAGTGGGGCAAGCCGAGTTCCGCGACCCCCGCCACGAGGTCGTCACCCACCTCCTGGGCCAGATCAGCATCGGTGCGCGGCATCACCAGGGCAAACTCATCGCCGCCGTAGCGGGTGAGCAGGTCTGCTGAGCCCTGGGTGATCTGGGTGATGGCCTGGGCGATTTGGCGCAGGCAGACATCGCCCGCACGGTGACCGTAGGTGTCGTTGTACTCCTTGAAATAGTCCACGTCGATCATGAGCAGGGCGATGGGCGAGCCCTCCCGCAATGCCCGTAGCCACTCTTTCGGGAGCACTGACTCCAGCTGGCGTCGATTGCCGACGCCGGTCACCGGATCTGCCATCGCGGAATGCCGCAGCGAGTCCGTCAGCAGTTTCAACCGCAGGTGCGTGCGCACCCGGGCCAACACCAGCGGCGCCAAAGGTGGCTTCGCGATGAAGTCCACTGCACCCGCAGCCAGTCCGGCGATTTCATCCTCGGCAGTGCTGTGGCCGGTGATGAAGATGACTGGGACATCGCGCAGGATCGGGTCGCTCTTCATGGCCGCGCAGACCTCTAGACCACTGACATCGGGCATTTCAATGTCCAGCAGGACGAGATCCGGGATCTCTTCCCGGGCGATGTCCAAGGCACTGGAACCGCTTGTCGCAAAGCGGATTTCGGCGAGTCCCTTGAGGATGCCGCCCAGCACCAAGATTGCGGTGGGGTCGTCGTCCACCAGCAGGATGCGCGGGATGCGGTCATGGGAATTCCACGGATCGTCGGAGACGTCGGCTCCCGCATCCAGGGGCAGGCCGCTGGCGTCGAACGCTCTTTCCACGGTTGCCTTCCCTGCGCGGTGCGGAATGTTCGCTGCGCTCCCACCACGGATCACCAATAGTCATCTGCACATCTGCGGCGGAAGCCAAGCACTCTCAGTGGTGCGGTCACCACTGCGCGTACCGCCGACATTCTAACCGCAAACTAGTTGCGTTCGCGCCACCCGGAGAATCCCGCGGCCAATGCGGGTTCCGAGCGAGCGGGCGAGGATTGAGTCGGAGGTGGCTTCTAGGCTATGGGAGTGCTGGAACGACTGATTATCCGCGGAGCTCGTGAACACAACCTGAAAGATGTCTCGCTGGATCTCCCGCGAGATGCGCTCATTGTGTTTACCGGACTGTCCGGCTCGGGCAAGTCGAGTTTGGCGTTTGACACAATTTTTGCCGAAGGCCAACGCCGGTACGTGGAGAGCCTGTCCGCATATGCGCGCCAATTCCTCGGACAAATGGATAAGCCGGATGTGGACTTCATCGAAGGCCTGTCACCAGCGGTGTCGATCGATCAGAAGTCCACCTCCCGAAACCCTCGTTCCACGGTCGGCACCATCACTGAGGTATATGACTATTTGCGCCTGTTGTTCGCCCGCATTGGTAAGCCGCACTGTCCGGAATGCGGCCGGCCCATCGCTCGACAACACCCGCAGCAGATCGTCGATCAGGTGCTCGCGCTGCCCGAAGGTACGCGGTTTCATGTGCTCGCGCCGGTGGTGCGCGCCCGCAAGGGCGAATTCGTTGACCTTTTCCGCACCTTGCAGTCGCAGGGTTTCTCGCGCGCGCGAGTAGACGGCGAGGTGGTGGTGCTCGCCGAAGCACCAAGCCTGAAGAAGCAGGAGAAGCACACCATCGAAGTGGTGGTGGACCGCTTGGTGGTCAAAGCGTCGGCGCAGCAACGACTGACTGATTCCGTCGAAACCGCACTGCGGCTCTCCGGCGGGACGGTGACGCTGGAGTTCGTGGACCTGCCAGTCGATGACCCCGAGCGGGAGCGGACGTTCTCCGAACATCTCGCTTGCACGTTTGACGGCCTGAGCTTTGAAGAATTGGAACCGCGCTCGTTTTCCTTCAATTCCCCATTCGGGGCGTGTCCGGAGTGTGCTGGGCTCGGAGTCCACAACGAGGTGGATCCCGACCTATTGATTCCGGACCCGGCACGCAGCCTCGCCGACGGCGCAGTGGCACCCTGGAGCAGCGGGGCCAGCGCGGACTATTTCACTCGGCTGCTGGGCGCGCTCGCGGAATCGCTGGAGTTCGACCTCGACACCCCCTGGAGTGAGCTGCCGGCCGAAGTGCGCGACACCGTGCTCCACGGCCAAAAAGGATCGGTCTCGGTCAAATACCGCAATCGTTACGGTCGGGATCGCTCGTACACCACCGGGTTTGAAGGCGTCGTGCCCTATGTCAAACGGCGTCACGCCGAGGCCGAAACGGATGCGGGTCGGGAAAGGTACGCCGGATACATGCGGGAGGTTCCCTGCCCGGCGTGTCAGGGATCGCGATTGAAACCGGTCAGTCTGGCTGTCACCATCGATGGGCGATCGATCGCTGACATTGCTGCGCAGCCCATCGGAGCGGCCGTCACCGTGTTGCGCAACCTCAAGCTGGACGAGCGCGATGTGGCCATCGGTGCCCGAGTGCTCAAAGAGATCGACGAGCGGCTGCAGTTTTTGGTAGACGTGGGTCTGCATTACCTCTCCCTGGATCGGCCGGCAGCGACTCTCGCGGGCGGGGAAGCCCAACGCATCAGATTGGCGACGCAGATCGGTTCCGGCCTGGTGGGGGTGCTCTATGTGCTCGATGAGCCCAGCATCGGGCTGCATCAACGCGACAATCACCGATTGATCGAAACTCTGATCCGCCTGCGCGATCTGGGCAACACCCTGATTGTGGTGGAGCACGACGAAGACACGATCAGAGCCGCCGACTGGGTGGTGGACATCGGGCCCGGTGCAGGCGAGCATGGCGGACATGTAGTGGTCAGTGGTCCGGTCGCAGAGTTGTTGGCTGCGCCTGAGTCAGTCACCGGGGCGTTCGTCAGTGGTCGGGAATGCATCGAGGTTCCGCTGGCTAGACGACCCCAGACCGCCGGGCGGGCTTTGCACATTGCTGGTGCGCGGGAGCACAATCTGGACAATGTCTCGGTCGAGATCCCGCTGGGGTGTCTGGTCGCGGTCACCGGGGTAAGCGGCAGTGGCAAGTCCACCTTGATCAACGACATCCTCTACAAGGTCTTGGCGCGTGACCTCAACGGCGCCCGACTCGTGCCCGGTCGTCACACCCGCGTGACTGGGTTGGAGCACCTGGACAAAGTTGTGCATGTGGATCAAAGCCCGATTGGCCGCACCCCACGGTCCAACCCGGCCACCTACACAGGTGTCTTCGACAACATTCGCAGACTTTTCGCCCAAACCGAAGAAGCGAAAATCCGTGGCTATCTGCCGGGTCGGTTTTCGTTCAATGTCAAGGGCGGCCGGTGTGAAGCCTGCACTGGCGACGGCACCATCAAGATCGAGATGAACTTCCTGCCCGATGTCTACGTGCCGTGCGAGGTGTGTCACGGGGCCCGCTACAACCGCGAGACGCTGGAGGTGCACTACAAGGGCCGCACCATCGCGGAGGTCCTGGATATGCCGATTGCATCCGCTGCCGATTTTTTCGCCCCGGTGCCTGGCATCGCCCGACACCTGCGCACGCTCGTGGACGTCGGTTTGGGCTATGTGCGACTCGGACAACCTGCTCCGACGCTCTCCGGCGGCGAGGCCCAGCGGGTGAAGTTGGCAGCTGAGCTGCAGAAACGGGCTACCGGACGCACCATCTATGTGCTCGATGAACCCACCACAGGTCTTCACTTCGAAGACATTCGCAAACTTCTCGGGGTCCTGCAACGTCTCGTGGACACCGGCAACACCGTGCTGGTGATCGAGCACAACTTGGATGTGATCAAGACCGCGGACTGGGTGATCGATCTCGGGCCGGAGGGCGGGTCCGGTGGCGGCACGATCGTCGCCACGGGCACGCCGGAGACGGTGGCCACCACTTCGGGCAGCTACACCGGGGCGTTTCTCGCCGACATCCTGGCCGCTGCCCGCAACCACTAGACTCATGCACGGCTGAAGCCGATTCGCTCAAGGGC
>CAZVKB010000041.1:17418-21616 GCA_964627505.1 uncultured Actinomycetes bacterium | reverse complement strand
GAGCCCGGCGACGGCTATTCGGCGATGGCTGGCTTGCCGGCGCTGCGTTTGCGGGCGATCGCCTTGCCCACTTCCCACCCGAGGAACAGCACCACAGCTGGAGCCGCACCGAATAGCCACTGCGAGCCGCTCAGGTCCGCCGTGCGCAGGAAGGATGTGAGCAACGTCCCCTCCGCGATCATGACCGCCAGCACCAGTTCCACCAACACAGTGATATTGAGAGTGCGGTTGTCGAAAGTCTCGGATTGCAGAATTGTGGTCTTCTCGTCACGACACTCAAACGCCGCCACAACCAGCATCAGCGAAAACGCCACCAACCCCATCGTACTGGCCACCTCAGCCTGACCATAGCGACCTTCGCCGAACACGATGACCGCGTTGATCGACACAGCCATGAACAGTCCCACGAGCCCGACTGTGGTCAACACCGCCGGAGTCATGATCGAGACCGATCGCGGCCGTGGCAACCGCTTCATCAGCCCTGGCGTCTCTTTGTCGAGCCCTAGTGCGATGCCCACAGGCGCGGTGATCACGAAGTTGATCCACAGAATCTGCGTGGCCGAGAAAGGTTGCCCACCGGCGATGTTCAATAAGCTCGCCATCAGGAAGGTCACCACATAAGTCACCAGTGCGACCATCATGAACCTGATGTATTTGAGCATGTTGTCGTAGAGCTTGCGACCCTCCGAAACTGCGCGCACGATGGTGGCGAAATTGTCGTCCGTGAGGATCATCCGGCCTGCGTTTTTCGCCACCTGAGTGCCGGTCCCCATGGCAATCCCGATGTCCGCGGCTTTGATCGCCGGCGCATCGTTGACTCCGTCACCGGTCATGGCAACAACGTCGCCTTTCTTGCGCAGAGTCTCCACCATCAACACCTTGTGTTCCGGCGCCACCCGACCGACCACACCGATGTTGTCAATGCGCTCCAGCCGTTCGGATTCGCTCATCGCCGCGAGTTCCGAACCGAGGATGGCTTCGCCCGGAATGCCCAACTGCTTAGCCACCGCAGCCCCGGTGACAACATCGTCGCCGGTGACCATGCGGACCCGAATGTTGGCGTCCTGGGCCGCCTTCACCGCATCGAGCGACTCGGCGCGGGGCGGATCAATCATGCCCACAATTGCCGTCATCTGCAGATCGGTGACCAGCGACAGCAGGTCCCCATGTGGGTCGAAATCAGCCGGATCGAAGTCCTTCATGGCCGCAGCCATCACGCGCAGGCCCTTGCCCCCCAACCGAGCCATTTCCGCATCGGCCCGCTTACCCGCCTCGTCTGTCCACGGCTTGCTGCCACCATCGACCAGTGCTGTCGACACGCGTCCGAGCACTGCCGGTCCCGCGCCCTTGACGAACATGCGCACCACATCGTGGCCCTGGTCGTCCTTGGCTTCGCAGAACACCGCCATCAGCTTGTAGGTCGGATCGAATGGCAGCGTGGCCACACGTGGATACGTCGCCTGCGTCCCTTCCACGTCGAGTTTGACCTTGTGGCCAAGCACCAAGAGCGCACCCTCGGTCGGGTCGCCCACCACTTTGCCGTTGATCAATTTGGCATCGTTGGCGATCAGGAACGGCAAAATCGACGCTTCAATCGAGTTGGAATTGCCCGCAGTGTGCTCCACATGTCCTTCGAGCCCGTAACCCATTCCCGTGATCGCATATCGATCCGTCGGGTCAAGCACCTCCACCACGGTCACCTGATTCATGGTCAGGGTGCCGGTCTTATCAGAATTGATCGCAGATGTGGATCCGAGGGTCTCCACCGAGTCGAGGCTCTTGACCACCGCACCATGCGCGGCCAAATCACGCGAACCGCTGGACAAAATCACTTGCAGCACTGTTGGCATGGCCATCGGTACTGCCGCCAGCGCCAACGCAATCGCAGTCGTGAAAATCACCTGTGTGGACTCGCCGCGGGCAATACCTAGCGCAAACATCAGCGCAATGGTCAAACCGGCAGCACCAGCAATCCACAACGTCAGAGTGTCGAGTTGCTTGGTCAGCGGAGTTTTCATCGTCGGTGCGGCCTTCAACATCCCGGAGATGTTGCCCACCGCGGTGTCCGCGCCGGTGGCCGTGACGATCATGACCCCGCTTCCATGAGTCACCGGAGTGTTCATGAACGCCATATTCGATTGATCGCCCAACACCGGATTGGCATCGGTGAGCACAGCCGCACCTTTCGAGGCCGGCACGCTCTCCCCCGTGAGCGCGGACTCGTCGATTTGCAGTGAGGACGCCGCGATGATCCGCCCGTCTGCGCACACGTCATCACCAGCCGTCAGCAGCACCACGTCGCCCACCACCACCTGATCGGCGTCGATGGTCACCTCGGAGCCGCCACGGCGCACCCGCGCACTGGTCTTCAGCATGGACTGCAGGGCATTCATGGCACTCTCGGCCTTACCTTGTTGCCGCATTCCACCCAGCGCGTTCAACGCCGTAATAGCCAGGACCGCAACCCCAGTGCGCACCTGACCAATCACCAGCGATGCGATCGCCGCCGCCACCAAAATGATCTGCATGTAGGACTTGTATTGACCCAGGAAGATCTTCCAACCCGCGGGCGGCGCCTCGGCTGGCAGCGCATTGGGACCGTTGGCCGAAAGCCGTCGCGCTGCCTCCTCGACGCTCAATCCCTGCGCAACATCGACCCCGACACCGGCCGCCGTCTCCTGGGCGCTCTTGGCATACCACGCACCAGATGCAGCTACCGCAGGCTTCGCCTCAGCAACACTCACCGCTACCTCCAACCCTTCGGACGGCACCCGCCCATCGACGTATCCGCGACCTGGTTCTGGTCAGCATCTACATGCCGAGGCTACTGCAATGCGTGACAGTCGCACGGCACTCTCACCCGCGCGGTGCTGCCCCCTGGCGCACCAGCCACATCGGCTTGCGCCCCAACGTCGTACTACTGTGAAGAGCAGCGGCGCGGCACTGGGCAATCAGTGTGGGTAGGCCGCGTCACAATCCGAGAAAGGTGCAAGCCAATGAAGAAGAAGCTTTTGCTCGCTGTCGTCGCCACTGCTGTTGTGGTCGGGGTCGTGGTGGTGCTGAAGATGCGGGCAGTGGACGCAGAAGCCACAGCTGCCGTCGATGACATCGAGACCCGCCTCAACGATCTAGACCCGGCCACGCGCGCCGCCGCCATGGCCAAACTTGCTGAGGACAACGCCTGAACGACCAACCAGCAAGCAGCCAGGCATCCGCGGCTTCGGTGTTTCGCGCTCTTGTTGATTGAGCGCGCGAGCAGCGAAGCCGCGGATGTTTTTGTCTCTCATCCCCTGAAATGTCCCGCACTGGTTCGCCAAACATGTTGATAATCAACGACTTTGCCCCATGCCAGGCCACCACGAAAGCGAGGTAGGCGCGTAAAATGAGAGGTGGAAGGGGGTTTGCTCATGAACCTCATCCAGCAACCTCTGCGAACTCCAACCGGCGAATCGCGCAGTTTCTCACGCTCTGTTCAGATCGCCTTGGTGCTGATCTGCGCATGTCTCATGACCGCAGGCTGCGCGCTGGCCTCATGGCAATTGCCCCGTGCTGACGAAGAATCCAACGGCGGCACCGCCGCGTCGCTCCTCTGCACGACCCCTGCCCCCACCAACGCGTCCGAGGTTGCGAACCTCTTCACAACGGCAGATCCGCGCGTCTTCGCAGGTGGGGACGGGATTCTAGCCGCGCGCCTGGGCTCCGGGCGAACGCTGGTGATCACCGCCGATAACTTCACGGACCCTAGCGGCGGGCAGCTTCCACCCACAATCGGGCCGGGCACTGCCATGCGACACAACGCCGCCTTCCTCACCCAGGATGGGTGCCTGCGGGCCGCCTCGACGGGTGAACTGTTGCCGACGGTATACGCCGACCCCGCCGGCGCACCGAGGTACTTTTGGCCCAGTGCCCTGATCACACATGACGACACCACATTCACGCTCTTCGCCGATGTGATGACGACCAGCGCAAGTTCGGCGCTCAATTCATTCGACTTCCACCGAGTTGGTGTCGCCCGCTACACCATCCGAGTGATCGGTTCAACTGTGATCGCGGAACGCGAAGCCGATCTCCCAGGTGACCCTGCGGGGATTTCTTGGAGTGCGGGAGGTGGCCGCGACAGCGCTGGCCGGGCCGTCATATTCGGTTCCCGGGCCGAAGCAACGGCATGGGAGATTTTCGCCGCCCGCACCGATGATCC
>CAZVKB010000041.1:9006-17318 GCA_964627505.1 uncultured Actinomycetes bacterium | reverse complement strand
GTACCCTCTACCACCGAAATGTGGTCTTACAACCCGCAATTCTTCCCCGTTTCCGATCGCCAATCGGCATTGTTGATCAACCACAACAGCATGTCTGCGGAAACTCACGATCGCGCCGCGTTTAGTCCCGCTGCAATCATGGACGTGATGCACGACGACCCCATCTGGCGATAGCGCCGGTTGCCGAACTGCACCCCTTGCATTTCGATCGGCTACAGCGTTGCATTGGGCTATGGCCGACCAACTCAAAGACATCCTCGATGCAGTCGCTGCCGGTGCGCTCTCCCCGGAACAGGCTCACTCAATCCTGACTTCCACCGAGCCATCCCCCGCAGACGCGGTAACCGCGACACATTCGGAACCACCTGAGCCACCGGCGGCATCCGCCTCCACCGCAGCGAGTGGCGGGTCAAGTAGCGCGCAATCTCCCGTCGATGGCCTTCCTGACATCGCCCGCATTACCGTGCGTGGCAGTGCAGTCAAACTCACCATCACCGCGGATCCGGAGGTGACCAGCGCCGAAGTTGTCGGACCGCACCGCCGCGAACAAACTGGCGACGAGTTGCTCATCACCTCCGACCTCGCCGATGACGGTGGCACGCCACAACCACCTCGATCATCTTTTCTGCGCCTACTCGATGCCGGCACCCGCGCTGGATCCACGCTGACGATCCGGGTGAACCCATTCCTGCCGCTGGACGTGCTGGCGGTGGCCGGTTCGCTGGAGCTTGCCGGTGTGCGGGCACCGGTGTCGGTCGGGTTGGAGGCCGGCTCGGCCAAGTTGGGTCCAGGCTCGGGTCCACTGCAATTGTCAGTCTCGAGCGCGTCTGCAGATGTGGACTGGTTGTTCGTCGGCAATTCCAGCATCTCAGTAGACGTAGGTTCAGCGCGCGTGACCGCGCTGCCCGGCTCCGATGTCGTGATCACGGCAGACTCTTCAGCAGGATCGGCCAGCATCATTACCGCGTCAGGCGCCCCCGCGCCTGCCACGGCATCCGGCGGCCAGAGCACCACCGTGGGCAACGGCGCAGGGTCACTCACCGCCAACGCCCGGCTGGGATCGGTGTCGGTTCGAATTGTGGCGTAGTGCCCGAACCCAATCCAGGTCGAGCACTCATGTGCGACTCGGTCGCTGCGACCCGCGCTAGTACTGCTCCCAGATGCTCGTAGCGATCTTGCCGAGGTCTTCGTTGGCAGTGAACACACCTTGGATGTCGTTGAACATCGCCTGGTTGACGATGATTGTGACTGCTAGTTGTCGGCCGGACTTTGCTGTGATGTAACCGCCCAGTGCTTTGGTCTCCACTCGCAACCGGGAGTTGAGCAGATCAGCATTTCCCAAGGTGCCCGTCTTCGCCGAGACCTGACCCTTAGCCGGACTGTCGGTCTGCACCGTAGCGATGGAACCGTCCACACCCATCGTGGGCAACGCTGCCCGCCAGGCCGCAGCATCTGGTCGCTTGGCGAACACTGACATCAACTGCGTCTCCGAGTCGGCAGTGATGTAGTTGCCGGGCAATCCGGAGCCATCCACCAGGGAAGCGCCCCTGGGATCGATGCCTGCCGCCGAGAGCACCTCGGCCATCTTCGGGAAGCCGTCGTCGCAGTCCCGACTACCCGCTGAGACAGCCAACAGACACACTTGCGTCTGTGCCCCTCGGTTGTAGCTGACCTTGAGAATGTAGGTGGCATTTTGGTCATATGTCAGACCTTGCAGAGCCGCCACCTGAGGTAGTGCGGCGACCTCGTCGGCGGTGCCTAGCCCCAGTAGGGAGTTGGGCTCGGTTGGTGCGGCTGTCACCGTGATTCCAGCGCGTCCCAACGCCTCCACAAAGGCCGTACGGGCGAACGTCGCGGGATCGCTGACATGCCAAACCTTGAGCACAGGATCGCTATCGGTGGCAATGGTCCCGGTCATCGTGATGACGCCGTCAACAGTCGAAGCGATATCAATTTCGGTTGTCCCGCCTGTCCCGACGGTGCGCACTTGATTGTCGACGGTCCATGGGGAGACTTCCGGCCGCATCCGATAACTCGCCGGTTGACCCTCAGATGTAGGCGTGGTCACCACATCGATCAAGTTGTTGTTGATCACGATCGGCGAGACCGGACCGTCGTTCTCACCGAGGTCCTCGGTGATGAACAAACGGTCATCGACCTCCACCCGGCCAGACACCGTAGATACGCCAGCTGCCTTGATTTGGGCTGCGAGTTCATCAAGTCCCGCCAACGGGTTGTTGTCTGCAATCGTTGCTCCCGGCAGCAGGTTCGCATCGTTGTGATCGAGATTGGTGAACACAACCTTGCCGTCTGGACCTGTTTGGCCGCCCATCGTGATGTCGCCCTTGGCCACCAGGATCAGATCGCCGTCGAGTTGCCCCTCGGCAATGGTGCCGGTATGCACCACTGGCGTCACAATCCGAGAATCCGGTCCGAACTGCAACCATCCTGCGCCCACACTGTAGGTCTTTGTGACTGAGGCTGGCTCCAAGAATGACTGCGGGTTGTAGCTCACCAAAGACTCGCCCGTATTGGCATCGTTGACAGTCACCGCCCATGTGGAGTTGGCGTATGCGGGAGCATTCATGATGTCGATCGCCGATTGGCTCATGCCCGGAATCACCGGCACACCGGCTGCTTGGTCGTCGGATTGTGGACTGGCGCATGCGGCGACGGTCAAGGTGACAAAGGCTGCACCGAAAGCTGTCAGATTCCGCCGCATCCGGCTGGTCTGACTGCGCCGCGTGCGCAGCCGGGGCTGGGTAGATGACCGTGCCTGATGGTTTGTCACTCTTGGGCTCCCACGGTAGAAAGTTGACCCGCCACAGCACGGAAGTAGGAGGTCGGTACATGCTCAGCCGCCTTCGACTCATTCATCAGCACGACAGCAGTGACGTTGGTTTCCGGGTTGTTCATGACCAACAGGGTGTGCCCGAAACCTTCCCCGGTGTGCCCCCACCAGCCATCCACCTGGCCGATCCCCAGGGCATAGATGTCGTAGTCAGGTCCCTTGGCGAGCGGCTGACCTTGGATGCGTGCCTGCTGGGTTGCCGGCGTGAGCAGTTCACCCTGACCAAGAGCGGACCCCCACCGACACAGGTCCGGCACCGTTGAGGTCATTTGCCCAGCTGGCCCGAACACCGTGAAATTGTTCACCTGCGCCTCAAGCTGGCCATCTGCGTTCGGCTGATAGCCCGTGGGATGAGGCCCGCTCCAATCGTTGGCGGTGAGCGGGTATTCGGTGTTCGTCAAACCAAGCGGTGTCAAGATGCGCTGCTCCAGCACCGTCGGGAAGTCCGCGCCTGCGACAGCGGCAACAGCTTGCCCGATCAACAATGTCGAGGTGTTGACATACACGGCCTGCGAGCCAGGTGGGAACTGCGCTGGCTCGGCCAGGGCGTAAGAAATCAACTCCGGTGTCGTGAAGTTGCGGTCTTCGTCCGCCAGAAAATCATCGATCCAGGCTTGCGTGGTGTACTCCGGGACCCCGCTGGTCATATTGGCCAGTTCGCGCAACGTGATCTGGTCCCCGTTGGGAACACCCGGCACCCAGGTGCCGATGGTGTCGTCCAAAGACATCTTGCCCTCATCCACCAACTGCAGCAGCAGCGTGACGGTGAACGACTTGGTCACACTGCGCAGCGGCCACACCAGGTCTGAGGTCATTGGAGTGCCAGCAGCTACGTCCGATACCCCCTCAGTAAGTACATAGGGATCTTTGCCAGGCACGCATACGGCGACAACAGCCCCGGGAACATCGAATTGAGCCAGCTGCGTGGCGAGTTGCTGCTGCAACGCTGCTTGCGTCGCTTCACTCACACCTGTGGCTTGCGCGATCTCAGCCGGTGCGCTGCTACTCGTCGGTGATGGTGACGACTCAGTGCCGGATTCCGTTGTACAGGCGGATGCGAGGAAGAGCGGTGCGGTAATAACCGCGGCAACGGCCAGCCTGCGCCAAGAATTGATCATTGGCACACGGTAGTGCCCGAATGCGCGAAATAGTAGGTGCAGCCATAAAGCGAACCCGTATGTTCGGCCACAAAGCTCCGTGACTTCACCGCAGCAGCGGTCAACTCAGACCACTTCTACTCTCCCTGAAAACCAACAACGTGCGCTACGGGCGCTTGCCGTTTTCGATAGGTTCCGCATCAGTGCCTCGCCCGATCCCACCACGCACCGCCGGATGCGCCGACACTGCAGCTTCGGGGAGATCCGGGTGACGACTCACCCATGCGCCGTATCGTCGCGCCCACGGCCCCGCTGACACCCCGTGGCCGAACACCGACAGCAGCACAACCATGCTGAGCACGCCGGCGGTCGTGTCGATCACCGGATTGTCGGTGCCCAATGTCTCGACCGCCAGGAGACTGAAAATCACGGTGGCCAATCCGCGCGGACCAAACCAACCGATGAACGCCACACTGCGCCAGTCCAACCCGGAACCAATGAGCACCAGGGCCACCGGCACCATTCGCAGCACCGTCAAGGCCAAAACCGCCAACACCAACCATTGCCACTGGAAGCCAGCAGTCAACACCGAGACGAGCAACCCTCCGGCGAGAAACCACACCAAGTAACCCATCAGATCGGTGGTGGTTTCCAGCAGCTCCGCCACAGCGGGTTCACTGCGCTGCGTGCGACAGGCAGCCCCAAAAACCAACCCGGCCACGAAGGCGGCGATGAAAACATTCGCTTCCAGCATTTCGGCCAGTCCGAAGGCCAGCAACGGGACCGCCAACATCACCACAGTGCGGGATCGCGCCGAACTGGCACCCTTGCGATGCGACCAATCCAGCCCCGCTGCGCACACCAACGCCACGACCACGCCCAGCGCAAGCCCCACCAGCACGGGGTAAAGAGCCATCTCCAACAGGGGATTTTCGGCGCGCTCCTCAGCCACCGCCAAAGCTGAGAGCGCAAACAGCACGATCGGAGTCGCGAGTCCGTCGTTCAATCCGCTTTCTACGTTGAGCACCCGCCGAATCCGGATCGGCACTTCGGGATTGAGCACTGTGGGAGCACCCAAACCGGCATCAGTGGGCGTGATCGCAGCGGCAATCAGCACCGCCCCGGCCACCCCGAGCGCCGGAAACATCGTGGTGGTCACCGCAAACGTCATGGCAACAGCCAAAGGGAATCCGATGAGCAACAACCGGATCGGCAGCGCGGCGTCCGATCGCAGCGCCCGCAAACGCACGGTAGAAGCATCGTGGAAGAGCACGAGCACCAAGGTGATTTCGGCCAGCAGATGGACTTCCGGAGCGGCAACCGGCAGACCCGCACCCAGGCCAAACACCAGGGCACCTGCGGCCAGGAACAGCATGGGTGCGCTGACATTCCAACGGTTTAGTCGGCGCGCCACCAGCCCGAAGCCGATGACGATGAGCACCACAACAGTGATGTCTGCACCCGCCATAGTTCGTCACCCTAGCCAGATCGCCCTGTGTGAGTCATCTCTCTCTTGATGATCTTGGGGTATCGAGATGTCGATCATGGGTATGGACAACACATGCTCACTTCCCCCAGGAGGCTTGTGTGTCGGAGATTCCAGACCGTACTCGAGGTGGATACCCCACGCGTGCGCCGTACCTAGCCCGAGTTGATGTGGCCAGCATGACGTTCCGCAGTTGCGCAACGTTGGGTATGTGGTGGTTGGTGTGGTGCTATCGCGAGATCGCGCTCTATCGACAGTTGTCCAATCGGCGACTGCTGGGCTTGCGCGGACTGTTTTGGCTACTCATCGGCTCACTGGCCGTCACCATTGCGACGGCATGGCAATCCAGCATCCGCGGCGTACCGTTCGCCTTTCTTACGATCGTTTTAGGTGCCGTATTCGTACTCGCCTTCGCCCGAGCGCGCGATCAGGCAATCGAGCAGTACGCCCTGCTGGGCGGCCTGCCCAGCCGATTACTTGTGATTGGGCTGTTCTCCGTGGCCGTTGCATTGTCGCTCACCCATGTTGGAGTGGTGCTCATGTTCGTGCCGCTGACAGCGTTCTTCATCTTCACCTATCAATGGCACAACCGAGTGGTGGATGCGGTGGAGGCGCAGGGTTTCAGTTGGGCTGATGGTTAACAGCGTGGCGGCAGGTCGCATGAGCGCATACCGGGTGGAGCGTCACCTGTCCACAGTTCAAGTGAGCAGTGCCAACTGCTCAAGCTAGTTGGCAGCCGTCGCTGTGGGGCTGGCGCTCGCCCCGCCATCAGCGGCGAGGTTGAAGTTGACCTGCCCGACGATCCGCCACGTGTCGCCCTCTTTGACCATCACGGCAAAGCGCGGTGCCGCCGTGCCGCCGTAGGTCTGGCCGTTGATCACTTCTTGGGTGGATCCATTGAAGCGTGCCACGATCACGTCGCCGTCTCGGGAGACCACAAAGTCAGTGAGTTCGAACGAGTCCATCCTGGCGGGATTCGCCATGTACTCCATCTTGTCCGCCGTAGAACCGTCAGCCCGTACGAGTTGGAATGCCGGAGACAGCAACTGATCCAACGCCACCAAGTCTCCGTCTTGTAAGGCAGCAAAGAAGGCGTTCTGGGTGGCCTCCGCGATCTCAGTGTCCGCCGGGGACGCCGGATTACTCGCCGAAGGCAATGGCGTCGGCACGGCCTCGGGGGTGGCACCCTCGGGGGAGTTGAGGTTTGCATGCCCAATCAACTGCCACGTGTCACCTGACTTCACAAACACGCTCAGCCGTGGCCGTGGGTCCTCGAAGTACAGTTCTTCGTCGATGGTCTCCTTGGTGGTCACCGTGTAGCGAACCACCATGATGTTGCCATCTACTGTGGTGTCGACATCAGAGATTTCGTACGCCGCTACCTTCGGCGGGTCGGCCAAGTATTCAGCTTTATTCGATGCCGAACCGTCTGCCCGCACTACCTGAAATGCCGGCGATAAGAAGGTGTCCAGCCCAGCGGTGTCCTGACGTTGCAGTAGCGAAAAGAACTCGTTTGCTGCCGCTTCCCCTTGCTGGTTGTATTGACTGGAACTCGCCGACCCACTGACGCTGGCGCTCGCAGATGAGGAACTCGCTGAGTCTCCTCCCGCGCACCCCGAGAGTGCTCCCAGTGTGAAGACTGCGGCTGCGAACAGCCCAGTCGTCCGCACAACCCGCCCAGAAACTCGCCAAGATGTCATGGGGTCATGCTAATACGCGTAGGCGCCGATGGAAGGCTTACACAAGATGGTTGCACCACCCACTATTCTGCGCCAATGAAACAGATCGGGTCATTGGCCTTTTGGATCTTCGTGGGCGTGACGTCGCTGCTGTTTTTTCCGATCGCCCTATTGCTCTGGGTTGTCACCGCCCCTTTCGGTCCGCGCAAAGTGGCCTTGCATCGCTTCACGTGTTTTTGGGCTTCCCTGTATATCTGGATCAATCCGGTCTGGCGGGTGCACGTCCACGGTCGACACAACATCGAGCACGGCCACACCTATGTGCTCGTTGCCAATCACTTGTCCCTACTCGACATTCTGATCATGTTTCGGCTCTTCCGGGACTTCAAGTGGGTGTCGAAGGTCGAGGTGTTCAAGGTTCCGGTGATCGGCTGGAACATGCGACTGAACGGGTATATCCCGCTGCGTCGAGGCGATCGGGAAAGCGTGGTGGCCATGTTCGCTGCCTGCCGACGCACGATTGCTGCCGGCTCGTCAGTGATGATCTTCCCCGAGGGCACACGCTCCCTTACGGGCGAGATGCGCCCTTTCAAGCTGGGCGCCTTTGAGCTGGCGCAGGAGACGCGCGTCCCAATCGTGCCCATCGTGATCAAGGGCACACACAACGCTTTGCCGAAACACGGTTTTCTGCTCCAGGGCCGCCACAACATTTCATTGACGGCTCTCCCCGCAGTGCCGGTTGCGGTCGTGGAAAGCATGAGTGCCGAAGAACTGGCCGCCCACGTCCGAACCATCATCGCTGCGGAGTTGGCCACACCGATCCAAAGTTCGTGACGCCCGCACCCGAATTGCGAGCCATGGCAGCGATCCTGCCGAATTGGCTGGTGTCTGTGCAAAACGGGTGCTTGCCTGAAACAATCGCCTGTCATGAGCACAAATGACACACCCGCCCGCGTCCGCGTCTGGGCGTTAGCCCGCCAACTGAACACGTCGACAGCCGAACTGCTGCCGCTGATCGCTGAGGTGGGGGTGCCCGCGACGTCTGCCACCAGCACCATGTCGATGGCTGATGCAGCCACCGTGAGTGCGGCCTGGCGCCAAAGCAATGGTGGCGCGAACCCGCCGAGCACAACTGCCAAAGCTGCCGCGAAGCCCAAGCCCGCCAAGGCCAAGCCCGCGCAGCCCGCCAAAGCTGCCGC
>CAZVKB010000041.1:0-8906 GCA_964627505.1 uncultured Actinomycetes bacterium | reverse complement strand
CCGCCAAGGCCAAGCCCGCGCAGCCCGCCAAAGCTGCCGCGAAGGCCAAGCCCGCGCAGCCCGCCAAAGCTGCCGCGAAGGCCAAGCCCGCCAAAGCTGCCGGCAAGCCCAAGTCCGCGAGCAAGAGTCAGACCGCGAAGAACGCGAAGCGCAAAGCCAAAGCTGGCCAAAGTGCCCTGCAAGCCCAGCAGGACAAACTCTTCGCGCAGGCCGAAGCCGCAGCCAAAACGATGCAGACCAAACCGAGTGAGCTGTCCAAAAAGGCCCGCCAGCGCGCCGAGCGCGAGACGGATAAAGCCCGCGCCAAAGCAAGCGCACAAGCGCAGAAGGCGCAAGAGCGCGCCGAGCACGCGCTCGAGCAGGCTCGCCTTGCCACGCAATCGGCCAAGAAGGCGCAGCAAGAGGCCGCCCGCGCAGTAGAAAAGGCAGCTGCCTATCTACAGGCGGTGGGAGTGGCTGCCACGGACGCAGCGGCCGTCAAACTGAAGAACCGGAAGTCCAAAAAGAAGTAGCAGAGTCGGCACCGCAGCGGCAAGCACGTCGTTGCGGCGCCGGTTCGTGCGTTGCATGCTTAGCCCAGCGCAACGACTCCGGCTGTTCCCAATGCCACGAGGGCGACCGCAAAACTCGAGATGCCAATGAGTGGCCCAGGCGCGCGCCGTTGTCCACCTGGAGCAACGATTTGCATGATGGCAACTCCGAGCAGGTAGCAGCCCATGGTGAGACACATGGCAGCCTCCACCGCCATTCCCCAGTCCAGCACCACCGCCGCAATGGCAACCGCACCCCAGGCCAGATTTGCCAAGCCCACTTCGATCTGGAAATTGTTGCGCCTGCCGTAATCCCATCCCATCCGGGCGGCATCCGAACGAAAAAGCAGGCTATGCCGAACAAACGAGAGCACGCCGGTGACCCCGACGGCCAAGAACGTGCCCAGACCCAAAGTTGGCGGATCGGCAGCCACACTGCTGAAACCAACGAAGATCCCGACCGCACCCACGGCATACGTGGCCCACATCACCCACGCCGAAAATCTGGGATCGGCACCACCGGCATGATCCTTGGGTGCGACTGTTGGGCTCATGCCACCACACTACCCGGCTGCGGGAGGTGGCGACTGTGACGTTTAGTGGGATGCGACTTCGGGCACAACCACTTCAGGCACATGTCAGCGCTTCGACTAGGGTGTGTCATCCGCCGAAGTGGGGAGTCTATGTCCAGCGAAAGTGATCGCAGTCGAACGGTGTTCGCGGCCGTGATAGTGGCAGTTTTGCTGCTGTCGGGGCTCGTGGCCTATACCCAGATCAGCCGGCCTGGAGTGCGCGCATCGGCTGGTAGCTCGACGCCCACTCCCACAACGCCACGACCCAACTCGCAATCGTCGGCCGAGCTTGCAGCGGTGACAGCGCAACTGGCTACCGCCACCTCAGTTCGCACCGAAACCAGAGCCGATGTGACTGTGTCGTCAATCGGCCCGTCGTTGGCCGGGTCTTGGTCCGTGCAGGGCGACACCGACGTGTCGGCGAACGGCGGTCTCTATCGAGTGACGGCAACGGGCTTCGATGCTGCAGACCTGGAAACCATCGGCCTGAGCGGTTTGGGGCTCACTCCAGCGGATTTGGCGCAAGGAGTGGAGGTGCTCAGCACCAGCACAGCCACATATGTGCGCACCGCTGCTGAATCCTGGCAGCGAACCCCCGAGACCGACAATCCACTCACCGACAACCTCGGCAGCCTGACCGGGTACGCGGCTTTGGTCAATGGGTGTCGACCCACGGCGAGCACGCCGCAGACAGACGGGGGGCTGCAAATCACGTGCACACTCGTGGTGACACCTGCCGTGGCGCAGGCACTAGGCTTGAGCGCAGACGCGGGCGAACAGTTGGCAAGCCGGAGCGATCGCACCGACATCGTGATGAACATACGCACCGACAGCCAAGGAAGTTTGCAGTCGTTGCAGGTCAACGCGGAAGTGGACACTTTCGGCCTGTCAGCGCAATTTCGCACCTTCGTGGATTTCACGGACTGGAATCAGCCGGTGATCGTCCCAACCCCACCGCCGAATTAGCGAGCTCCAGATGTCACCACCTGCCTAGTCTCGCCACGCTCTCACCGGCGCGTCAGGGCTGGCAGAGCCACCTCGATCGGGTCGCGCACCACTGCGGCTGCAACCTCATCGAACACGGTTGGTTCGGCATTGACAATCACCAATGCGGCACCAGCAGCGATGGCGATGTCCACGAGCCCTGCCACCGGATACACCTGCAATGACGTGCCAACGGCCAGGAACACGTCGCACTCGGCAGCGGCGTGGACCGCAGCCGTGAACACCTCTGTTTCCAGTGGTTGACCAAACGAGATCGTGTCGGATTTCTGGACCCCGCCGCAATCGAGGCACGCGGGATCAGGCTCTCCGGCCGCCACCCGCGCGAGGGCTGCGCTCATGGAACCGCGACGTCCGCATTCCAAGCACACGGTGCGCTTGAGCGAACCGTGCACCTCCAAAAGTTCGGCGTGCTCCCCGCTTCCTGCCGCCTGGTGCAGTTCGTCAATGTTTTGGGTGATCAGGGCTCGCACCCGGCCTTGCGCTTCTAACTCTGCGATGGCGAAATGTGCCGCGTTTGGGGCTGCACTCCAAGCTTCGTGGGAGCTCCGGGCTTGCCATGCCCGCACGCGTAAGTCCGGATCTGCGCGGTATGCCTCGAAATCAAACAGTTTGGCCGCACTCGGGTCTCGAGTCCACAAGCCGTTGGGGCCACGGAAGTCTGGAATGCCACTTGCTGTGCTCACACCTGCCCCGGTGAGAATTGTGATGCGGTCTCCAGCAGCAATGAGGTTACGGGCGGAATCCACCCCCCAAGTATCGCTGGCGCGGGCAACCGAGCAACACCGTGGATCGCGACACGAAAAGTTACCGTCAGGTAGGGGGTGACATTTGCCGCGATACCGCGCAGGCTAGTGCCGTGCAATACCCAACCGCACTCGTCTACACGGCGAACCCCGATCAAGAAACTAGGTGATGACCTTGCCGAACAACCCGCACCCTGGCGCCGAACACGTCCACTTCAACCTGGGCACCGACCGCCTGGCCAACCCATCAGAAATCGTTGACATGCACGACCCCTGGATCGATGCACCACACGTTGAGCAGATTGCCGAAGGTCACCCCGCCGACACCCATCTGCCCGAAGGCGACATGCGCCCATGGGCGGACGACCTGCAACTCCCCGGCGTCTGAGACGGGAAGCGACTGGCCGCTGAAGCCCGTGCCAGGCGACTCACCCGCTGGAGTTCCGCTTGTCTGTTGACGGTGCGTACGACAGCACATCCGCGATGATCAAGCCAAACGCTCCGGCTGGCGAGGTGGTGGCGGCGCTGGATCTAGCCCCGCACCCGGAAGGGGGTTGGTTTCGGCGGATGTGGACAGCGAAAACCCCGCTGACCACCGAAGAGCTCACAGCGGGCCAGCCGGCTCACAGCATCCGCGGTGCTGCAAGCGCAATTCTCTATCTCTTGGAGTCTGGCCACGGCAGCGCGTGGCACCGTCTGCACTCCAGTGAGGAACTGTGGCTCTGGCGCGCCGGTGCTCCGCTGCTCCTGCACACCGGGGGTTTCGGCGCGGCACCAGCGCCCGAGCAGGTGGCTCGGGTAGATGGCTCTGCTACGGGACTTCCCGGCCAACTCATCGCGAAGAAGCAGTGGCAGCGGGCCACAGTCGCCACTCCAGGCTGGTCGCTCGTGACCTGCGTGGTGTGCCCAGAGTTCGAATTCACAGACTTCGAATTGGCAGGGACCGACCGGGTCGGAAACCGGAACCTGGCGCACTAAACCCGGAACCCGGTGAACTCACGGACCTACCGCAGTGTCCCCTGCAATCCCTTGATGATGCTCTTGAGCACTGCGATGCGCGCGTAGTACTTGTCGTTTGCCGGCACCACGTGCCATTGCGCCCCGATGGAGGTGGTGCGCAGCACCATCTGATCGATCGCGGTGACGTAGTCGTCCCACTTGTCCCGATTCCGGTAGTCCTCATCGGTGATTTTGTGCTTCTTGTACGGGGTCTCTTCCCGTGCCTGGAACCGGGCGAGCTGCTCTTCGGGCGAAATGTGTAGCCAGAACTTGGCCACATAGAATCCCCGCTCGATCATCTGAGCTTCAAAATCATTAATTTCGTCATAGGCCCGCTGCCATTCGGCCGGGGTGGCAAAACCTTCCACCCGTTCCACCAACACGCGCCCGTACCAGGTGCGGTCGAAGATCACGAAGCGTCCAGCCGGGGGTAGGTCGCGCCAGAATCGCCACATGTAGTGGTACTGCCGTTCCTCCTCGGTCGGAGCCGCCACCGGAATCACCCGATAGTCACCAGCTTCCAACGATTGGGTGACGCGGCGGATCACGCCGCCTTTGCCGGCCGCATCCCATCCTTCAAAGGCCAGCACCGTGCTGACACCTCGTTTGCGCGCCTCCAGTGACACCTTGTGCAGTTTCGCCTGGGAACGGGCCAACTCACGGCGGTAGGTGGTGCGATCCAGTTGTTTGGTGAGATCCACGCCGCTGAGCACATTCGCCGCCGCATCGACATCGCCAAATACTGAGTCGGCCAAAGCTGGCCCGCTCATGGCCGGCTCCTCCAGGCGGGCGTTCAGCGCAGCCAGAATGGTGCGGGCGACGGTGACGTCACGGTAGCGGGCGTCGGTGGACTCCACGATCATCCACGGCGCACCCGGGGTGCTGGTCTCACGCAAGATCCGTTCGACCACTGGCATCCGCGGCCCCATCTGGTCCAAGGCGATCCAGTCGCGCTTGTCCACGCGCCAGCCTTGGTCCGGCTTCTTTTCCGCTTTGCGCAGCTTCTTGCGCTGCTTGTCAGCCGGCGTGTGCAGGAAGAACTTCAAGACGAGCGCACCGTCAGCCACGAGTTGATTTTGCAGGCTAGAGGTGTGACGCAGCCACTTACTAAACCGACGTTCGCTGACTTCCCCGCTCACTCGCTGCACGGCTGCCCGCATCAGGGCGCCGGCAAAAATCGCGATCCGTCCCCTGGGCGGGAGGTGGCGCCAGAGCCGCCACTGGGTAGGCCGGGCTGCCTCTTCCTCACTCATATCCGCGAACACAAGAGTGTTCATGAACCGCGCGTCCATCCACTCGTTGAGCCGATTGACGGTTTCGTTTGCGGCCAGGCGGTCATCACCTGCGATCCAGATGATGACGGGAAAGTCGGCGTTGCGCAGATCGTACTGGGCATTGATCAAACCCACCCGAAGATCTGGTACCGCCGCTTCGTACTCCTGCTTACTCATTTTGTTGCCGACTTCGGCCACTTTCAGCACGATCTGCCCCAATCTGCGACTCGGCTAGCCATCATTCGGGAGTATGGCACCTACCCGGCCGCCAAGCCCGCCCAATGCGATGTCGTGGTTGAAGCGTCCGACACTGTGTTACTTCTTGCGAAGTTGCGTCACTTCTTCAGCGGCCGCAAGTTTTCACGCAGAGCATCGACCTGAGACACGATCCAGTCCACCAACGGCTCGGCGTTGACTGTTGAGCCGGTGACATATTGGTCCAAGTTGATGAGTTGATAGGTGCGAGCGTTGACCGTATTCAATTGATGGTTGACCCGGACTTCGCCGGCAACCGGGATCTTGAACATGTTGGCGAAATCGGTCTTCCACATAATCGCCAAATCGTCCGGATCAGAGACCTTGTTGCGCATCTCCGCGGTGAACCCGAGGACCGTACGACTGCCTGCACCCAATCCGGAGGAGATTGCCCCGGAACCGGTTTTGCGGTCAATCACAATGTAGACCGCATGCAGCACCGGGTCACCGGGCAACTTGAATCCCACGGTTTGCTGGCCGGAATCGGCGACGATCCGAAAACAGCGCCAGTCGCGATGCGACAGCCCACGGATGATTTCACCGCAGACGATTTCGTCTTTGGATTCCCGCAGTTCGGATTTGTGCGCATGACTTGTCATGGCGTTGAACAGGCCCATTGCGATGTCCTCTCAGCTTCCGAAGCGGGCGTTGATGAAGGTCTTCATGGTGTAGACCACACTGGCGAGGTGTCGGCGCAACATGTCGTGGTCGACGGCGAGATCGTCGCTGACGTAGCGACCCAGCTCCAGAAGCAGATCGATCTGCGCGTACACGTACCCCGACGATAGGTCGGCGTCAAACGTGATCGTCCCTGGTTCCGGCGACGCAATGAACGAACTTTGCATCTCTTGCCGAACAGCTTGTCCAACTTTGGCGAAGTTGGGCACGCGTTCGCCGTAGCCGATGATTGCCGACGCTCGGTGCCCGATCATCTTGGCCACTGCGGGGTCGGGCGTGAGGTGTTCGATCGACACCAGCACCCGAGCGTGGGAGGCGGGCTCTTCAAACCGCAGTTCGTGATGCGCCGCCGTCACGGTAGAGCCAACATTTGGGCTGGCGTCGGCGGTAGTCGTGGTGGTTGTGGCCATGGCCGCCCACGGGCTGGCAGTGTTGAGATCGATCAGCACAAAGCCACAGTCCACCAACGCTGTAATCACCCCACCGAGCATGGCCTCGTCAATCGAAGTCGCGAACTCGGTTTCCTTGTACATCTCCCAACTGCGACCGACGAGTTCGATGAATTGATCATCCAACTCTTGATCGGTCAAACCACTCATCAGCGCGGCAGAGGCAGCAGGCGACAACCCTGCCCCGGTGTCGCCGACTGCACTGGTGGGAATTGGTGGCGGGGCCGGAACGGTCAAGTTGACTCCGGGTACTTGATGCAGCGGAGTCCAGCCCGAGGCTCCCTCCCACCAGATCAGGGTGGTCGGAGGAATCTGATTGGCCGCCTGCCGGGAGAGCACGACTTCGAGAGTTTCCGGGCCCTGCTGTTGACCGGCGGAGTCAACCCAGTGGACGGACTGGCTGAGTTCTGGCATGTGGCCTCCCTTGCGCTTGGGCCGGTCGCGCGCCACGAGGCACTCGCAGCGTCACATCCATACCCGAGGAATAGTAGGCCTGTTCGCTCCAGATAGGAAACCGCCATCCCGCGCACGATGGTGCGGACGTCAGCGAGTTGCAGCGATCAGCGACTCGTATGCCTCCGCCATTGCGGCAGCCCGCACCGACCAGTCGTATTCAGCGACCGCAATCGACCGCAACTGTTCGTGTGAGTCGTCGGCGGTCGGCCGAGTCAGCAAAGAGGTGAGTCGTTGCGCAATCGCCGCCACTCGCACCTCCGGGTCCATCGGCAACCGCAGTCGATCCACCACCGCAGCCCCCAAATGTGGTTCCAACAATGTCAGACCCTCGCGCAGCCCCGTGGTGTCCGACGCTGCCGGCAGCACGCCGGAGGACAGCGATTCCATCAGCACCAACGGATACGCCTCCGGTAACAGCGATGGGAACACTGCCAAGTCGGCACAGGGGAAGACGGATTTCAACCGGGAGTGGTCCAACCGGCCTGTGAAGTGAATGTGTTCGGCAAAGCCCGGGCCTGCCTGCAGCATCTCCGCCCGTCGTTGTGGATCGGCCACATATGCCGCCACATCTGGCCAACCGCGGGCCGTGCGTCCACCTTCCAGATCTCCGCCCAGGGCGACGAGGTCGTCCAGCAGCACACCGTCACCAGCGGCTAGGGCGTGCACCAGCGCTTCGAGAGTCTCCCGATAGGTGCCCGAACCAACGATCACCAAGTGGGCATCGGGAACGTGTGTGAGGATCGCAGGCATCGCCGCGATCAGACTCTGCAAACCCTTGCCCGCGGTCAAGGCACCCACGAAGAGCATCACATGCCCGCTGCCCCACGGCACCTGCTGCAACCGTTCGGCCACGTCGTCATCGGGTAGATCGTGGGCGTAGGTGTTGTGATAATCCGAAACCGCCGAGAGTTCTCCGCGGTCCAGCCGGTCCACGAGTTCAGCTCGCTGCTCTGCGGGCTTCCCGCCTCCTGGACGGGTCTCGGCAAACCTCGCGATCGAGGCCCAACGATCGCCGGGGGCCACCGGGGCGAACAACGACACATCCACACCGACCCCCACGATGTGGCTGCGGGACTCAAGGTCGTCGGCAAGTTGCGGATACAGTCCCTGCAGCCGTTCGATCATCTCCGCACTTCCAGAGATGATCCCGGCTGATTGCACGATCGCCTGGCCGGCCAATTCCAGGTATCGCCGATCACGTCGGATTGTGTACTCGATGTCGCTGCCATGGGGATAAATCACGTACGGGATGCCCAACGGTGCGCACACATCCGCGGCAATTGTCGGCTGCAGCACCAGGTGATTGGCGTGCACCACATCGGGCGGATACGCCGCAAGGGCTGCACCTAACCCTTGCACCGCCACCGAGCGCACCTCCGACAGTTCCGCATCTGAGAGATCGATGAAAGCCTTGACGTTGCCCTCGCGCTGCTTGTCGGTGACGTACACCGGCCGCACGGAAGCATGTGGCAGTTGATGCAAGGTGACCTGGCCGGGTAGTCCTGGAGTGCCGAACAGCGTTCGGGCCTCCCCCTGGTGATCCCACGCGAGCGCGGCCGACACTTCGGCCACGGATTCGGGATGCGGTTCCCGACACGCGACGAACACCGTGTGCCCGTCGGCGGCTAAGGCAGCCGCTAAATACCGCGTGTATTCGTTGCTGCCGGAACCGGTGAGCTCATAGCCATGAAAGATTGCGATCCGCACAGTGCCTCAGTCTGACATGGCCCGCTCGGCGACCATCGGGCGATGCTTGGTCAACGGCGCAGTCACGGCCGCGATATAGATCCACAGTCCGGTGAGGGCGAAAGTCGCCAGCAGGCCCACTGCCTGTAGCAGCCATACTTCGCTGACAGTTCCAAGCGCCGAAATCGAGATGGTCATCGCTGCCATCGGAAACACGAAGCCCCACCATCCGGGGTGCAACGGTGGCCCGCCGGCGCGG
>CAZVKB010000040.1:11616-22852 GCA_964627505.1 uncultured Actinomycetes bacterium | reverse complement strand
CAATCTCGTAGCACCACGCAACTGCGACGCCCGGCCAACACTCAGCGCACCGCACACAGGGTTTACACTTGCGTGGTTGCCCTGATTGAGCAACCGCATCCCCAATCATCAGGAGCCTGCTATGGGAGCTGTTTCGCGCTGGGCGGTCAACCGGCCATGGCAGGCGGTGATTGTCTGGGTGGTGCTGCTCGTGGCGATCGCCGGCGGTGCCGCCGTATTCAACCTCGATCCACCGATTGAGTCGGCGGTGATTGTTTTGGTGGGGTTGTGTTCTTGGTGCTGGGTGGGGGCGTGGGTGATCGGCCGGTCTGTCCGGATCTTCCACGTGGTTGTTGGTTTGGGCCGGTTGTGGGCGGACGGATGGGCGGCTAGGCGAGGGTGGGCGGTGGCCGATTCACCTGCGTGAAGAGTTGCTGCCACGCCGATTCCCACGGCCAGTCCCGGGGCAGGTGAAGGACCATCCGCCGGGCGGAGCGGGCAACCCGAGCGGGCACGTTGATCAGCTGGTTACGGATGGTGGCGGTGCGGGCTTTGGCATGAAATACTGACGCCAACGCTCCGGTGGCCCGGGTCAGGTTGAACGCCATCGCAGCACACACAAGCCACGATCCATTCGCACTGAAATCCCCGGAAGGCAGATGGGCCAGCAGACCATTTTTGAGGTCCGCATTAATCTGCTCGATGATCGCATGGGCGCGGTGTGTTGTCTCGGCTTCCAGCATCGGCATCGGACTGTCGGTGAACACCGCGTGATAGCGGTAGGTCGTAAACAATTCGGTTTGCCCGGCCGGGGCGCTGGCCAGGTTCAAGCGTTTGACGCGGCGCACGATCAGGCGGGCGGTGACCTGGTGCTTCTTGGCCAAGGACGTGAACGCGGTGTACTCGATTTCGGCGACTTCGGCATCTGAGATGAACCGTTCCTCATCGGCGTCCCAGATCGCGTTCGGGTATTGGATCGGTGTCCACCCGGCCTCGTCGATGCCCGCGATGGCCCTGGTCACGGAAGCGTTGTTGGGGACGGTGATCGAGAACCTGGCACCGGCGCGCCGGGCGGTAGCGACCATGGCGTGGTTGTAGTACGCACTGTCGGTCCGGGCCACGATCAGGCCACGAGCGCCGGCCTTCTTCGCCGTGCCCAACGCCTCAGCCAACAAATGGGACGCCCCGCGGGCCGAGTTCACCGGTCCCCGCCGCAGTCGGGTCGCGGCAATCACCGGGGCCGCGATCGGGGTGGACAGTGTCACGATCAGCGCGTTGAGTCCTTTGACCTTGTTGTACCCGTATCCGACGCCCTGTTTGGCGTAGCCGAACGTGGGTTTGATCGTGTCATCAATATCGACGAAGGTGCACTTCTCGGCACCCGGTAGCAACGGGGTGTGTGCGGCCAGATTCACCAGGAACGCCGCGGCGACACTGTCCAACTGGCGGACGTGACCGAACGTGAAAGCGCGCAGGAATGTTCCCAACGTCGACGGTGCCCGCACCCCACCAAACAATCGATCTACTCCGCCGTGGCGCAACACGTCCATATCGTCGATGCAGTCCGCCCCGGCCACCATGCCGGCGACCAGCGAGGACACCTTCACCGACGCATTCGCCCCACCAGGACCGGGCACCGTCACCTTGCCATCAACAAGATCATGCAAACCGCAACGGTCCGCCAACAACATGGCCGGAACCAGTCCCGCACACGACACCAGATTCGGATCGTCAAACGCTACAGACATACCCGCGCCACTATGAGAAACTTTCACCTGTCAGGTGCTCCTTCGATCTGGTCGTTTATGTCCTTCGCAAGACACATTCTCCCAGGTCAAGGGGCATTTGACGTTTCACAACACGATCAACTAGCGCCATTCTTCGGTGGATCCAGGTTCAAGGGCGACTACAAGGACACCTTCAACCTCCCCGACACCGAGTCCACCATCGCCACCGCCTTGTTATCGGAGAAATTCCCGGAAGCGGTGAAGAACCAAGCCTCAATCGTTTTTTCCCCAGCCAGCGGTTCGGTGATGGATCCGGCGGCGATGGAGAAGGTCAACGCGCTGGTGGCCGAGATCCAGACCAACCCTTCGGTGGAGTCCGTCGCCTCGCCCTACGCGCTACCGCCGGAAATGGCTGCGCAAATGGGCCTGATCAGCCCTGATGGGTCGGTCGGACGCGTCAACGTGGTGTTCAAAGGTGACGGCTTCAGCGTACCGGTGAGCGATGTGCAAGCCCTGATCGTCGATGTCGAAGCCGCCAACGGGGGCGAAGTCGCCATCGGCATCGGTGGTCAGAGTGTGGACTTCGCAGGAACCGAACCGCCCAAGAGCGAGATCATCGGCATCCTGGTAGCGATCGTGATCATGCTGGTGATGTTCGGGTCACTGGTCGCCGCGGGCTTGCCGATCTTGACTGCCCTGATCGGTTTGGGTGCGGGCATCTCACTGGTGACCATCGCTGCCCGTTTCACCGACATCGCAACTTTCGGCCCCACTTTGGCGGCCATGATCGGGCTCGGCGTCGGTATCGACTACGCCCTTTTCGTCATCAACCGCTACCGCCAAGCCGTCGGAGTGGGTCGGGAACCCAAGGCCGCCGCACTGGAGGCGGTCAACACCGCCGGCCGGGCGGTGGTGTTCGCCGGCACCACGGTCGTCATCGCACTCGGTGGACTGTTTGTGCTCGGGATCAGTTTCATGAACGGGCTGGCCGTCGGCGCCGCTGTCACCGTCGTGATGGTGATGCTGACGGCGGTCACCTTGCTGCCGGCGGTGATTTCGCTGCTGGGCAAGCGCACGTTTGCCGTGAAGATGCCTTGGGCCCGCGGCGAACACCATGAGGGCCGTCTGCTGGCGCAATATGCCACTCATGTCCAACGACGGCCTTGGCTGTTCGGCATCGTGGCACTGATCGTCATGATCGCTCTGGCTACCCCGGTGCTGTCCATGCGCTTGGGCTTCCCGGATGCCGGCGGCAAGCCGGAAGGCAACACCTCCCGAATCGCCTACGACCTCACCACCCAGGGCTTCGGGGCCGGCTCCAACGGCCCATTCTTGGTGGTCGTGGAGTTGCCGAACGGTGACCCTGCGGGTGCCGCTGCCCTCTCCGCCGCACTGACCGAAACCCCCGGGGTGGCGTACGCCTCGCCGGTGATCCCGGGAACTCCGGCAATCTCCCCCGACGGCACCACGGCAATCATCCAAGTGATCCCGGCGACCGGACCACAGGATGAAGCCACCACCGAAGTGCTCACTTTGATCCGCGAGAAGACCGTGCCGCAGGTGGAGGACGCCACCGGCATCGTTGCCTATGTGGGTGGGAGCACAGCGGTCACCTCCGACTTCTCGAAGGTGCTCAGCGAGGCGCTGCCAGCCTTCTTGCTGGTGGTGGTCAGCCTCGGGTTCATCGCGCTGATGGTGCTCTTCCGTTCGCTGGTGATTCCGTTGACCGCGGCACTCACGTCGCTGCTCAGCTTCGGCGCGGCACTCGGCGCAATCGTGGCGGTGTTCCAGTGGGGCAACTTTGCCAGTGTGTTTGGCGTCACCGCCACGGGTCCAATTCTGCCGTTCCTCCCCGTGATGCTGTTCGCCATTTTGTTCGGTCTCTCGATGGACTACCAGGTGTTCCTGGTCTCACGCATGCAGGAGGAGTGGACCCGAATCGCCGACAACCGCAAGTCGGTGCGTCGCGGCCTCATCGGTTCCGGCCGGGTGGTGATGGCCGCTGCTGCCATCATGTTCAGCGTCTTCATCTCGTTCGTCTTCGGCGACGACAACACCATCAAGATGTTCGGTCTCGCGCTGGCCATCGCGGTGGCGTTGGACGCATTCGTGATCCGGCTGATCTTTGTGCCGGCGCTGATGACCGTGCTCGGCCGGGCAAACTGGTATCTGCCGGGTTGGCTGATGAAGATTCTGCCCACGATTCGGGTGGAATCTGAGCAAGAGGCAGCCGAGATTGAGGACCCGATGGAGGAAGACCAGGCAACGGATCCCGCCGACGTGCGCGCCTGACGCACCTCCCACACCTGGGGTGAGGTGCTGCCCCGACGTGCCAGCGCCGGTGGAATCGTCGCCCTCACTCCGGCGCTTGCGGACCCGACCCCCGCACGACCCCGCGCAATCGCTCCACTCGCTCGGCTAATCCTGCCTCGGCACCGCGCGGGGTAGGCTCGTAGTAACGCCGATCGGCCAGCTCCGCTGGCACATACTGCTGAGCCACCACGCCTGCCGGATCGTCGTGCGGGTAGGCGTAACCGATGCCGTGGCCATAACCTTTGGCCCCGGCATAACTGGCATCCCGCAAGTGCACTGGCACGCTCGGCACCAGCCCGGCCGCCACATCTGCTTGAGCGGCGTTGATCGCCCGATAAACCGCATTCGATTTGGGTGCGAGCGCCAGATGCACCACCGTCTGGGCCAAAGTCAAGCGCGCTTCTGGCATGCCGATCACCGACACCGCCTGCATCGCGGCCATCGCCACCACCAGGGCCTGCGGATCGGCCATACCAACATCCTCGCTGGCCAGAATCACCAGTCGCCGAGCGATGAAACGAGGGTCCTCGCCGGCGGCGATCATCCGCGCCAGATAGTGCAGCGCAGCATCCACATCCGAGCCGCGGATACTTTTGATCATGGCGCTAGTCACGTCATAGTGAGCATCATCGGTGTAGGCCACAATGACCGATTGCACTGCCCGTTGCACATCAGCCGCCGTAATCTGGACAGCCGCAGCACCGCCCGCGGCCGCTTCCAGCGCCGTCAACGCCGCCCTGGCATCACCTCCAGCCACCCGCACCAACGCCGCCCGGGCATCGTCGGCGAGCGTCCAGCGCCCTGCCAGCCCGGCGGGTGCTACGAGCGCCCGGTCGATCAGTTCACCGATAGCCGACTCCTCAAGACGCGCCAGCCGCACCACAATCGAGCGCGACAGCAACGGCGAAATCACCGAGAACGACGGATTCTCGGTGGTGGCCGCCACCAATGTCACCAAACCGTTTTCCACTGCCGGCAGCAGCGCATCCTGCTGCGTTTTGGAAAATCGATGCACCTCGTCGATGAACAGCACCGTGTGCCTGCCGGTGATCAGCCCGTCCCGGGCAGCGGCCACTACTTCGCGCACATCGCGCACGCCGGCGGTGACTGCGGAGAGTTCCACGAACCGCCGCTGCGACCCGGTGGCCAGCAGTGTGGCGATCGTCGTCTTGCCCGATCCGGGAGGGCCCCACAAGATCACCGACGACAACGACGCCGGCGTGTCGGCACCCGCTTCCAAGAGTCGCCGCAGTGGCGTGCCGGGAGCTAGAGCCTCGGCTTGCCCCACGATGTCACCGGCAGCCCGCGGTCGCATCCGAGCCGCGAGCGGGGCGTCGGGCCGGTCGGCGCTGAGGGCATCATCGAACAGGGTGGCGGGCATCGCCTCAGGTTACTGCGTGGAGCTGGCCTCATCGCCGTGGTCGGGACCAACCGGTGCCGACGCCTGGGCCGCAGCTCCGACGGCTGGTGCTTCTGCACTACCCATTGACGCCCCCGCAGGATCCGCCGGTAGGGCAGCACGACCGCGCCACGCCACCCACTCAGCCACGAGCGTTGCGGCCCCCAACACCGCCAGCACGCTGACCACGGCCACCGGCTGCGGGGCCAACCACGCCACGATGAACACCACCAGACCCATGATGGCCACGACACTGCGCAGGGGTCCCCGGTGGTGCTCCGTATCGGCGTACCAGCCAGGTTGGATCCGCGCAACCGATTCGCTGGCCGCGTTGATACAGGAACCTGCCACCGCTACGCCGACTACCGTGATCAGCCCGCCGATCACTGCCGCCAGCAGTGCTGGCGTGTACACGGGAAACACGTTGATCACCAGGCTCGGCAGTGAGAACGCCCCGCCGTACAGCGCGAGCATCCCCAGCAGATACAGCCCGGCGGCAACCGCCACGACGACTGCCGCGATGACACCGGAGGTGCGGTTGTCGCGGGTGGCCACCCACAAGACCGGAAAGCCCGCCCCGATCAGCACCACTCCTACCGCATAGGCCACCGCATCCAGCGCCGAAATTGCGGGCACCGTCACCTGCGGCGAGGTGATCGACCCGAGGTCGCCGATAAAGACCCCAATGCCGAAGATCGCCATGGCACCCAACAGTGCCAGCACAGTCACCAAGCGACCCATTCCCTTGACACCACGCCCGCCAAGACCGTAGGCGGCGGCCGCCAATGCCAGCGCCAGCTTGACCACGACGGCGTTGAGGTAGGAGAACGCCCCGATCAGGTGCGCAGCCCACATGATGACGATGACTGCCAACCCCAAGGCGATCAATGCCGACATCGCCAGTGCCAACCCGGCCGCTGCCGGTGTTGCGTGCTGGTTCGTCAGCGCCGGCGGCGAACCCAACAATGTGCCTGCCAACACGGATAAGAACGCCGAGAGCACCGCCACCAACACCCAGCCCAGGGTCGCCCCCACGCTGGCCACGAATCCTCCCGCGATAATCCCGATGGGTAATGCAATCACGACGACCTGGCTGGGCCACGCGCGGCCATCACCGGTGCTTCCCAAGAGCCCCACCAGCGCGATGACCGTGGCCACCGCACCCACCACTATGGCCATGTCCATCACAGACCTCCACAATCTGAGACCACTGGGACGCCGGCGAACCGGTCCCGCAGCCAGCTGATCGACTCCGGGGCACCGGTGTACAGCACGGAGGAGTGCACATCGTCCGGGTAGGTTTGCAGATTCACGGTGGATCCTTGCTGACAGAACGTGCGCGCCGCGGCGATGTTGACCCCCGGCACCACTGTGGTGTCTTCCATCCCCTGCTGGATCAGGATTGGCTCATCGTAGGCCTCGTAGATGGGGAAGTTCTCCTGCGACAGTTCCAGCAGGACATCGGGCAGGTCAGGTTTCAGGAAGTTACCCTTCGGACCGGCGAACGCTTTGGTGATGGCATCTTGACACTGGGTGAGACCCACCTCTGCAGCGGCGACGCCTTGCGGGGTGAAGACATCCTCCAAAGCAATCTGCCCTGGATAGTTCGCAGCCCACGAATTCACAATGTTCGAGACAAACCCGAGGAAACTGTCGGCGTCGGAGTCCATGCCAGTCGTGAGGAAGGTCTTGAGCAGGGGTGCCGGTGGGAACAACGCCGGCGCTATGGCCACGGTGCCCTTGAGAGAGAGCTCCGGAGCATACTCAGGTGCGATGTAGGCCGCCGACAGCGCTGCGTGTCCTCCTTGGCTATGCCCCAGGATCGCCAAGGAACCGCGGTCCAAGCCGGCCCGGTCGAGGTCGTAGGCGGCACGAGCGGAGTTCAGCACATCGGCCCCCTCCCCTTTCATCGTCAAATAGTCGGGGGTCCCTGGCGTGCCCAGATTGGCGTAGTCGGTGGCCACGACGGCGAAACCTGCGCCCACCAATCCGGCGATGATCTGATCCCAGGTGCCGTAGCCGGTGGAACCGGGCACGAACGGCGCAATCGAGATACCGCAGCCGGGCGAGATCCCCGTGGTGCCGTGGGCGACTGCCACCAACGGTCGGCCGTTTGCTTCTGGGGCTGGTCCGCTGCGGGTGACATACAGCGCCGACACCACGTTATTGGTACCGGCTGCTGTTTGGGACGTGTAGAGCAGACGCTGAGCGATGATGCCGTCGGGGGCATCCGCAATTGGCTCGGCTCGCAACAGCGTTCCGGGTGCGAAGTCATTCGGCGTGTCCGCCGGTACGGTGTAGAAGTCGCTGGGCGGGACCACCAGTTCGCCCGCGAATTCCGGCGCCCCCAGAATCTCGTGCGGCGCCGACACCTTCGTAGGCGAGGTGTCGAAACTTGTTGCGCTGAGCACGATGGTCATCACCAAACCCACCGTGACCGTCAAAGCTCCGACTGCCGTGCGATAGCGCGGAGTCTGTGCCATGCAGATGCCCCTTCCTCAATGCCACACTGCGATGTCAACTCGCGTTGGCTGCGATCACTGATGTCGTCAGCAACTGTCCGTCGGTGGGCAGGGTGTCACACAGGTACTGGTTGTGTCCTGATGTTGGGGTGGTGGCTGCGCCATCTCGGACCTGGTACCCAAGGCGGCTCAACCGTGATGTGGGGTCATTTGTGGTCGGGGGACTCCGCTGTGGAAGGCGGATCGGGCAACAGCATGATCCGTCGCAACTGCACATCGAGCGGCGAAATATCCGCAGCGTGCCCGCCGTATGTGGGTACATTCGACGCCACTTCGAGGCGCGGACTCGGGCCGGCACTCCCGCTGCCCCACGCCCGCGCCAATCGTCGCCATACCCGCCGCACCCAGGTTGTCTGGGCAGATGAGTACGGTTCCCGTTTGTCACGACGTCGCCATGCCCGTCGCTGGTAGAAAAACCACGTAAAGGTGATGACGGCATCGCAGACCGCCAACCAGAACAACGTCACCACGACACTGCCGCCAAGCAGGAACAACGACAGTGTCAGCACCACCGCCCCCATCAATGACACCGTCTGGCCACTGATGAGAATCAAGCTGATCAGCGTGAGCGGCACGGATTTGGCTAATTCGTGTGCGGCCTCCAAGTTGACATGAGCCAACAGCCGGCTCGCCCCCACGACCACTGCCGCCGCCACGACCAACTCCAGCGGTGGTCGCACTGTCCCACCGCGATTGGCGGCCACCACCAGCACGGCCAGAATCGCCATGTACCACAGCGGAATGAGCACCAAGGGAGTCCAGAGGTAACGGCGCACAGCTGGCCACCGCACGCTTGGCGGGGCGTCGGGGTGCTCCTGCAGCGCCAATCGCGGATGTTGCATACCACGATAGATCGAGCGCAAGATCAACACCACGATGGCCGTCGCCACCAGGGCCTGAATCAGGCCTGCTCCAGTGATATCCACATTTGTCAATCCCTCGACGTCGACGCCGTAGCGTCGCAAGACCACCTCGGGGTCCGCTAATAACTGATCGAGTTCGGTGGCGAGGGCCAGATCACTATCCACGGGCGTAGCCGAGGGCACCGGGGTGGGTTCCGGGGTAGCCTCGATGCCAGCAAACATGCCCCGACGCTACTGCAATCCAGGGAGGGTCTAGTGCCAGAATCCCGGTTCTCCCATGGTGCATCGACGGCAGATCCCCGGGACTCGGCTGTCGTGTCGGAAGCAGTTGCACTCGACACGGCCAAAGCCGACCTGCGCCGGGTTCTGCGACACGCACGCCGCGCGGCTCCTGCGGACCCCGACCGGGCAGCGCGCCTGGCCGAGGCGGTCGTGAGCACGCCAAGAGTGTCCGCTCGGCTTGCTGCCGGCGGCGCGGTGGCCGTGTACGCCTCCTTGCCGCACGAACCACCCACAGCGGAACTGCGTCGCCGCTTGCGCCGGCAGTCGGTGTCGGTCTTTTTGCCGGTGGCGCATCCCGATCGCCGACTCACGTGGGTGCGCGACGATGGCCGCGACTCTACCGCCTGGGGCGTCGGCGCGCGGGGCGTGCCGGACCTGCCCGAACATTCCAGCGCCTACATCTTGGCCACGGCCGCGGTGATCGTGGTGCCAGCGCTGGCCGCCACGCCGGATGGCTACCGGCTTGGACAAGGCGGCGGCTACTACGACACCCTGCTGGCTGCACGAGAGGAAGCGTGGGCTTCTGAGCAGATCGTGCTCACGGTGGTCGGCCCTCATGAGCTGCGGGACAAGTTGCCGGTGGGCACACACGATGCCCGAGTCGACGCTGTGGTGCTGGCATAAAACCCACGCCCGGTTCGCCGTCCCGACGCGTGCCGCGCGCACTGCTGCGCACCGGGCTGACTACGCTCGGTCGTTGTGGCCGCCCTGCTCGCACTGTTATCCAGCCTCAGTTGGGGTTCGGCGGATTTCTTGGGAGGCATCGCCAGCAAACGCTTGCCGAGCCTGATCGTGGTCGGGCTGAGTCAAGCAGCAGGCCTGGTGGTGGCAGTGGTGCTGGCACTGCTGACTAGGGAATGGCAGGCACCGCTGGGTTACCTGCCCTGGGCGGTCTTGGCCAGCCTGTGCGGAGCGGCTGGTCTGATCGCCTTCTACCGGGCGTTGGCCACCGGCACCATGGGAGTAGTGGCACCGATCAGCGGCATGGCTGGCATCGTGCCGTTGATCGCGGGCTTCGCTGCGGGTGAACGATTCACGACGCTGGCAGCGGTCGGGGCTGTGGCCATCGGGATCGGGGTGCTGCTGGCATCCGGCCCGGAACTCAACGATCGGGCCGGAGTCGCACCAGTGTTGTTGGCGATGTTTGCCGCGCTGATGTTCGGCATCGCGCTGTTGGCCATCGCCGAGGGCGCGGAGTACTCCCCGATTATGACGATGGTCGGGATGCGTACGGTGAGTGTGCTGCTGTTGGGCTCGACCTCCGTCGTGCTACTCACACGCTCGGCCGGGTACCGAAGTGCCGCACGTTCACTGCTGTGGTTGATCATCGTCTCCGGGGTGCTGGACATTTCAGCAAATCTGGCCTTCGGTTACGCCTCGCAAGCGGGTGCACTAGTGGTGGTGGCCGTGCTGGGATCGCTCTACCCGGTCGCCACCGCCGTGTTGGCGGCGCTGTTTCTGCACGAACGACTGCGACCGGTGCAATACGCCGGAGTCGCCGCGGCCGTCGTGGGATTGTCGATGGTGACTTTGGCATGAGGTGACGCGCACCACGCCTCCGCACTGCCTCGTCAAGATTTGCTGAAGGTCGGCCTACCATGGACACGCGCAACAGTTCGCTGCGCCGTTCTCCAATCTAAGGACTTTGCCAATGTCGTTCCTGGAATTTCTTTGGTACGCGCTTTCGATCTTCTTGCTCGTGGCCTACCTGTTCATTCTGTTCTTCATCCTCACCGACCTCTTCCGCGATCATGAACTCAACGGTTGGTGGAAGGCGCTGTGGATTGTTGCGCTGATCTTCGTCTTCCCGCCATTCCCCGCGCTGTTCTACCTGATCTTCCGGGGCAAGGGCATGGCCGAGCGCACTCAGAAGGCCAACATGGCCATGGCTGAAGCCCAGCAGTCCTACATCAAGAGCATCGCCGGTGGCGGCAGTTCCAGTGCAGCAGACCAGATCACCCAAGCCAAGGGGCTGCTGGACGCCGGGGCTATCACCCAGGAGGAGTTCGACAAGATCAAAGCGCAGGCGCTCGGTTCCTAGAACCTCGCGATAGTCGAGTAGCGGGGGGGGCGACCCCCCGCCACGCCCGACGGATGTCTTGAACCCCCCCCCAACACCCCCGAGCGGGCTGACCGCGCGGGGGGGGCCCC
>CAZVKB010000040.1:8992-11606 GCA_964627505.1 uncultured Actinomycetes bacterium | reverse complement strand
CGCGGTCCCAAACCCCCCGCTATCGTCGACTCGCGGCGACCCCCACCGGGTGAGCCCCGCTAGTCGACTATCCCCCGCCATCTCTCGCCCCGTTTGCGTCAGTCCGTCGGCTGGGCGACCATCACCAGCGCAAATCGGCACGGTGACTGCGCCACCACAGCATGATTCTCCCCCGGAGCCAGATACACCACGTCCCCCGCCGTGAGTTCTTGCGTGTCAACACCGACCGTGAAGGTCACGTTCCCCTCTACCAGCTGCACGACCACTGCTCGCGGACTGCTATGTGCGGTGAGTTCCTGGCCTGCGTCCATGGCGAAGACCACCACCCGCAGTACTTCGTTGTTCACCACCACTCGCGAGGTCGTCGCCTCGGCGGGGATTGGCAGCTGTGCGAAAAGTTCAGTTGTGACAACGGATTGCGACGTGGGGGTGCTGGCCATGGGTGCTCCTTGGGTGCCGGATGTCGAATGTGTCAAGTACAGGGTATGTCGCAGGCACCCCGCAAACAGGGGGCGATGTGCGCGGATCCGCACTCCAACCGCGCTGACGATACCACAATTCCCGGTTACCATCAGGCCCACGGTGACGAGCCGACCACCGAACGGACGGCACATTCGAAAGGCACGCACATGTCCAGTGCTGCGGACCCCTGCGACCGCGAGTCTTTCTTCAACCTCGGCCTCGACATGATGTGTGTGACCGACGCCGATGGACGTTTTGTGGCCGTCAACCACGCCTGGAGCGACGCACTCGGGGTGCCGGAGCAGCAATTGTTGGGGGCCCGCTTCTTAGACTTCGTCCACCCGGATGACCAAGAGTCGACCGTTGCCGCAGCCGCCGCCGCATTGCAAGATGATCTGCCCACATTCACCAACCGCTACCTCAATGCAGCTGGCGAAGAGATCGTGATCCAGTGGCGATCCAAAGTCCACGGCGAGTACATCTACGCCATCGCCCGGGATATTACGGCCGAGGTCGCCGAACGCAACCAGTCTGCTCAGAAACAAGCCGCCCACGAGCAACTGTTCGCGGTGCTGCGGCAAGGGGTGGTCTATCAGGACAGCACCGGCACATTGATCGATGCCAATCCGGCCGCCTCGACCATCCTGGGCCTGACCAGGGATCAATTGCTGGGACGCACATCGATGGATCCCCGCTGGCGGACAGTCAAGTCCGACGGTCGCCCGTTGGCCGGCGCGGAGCACCCGGCCATGGTGTCGTTACGCACCGGCGAACCCGTCCGGGGTTTCGTGATGGGAGTGTTTCATCCCGATTCCGAAGCCGTGCACTGGATCCGTGTGGACGCCACACCGATGTTCGACGACGGTTCTCCCACACCAACCCGCGTGTACACCACCTTCACGGATATCACCGATGAGCGCAATGCCCGTGATGCTGCCCAACGGGCCCTCATGGACTTGCGAATGCGGGTGCAGCGGGATGTCATCACCAGCCTGCTCAGCCGCGAGGCCTTTACGGAAGAACTTGCCGAACTACTGCACGCGGGCACCCAGCTCGGCAAGTTCGTCGCAGTGCTCTACTGCGACGTGGACGGCTTTAAGCACGTCAACGATGCCATGTCGCATAGCGCGGGAGATGAATTATTGCGGCGGATCGCCGATCGCATGGTCTCGGTACTCGGTTCGCGCGCCATCGCAGGTCGATTCGGAAGCGACGAGTTTGTGGCAGCCGTACCTCGGGTTGCCGACACCACGGCCGCCCTGGAGGTTGCCCGCAAACTTCGGGAAGCCATCGGCAACACTGATTTTCTGATCGAAGGCCGTCGAGTCCGGACCACCTTGAGCGTGGGCGTGGCCCTCGCCGAAACCGGGAAAAGCGCGGATACGTTGATCCGGGAAGCCGATACCGCACTACGCCACGCTCGACAGCGGGGCCGCAATCGGCAAGCAGTGTTCTCCGACGCCCTGCAACTTGCCGCCGACCGACGCGTCACGCTGACTGCGACGATCCGGGGGCACATGCGCACAGGTCACATTCACCCGTGGTTCCAACCGATCGTGAATCTGCACACACAAACGGTGGTCGGGTTTGAGTCGCTGGCACGGCTCACCCCCGAAGGCGCTGCGCCGGTTCCGGCCCGGGAATGGATCGATGTGGCCGAGATCAGCGGCCTACTGCCAAGCATCGGGGCTGGACTATTGGAGGAATCCATCGGATTCCTGGCCGGACTGCCACCGCAGGTGTGGCTCACGGTGAACGCCTCGGCGAGCGAGTTGGCTGATCCTGGCTACGACGAATTGCTGATCGATCTGTTGACGTTTCACGAGGTCTCCCCTGAGCGACTGTTTGTGGAAATCACCGAGCAAGTATTTTTGGATGCCAAAGATCCAGCCCACGACCTGTTGCATCGCATTCATGAGGCTGGCGTCGGTTTGCTGCTCGACGATTTCGGCACTGGCTACGCCTCACTCACACACCTGTTGCGCTTTCCAGCTACTGGCATCAAGTTGGACAAGTCATTCGTCGAGGGCATCACCGAGCCGGAAAACGCTGCACATGCACTGGCCAAAGGGTTGGGAGACATGTGCCGTACCTTGCAGCTGACCACGATTGCCGAGGGCATCGAAACCGCAGCGCAGTCGGTGGCCGTGAC
>CAZVKB010000040.1:0-8892 GCA_964627505.1 uncultured Actinomycetes bacterium | reverse complement strand
ATCCGCACCAACCTGTCGAACACATCCTGCCATTCGGCACCGGTGATCAACTGCGCTGTCACCGGGAGTTTCACGCCGCCCACCTCGACCGCGGCATCGGGATGCGCCAGCAGGTTAGCGGTCCAGGCCGGGTGTTTGGGCGCACCGAAATTAGTGCCCGTGACGATAAAGTCATCACCGTCACGGGCGTAGAGCAGCGGGTTGGAGCGGGGCTGTCCGGACTTCGCTCCGGTGGTGTGCAGCACCATGCCGGGCAGTCCGTAGACGGTCCTCATGAAGGAGCCGCCGCCGATCCGGCTCAGAGCCGGATCAATCTTGGGGCCGAGCCGCCGATATCCGCTGATGAACCACTGTTGCGGACCCACCCAGAGCAGCAAAGGGCGCAAGAACCCCTTGCTGGTGTTGGCGTCGAAGGCATTGATAGCCGCGAGTGCCTGCTGGTTGGGAGTCAGTTCGCTGGTCATCGCGTCAGCGTATTCCTGGATCGATCCGGCTGGAAACCGCGGGTTCGGCATCGGCATTCGCCCGCATCAGAGACAGGAAGGACCGCGCGAGTGCTTCGGTGAGTTCACTGCGCGTCACTTGTTCGGGCGACCAGGCCAACGCCACTTCTTCGAGACCCACCAGCCAACCGCGCACGAGCAATTGCGTGACCGGATCCACAGCGGCTTCCGGCGGCAAACCCACGACCTCCACCCACATCGGGATCAGTGCTGTACGCAGATCATCGATGCGTGTCATCACAGCCGGATCGCCGCCCGCGGCTCCCCGCACCAGCCGCACGTAGATGTCTCGGGATGAGTCCACCAAGCGCAGATAGCCGTCGATCAGGGCGCGCACCCTGACCAACGGATCCATGGACTCGTGGGCATCCGACCCGCGACGGGCCGCACCCGCCGCTCGCCGCGGAGTCAGCAACCGCTGCCCGGCCCGCTCCACCACCGCGGCATAGAAGTCGCTCTTAGTGGGGAAATAGTGGAACAGCAGCGTGCGCGAAATCCCCGCGCGGTCCGCCACCTCGTCCAAGGCCACCTCATGAATTGGACGCGTAGCTAACAGTTCCAACCCGATTTCAGTGAGTTGGGCTTTACGTTTCTCCGGCGAAAGCCGGGTGCGGCCGGCAGCCTGCGCCACCGTCGCACCCGGCTTCACCGTCGCACCCGACTGCTCAGGAGTAGCGGCCACCGGACTCAGCCAGTGCCACCAGCGAGGCCGGCGGGGTGAACCGGTCGCCGTACGCCCCAGCCAACTCCTTAGCGCGGGCCACAAAGCCAGTCGGACCGCCGGGGTAGCCGTTGATGTACTGCAGGACACCGCCAGTCCAGGCCGGGAACCCGATGCCGAAGATCGACCCGATGTTGGCCTCAGCCGTACTGCGCAGCACGCCTTCGTCCAGGCACTTCACCGTTTCGATGGCCTCGATGAACAGCATCCGTTCCTGCATGTCGGGGAACGGAATCTGCTGGTCGCACCCGAACAGTTCAGGCAGACCCGACCACAGACCCACGCGCTTGCCTTCGGCGTAGTCGTAGAACCCGGCCCCGGCCGCCCGGCCGCCGCGCTCGTGGTCCACCACCAAGGTGTCGATCACGCGGTAGGAGGGGTGATCCGGATAGACGCCGCCGTCGGCCTCCACCGCCGCCTTGGCCGCGAGCCGAATGCGGCGGGCCAGCGTGAGCGAAACCTCGTCGAGCAGGGCGAGCGGTCCGGTGGGGTACCCGGATTGCAGCGCGGCCTGTTCGATCGAGGCCGGCACAACGCCTTCGCCGAGCATGGCCGCGGCCTCGCCCATGAAGGTACCGATCACCCTCGAGGTGAAGAAGCCGCGGCTGTCGTTCACCACGATCGGGGTCTTTTTGATTTGCATGGCGACGTCGATGGCCTTGGCCAGCACGGCGTCGGAGGTCTGCTCACCGACCACGATCTCCAGCAGCGGCATCTTGTCCACCGGAGAGAAGAAGTGCAGGCCGATGAAGTCCGCCGGTCGCGAGACGCCTGTGGCCAGCTCGGTGATCGGCAGGGTGGAGGTGTTCGACCCCAGGAGGGCGTCGGGGGCGAGCACCGGCTCGATCTCGGCGAATACCTTGGCCTTGAGCGCCGGGTCCTCGAACACAGCCTCGATCAGCAGGTCGGCGCCGCGGGCCGGCTCCACCGAGTCGGTGGCGATGATCCGACCTAGGATTTCGTCCCGAGCTGCTTCGGTCATGCGGCCCCGGGAGACCGCCTTGTCGAGGATCTTGCGGGAGTAGTCCTTGCCCTTGTCTGCCGATGCTTGCTCGACGTCCTTGAGCACGACCTGCATGCCAGCACGAGCACAGACGTATGCGATGCCCGCGCCCATCATCCCGGCGCCGAGTACGACGGCCTTCTTGGCGGTGTACTTGGGGAAGCCTTCCGGCCGGGCCGCGCCCTTGTTGATGGCCTGCAGATCGAAGAAGAACGCCTGAATCATGTTCTTCGACACCTGACCGCACGCGAGCGCGGTGAAGTACTGCGTCTCGATCTTGCTCGCGGTGGCGAAGTCCACCTGTGTGCCCTCGACCGCGGCCGACATGATCGCCGACGGCGCGGGCATCGGCGCACCCTTGAGCTGCTTGCGCAGGTTGGCCGGGAATGCAGGTAGCACTGCGGCGAACTTCGGCGTCGAAGGAGTGCCACCGGGGATCCGGTAGCCCTTGACGTCGAACGGCTGCACGCTCTCCGGGTTCGCGGCGATCCACGCCTTGGCCGCGGCGAACATCTCCTCCGGCGTGGCCACGAGTTCGTCGATCAGACCAACCTCGAGTGCAGCCTTCGGAGAACGCTGCTGACCCTGCAGCAGGATCTCCATCAGCGCTTTTTGTAGTCCGAACATGCGAACGGTGCGCACCACACCGCCACCACCGGGCAGCAGGCCCAGGGTGACTTCCGGCAGGCCGATCTTGCCCTTGCCGTCGAGGGCCACCCGGTGGTGGCAGGCCAAGGCGAGTTCGAGGCCGCCACCGAGCGCGGCACCGTTGATGGCCGCGACCACCGGAATGCCCAGGGTCTCCAGGCGACGCATGTGGCCCTTGAGACCGTCGATTTGCGCTTCTAACGCGACAGCGTCGTCGGGCTGGGCCTGGCTGAGCAGGTGCAGGTCACCACCAGCAAAGAATGTGCTCTTGCTGCTGGTGAGGATCACGCCGGTGATGGCGTCCTGCTCCGCGACGAGGCGGTCAACTGTGGCTGCGAAGTCGCGCTGGAAACGCGCATTCATGGTGTTGGCGCCCTGGTCGGGGTCGGCCATGGTGAGCGTGACGACGCCGTCGGCGTCGATATCCCAGGCAATCATGTTGTCAGTCATGTGTGATTGTTCTCCTTGTCCGCAACGTCAGACGCGCTCGATGATGGTGGCGACACCCATTCCGCCGCCGATGCATAGGGTGATCAGGCCGTACCGGCCGCCGCTGCGTTCCAGTTCGTCCACCACGGTGCCGAGGATCATGGCGCCGGTGGCTCCCAGCGGGTGGCCCATGGCCATCGCCCCGCCGTTGATGTTGACCTTCTCCATGTCGAGATCGAAGTCTTTGACCCACTTGAGAACCACCGCGGCAAACGCCTCGTTGAGCTCCCAAACGTCGATGTCCTCCGGGGTGAGCCCAGCGGTCTTGAGTACCTTGTGGGTGGCCGGGGTGGGACCCGTGAGCATGATTGTCGGGTCGGCACCGCTGACGGCGGTGGCCACGACGCGGGCGCGCGGGGTGAGACCGTTGCGCTTGCCCACCTCTTCGTTGCCCACGAGCACCAGCGCAGCGCCATCGACGATGCCCGAAGAGTTTCCTGGGGTGTGGACGTGATTGATCTTCTCCACCCAGTGGTACTTCTGCAACGCCACCGCGTCGAAGCCACCCATCTCACCCATGCCCGCAAACGAGGGCTTGAGCTTGGCGAGGTCGGCCATGGTGGTGCCGGGGCGCATGAACTCGTCGTGGTCGAGGATCACCACACCGTTGCGGTCGCGCACGGGGATCACCGACTTGGCGAAGCGGCCTTCAGCCCAGGCTTTGGCGGAACGTTCCTGGGACTGCACGGCCAGCGCGTCGACATCTTCCCGGGTGAAGCCCTCGACTGTGGCAATGAGGTCGGCACTGATGCCCTGCGGCACGAAGTAGGTGTCGTAGGCGGTCTCGGGGTCCATCGCCCATGCGCCGCCATCACTACCCATCGGGATCCGGCTAAGCGATTCCACACCGCCGGCGATCACCATGGAGTCCCAGCCAGCGCGGACTTTCTGCGCGGCGATGTTCACAGCTTCCAGCGCGGAGGCGCAGAAGCGGTTGATCTGGGTGCCGGCCACGGTGTCGGGCAGACCCGCGGCGATGGCGGCGGTCTTGGCGATGTCCGCGCCTTGGTCGCCGATAGGTGTCACGCACCCGAGCACGATGTCTTCGATGTCGTTTGTGTCGAGCCCGGGGTGACGCAACCGCAATTCGTCCAGCAGCCCGACCACCAGCGTGATTGGTTTGACGCCGTGCAATGACCCGTTGGCCTTGCCTCGTCCGCGCGGGGTGCGGATCGCGTCGTAGATGTATGCCTCGCCCATTGTTCTCCTTGATAGCCAACAGGAATGCGCCCAAGCGCAACGCGGGAAGTGACTGCCCGGCGTTACTGACTATATGTCAACAAGGGTCGGCGGAGTAACCCCCGGCGAGGGTTTTGGCCACGTGGGCTGGATCACATTCCCCGGCGGTCAGGGTGCGGCACGACGCATGTTGTTCCCAGGCAGTCCGGTGTGTCGCAACTCAGTCGGGCCTCACACCAGTGCTTGGGCCAAGTCGGCGAGCAGGTCGGCGGCGTCCTCGATGCCCACCGAGAGGCGAATCAAATCCGCTGGCACCTCCAATTCCGACCCGGCGGTGGACGCGTGAGTCATCGCCGCCGGGAGTTCAATCAGCGACTCCACGCCCCCGAGTGACTCGCCGAGGGTGAAGATCCGAGTCCGACCACACACCTCGCGCGCCCGGGTCGCTCCGCCGCGCACCCGAAACGACACCATCCCGCCCATCCGACGCATCTGCGTTCCGGCCACGTCCGCCCCCACCGTGCCTTCGCGTCCCGGGTAGAACACCTCCAGCACCTCGGAGTGAGCGACGAGAAACGCCACCACCGCCTCCGCGTTGTCGCAATGTCGATCCATCCGCACCGCCAGCGTCTTGGCGCCGCGCATCGCTAGCCAGCAGTCGAAGGGCGACGGCACAGCACCGGCCGCGTTCTGCAGAAAACCCACGGCTTCCGCCAGCACAGCGTCGGTGGTCACCACCGCCCCGCCCACCACATCGCTGTGGCCGCCGAGGTACTTGGTGGTGGAGTGCACCACCACATCCGCTCCGAAGCGCAGTGGCTGCTGCAGATACGGAGTGGCGAAGGTGTTGTCCACCACAAGCAGCGCTCCCGCCGAGTGGGCGAGGTCGGCTGCAAGCGCCAGATCCGCCACCGACAGCATCGGATTCGACGGCGACTCCAACCACACCAACTTCGTCCGGCCGGGTTGAATAGCTGCCCGCAACGACTCCGGTGCGGCTAGGCGCGCCACCGAATAATCCACGCCCCACTGCGTCAGCACCGAGTTCACCAGCCGGAAGGTGCCACCGTAGGCGTCGTTCGGAATCACGATGTGATCCCCCGGACGCAAGGCCGAGCGCAGCACCGTATCTGTTGCAGCCAGCCCCGAGGAGAATGCGAAGGCTCGCATGTCCGCGCCGCCGTCGTCCGCACCACTACCCTCCAGTGCCGCGAGAACCGTCTCCCACGCCGCGCGGGTGGGATTACCGCTGCGCGAATACTCGAATCCCGCCGCCAACTGGCCCACTTGCGCCTGGTGAAACGTGGTGGACAGATGGATCGGCGGGATCACCGCTCCGGTCTGTGGATCAGGTTCCTGCCCCACGTGGATTGCCCGGGTGGAAAAACCGCTGGCAGAAAAATCCGGCTCAGCTGCCGCCATCAGTAGTTCCTTCCGATTGTGGTCCCACACATCCCAGGCACGCCGATCCAGATCCCGATCGCCGACCCAGCCATGTCAACGCGCCACAAAATTCAGCAGGTCACCGCGCGTCAACACGCCCTGCGGACGTCCGTCAGCCAGCACCACCACGGCATCGGAGTCCGAGAGGCTGGCCAGCACTTCGGTGGTCGACTCCCCCGCTCCGATCGTGGGCAGCGGCGGCCCCATGTGTCCCGCGATCGGGTCGGCCAGTTGCCCTTCGCCGCGGAACAGCACGTCCAACAGATCCCGCTCCGAGACCGCTCCCACCATTTCACTGACCAGCACAGGCGGTTCAGAGGTAACCACTGGGATCTGTGAGACTCCGAATTCCGCAAAAAGATCGATGGCATCGCGGATCGCTTCGTTCGGGTGCAGGTGCACGAATCGTGGGGTGTCTCCGCGGCGTTCGGCCAACACTTCCCCGGCGGTGTGTTCGTCCTGATCTCCGGGCAGAAAGCCAAAGGCTGCCAGCCAGTCATCGTTGAAAACCTTCGACAGATAGCCCCGCCCGGAGTCTGGCAGCAGCACCACCACCAAGTCGTCGGGCTCAGCAGATGCTGCTACCCGGATCGCCGCGGCCATCGCCAAACCAGAGGACCCGCCCACCAACATGCCCTCTTGCCGGGCCAACTTGCGGGTGACAGTGAACGCCTCCCGGTCACTGATCTCGATGATGTCGTCGACAATGTCCGGATCGTAGGTAGTGGGCCAAAAGTCTTCCCCGACTCCTTCCACCAGATAGGGACGGCCGGCGCCACCGGAATACACCGACCCCACCGGGTCGGCACCGATGACCCGCACCGCGCCGCCGCTAACTTCCTTCAGATAGCGCCCGACCCCGGTGATCGTGCCGCCGGTGCCGATGCCTGCGACGAAGTGGGTGATCGCGCCCTCGGTCTGTTCCCAGATTTCCGGACCAGTGTCGCGGTAGTGCGACTCCGGGTTGAGCAGGTTGGCGTACTGGTCGGGTTTCCACGCCTTGGGCGTCTCGCGCGCCAGGCGGTCACTCACCTGGTAGTAGGAGCGCGGATCTTCCGGCGGCACAGCGGTGGGGCACACCACCACCTGCGCCCCGTAGGCGCGCAGCACCGAAATCTTGTCCTCGCTGACCTTGTCCGGGCACACGAAGATCGCCTGGTAGCCCCGCTGTTGGGCAATCAAGGCCAAGCCCACACCGGTGTTGCCGCTGGTGGGTTCCACGATGGTGCCGCCGGGCTGCAACGATCCATCGGCCTCTGCCGCGTCAATCATCCGCACAGCGATCCGGTCTTTCACCGAACCGCCGGGGTTGAAGTACTCCAACTTCGCAGCCAAGGTTGCGCCACCAGCAGGAGCCAGCGCACCCACCTGGACCAGCGGGGTGTTTCCGATGAGATCCGTGATCCGATCCACCATGTGACGACGCGGGCGCGGCATTCATACTCCTCGAGCAGGGTGGCCAAGAAATCCGAACTCTAACAGGCACCCCTAGTCCCACAAACGGTTCATGTGCGCCGACTGTTGCCCCGGAGTTAGGCACTTGCCACCGACCGCACTCCAGCGGGAACCCGAGACCACTATGCTCACTGCGGCAACTCTCACATCATGGGGTGCAGAAGGGGCATCGAATGTCGACCGACACTGCACGCTGGCGAACGAAGTGGGCCGAATTCACCCGGACCAGCGACGGCGCCCTGGCCAACCCGGAGATCCATCTGGAGCGCTCGCTGAGCACCATGGCGGTGCTGTTGCTGGCGGTCGGCAGTGTGATCGGTACCGGGATTTTCGTGATCCTCGGCGTCGTGATCCCCCTCGCCGGGCCGGCTGTGGTGGTCTCATTCATCCTGGCCGGATTGGCTTGTCTGATGTCGGGTTTGTCGTATGCCGAAGTGGCCAGCACCCTGCCGAGTTCCGGTTCGGTGTACTCCTACGCCTATGCCAGCGTCGGCGAGTTGGTGGCGTGGGTGGTGGGCTGGTGCTTGATCCTGGAATACGGCGTTGGGATCGCCGCAGTCTCGGTCGGCTGGAGCGAATATCTCAATGAGGGCTTATCGCAGGCGTTCGGCATCACCATCCCCGCATCGTTGTCGAATGCTCCGTCCGATGGCGGAATCATCAACCTGCCGGCGGCCTTGCTCGTGCTCACCATGGCACTGGTGGTGTCGTCCGGGGCAAAAGAATCTGCGCGCATCAATGCCGTCTTGGTGCTGGTGAAACTCGTGCTGATCGCCCTGTTCTTGGTGATCGCCTTCGCCGGCTTCGACTCCGCGAACCTCACGCCGTTCCTGCCACTCGGCGTGGCCGGAGTGCTGGCAGCAGCCGGAAAACTGATCTTCGCCTTCGCCGGCTTCGATGCCGCCGCCGTGGCCGGGGCGGAAGCCAAAAACCCGCGCAAAGCGATCCCGATCGCCATCGTCGGGGCGCTGGCTCTGATCACCGTGATCTACACCTTGGTGGGACTGGCGGCAGTTGGGGCCTGGCCGTGGCAGCAGTTCGAAGGTGCCGGCGGCGAGGCCGCACTCGCGCGGATCGTGCAAGACGTTTCCGGAATGGCGTGGACCTCGGAGATCATTTCGGTCGGCGCGATCATCGCGATCATCAGCGTGGTGCTCGCCTTGCTCTACACCCTCTCGCGCATCATTTTCACCATGAGCCGCGACGGGTTACTACCCGAGCGACTCGGCCGACTGAGCCCGCGGACGCGCACCCCGCTGTTCTCCACGTGACTGTTGGCCAGCTTCCTGGCGGTGTTGGCCGCGCTGGTACCGCTCAACGATTTGGCAGCGGCTATTAGTCTCGGCACCCTCGTGGCATTCAGCGTGGTCAATGTGGTGGTGCTGGTGCTGCGGCGGACTCGACCCGACATGGAAAGACTGTTTCGGGTGCCGTTGGGTCCGGTGATCCCG
>CAZVKB010000039.1:17038-22900 GCA_964627505.1 uncultured Actinomycetes bacterium | reverse complement strand
CGCCCATTAAAGCGGCACGCGAGCTGGGTTTAGAACGTCGTGAGACAGTTCGGTCCCTATCCGCCGCGCGCGTAGGAGTCTTGAGAAGGGCTGTCCCTAGTACGAGAGGACCGGGATGGACGAACCTCTGGTATGCCAGTTGTTCCGCCAGGAGCATGGCTGGTTAGCTACGTTCGGAAGTGATAACCGCTGAAAGCATCTAAGCGGGAAGCACGCTTCAAGATGAGGGCTCCCACAGGGTTAACCTGGTAAGGCCCCCAGCTAGATGACTGGGTTGATAGGCCGGAGGTGGAAGCACAGCGATGTGTGGAGCTGACCGGTACTAATAGGCCGAGGACTTGACCCTCACATATATTTCTGCTTTGCGTTCACTATGCGGTTCCCGAGATACGGTCGGGAACGATTGATATCTCCATAGAGTTTCGGCGGCAATAGCGAAGGGGAAACGCCCGGTCCCATTCCGAACCCGGAAGCTAAGCCCTTCTGCGCCGATGGTACTGCCCTGGTGACGGGGTGGGAGAGTAGGACGCCGCCGAACATACTTCATTAAAGGGGTCACCATTAGGTGGCCCCTTTAATATTTTCTGGTGTTTTCGAAATGGCTTTTGGTTCGTGCTGGTGTTTCAATTTGTTGCGTGCCTTGACAATTGTGGGAGTGGACATGACCGAGAAATCCGCGAATTCCGCAGGCGGGCGTCGAAATACGAATGGCTCAGCACAGAGTGCGAAATCGGGGAATGCTGCGGGAAAGTCCCGTGGGAACGAGAAACGTTATGCCGGTGGCAAGCCGAAATCCGGTGGGACGGCAGGCAGCAGGCGACCGGTTTCAGGCGGGAAGTCTCATGGGGGCACGCGGAACACCCAATCAAGCGGTCCTGGTGGAAAGCCTGACCGTGCGACTCGCCCGCCTCGTTCTGCTAGTCGACCCGCAGACACGACGCCGGAGTTCGATCCGGATCTCATGGCGGAGGCGGCGGCCGCGGTGCCTGACGTGCTCAGCAAAGCCGCGCAGGCAGAGTTGGCCAACCTTGGTGGCATGACGGAGAAGGTGTCGGCTCACCTTGCTGCTGCCTATCTGGTGCTACCGGAGGATCCGGTTGAGGCACTTCGGCACGCCAAGAAGGCCAAAGACATTGCCGCTCGATTGGGGTGTGTGCGGGAGGCATACGGGGTGGTGGCCTACCATGCCGGAAAATTTGACATCGCCGTCACGGAGTTACGTGCCGCGAGGCGGATCGGTGGCAATGACGATGTTGTGCCCTTGATTGCCGATTGTGAGCGTGCGCTCGGACATCCGGAGAAGGCATTGGAGATCGCAGCGCAACCGGTCCACCTCGCGCCGGCTGAGCGGTTGGAGTTGCGGTTGGTGGCCGCCGGGGCGCGCATGGATCTCGGCCAGCCGGAGGCCGCGGCGCTGTTGTTGCGGATTCCACTGCTGGAAAGCGATGCCAGCACTGAGGAGTCGGCCCGGATCAAGTATGTGTATGCCGAAGCGATGTTGGCCGCTGGCGATGTGGCTGAGGCGATCCGCTGGTTTCAGAGGGCCGCGCAAGCCGACACCGTCGGGGCTACCGATGCCGGTGACAGAGCCCGGGAATTGCAGATGGAGGAGCAGTGATCATGGGCATGCAACCACTAGCTGCCATGCACGATGTGCTGTTGTTGGATCTCGATGGGGTCGTCTACAAAGGCCCCAATCCGGTGTCGCATGCAGTGGAGAGTTTGCGAGCGGCGCGTGATCAGTTTGGGGTACGGCTGGCGTACGTGACCAATAACGCATCGCGGACGCCGGCTGAGGTGGCAGAGACTCTGCACGGATTCGGATTGGTTGTTGACCCGACCGACGTCGTCACGTCAGCGCAAGCTGGGGCGCGGGTGCTCATCGAGCGCCTCAAACCTGCGGCAAAGGTGCTGGTGGTTGGGGGCCCCGGGCTCCTGGAGGCGGTGACCGAACGGGGTTTCACGGTGGTGGAGTCTGCTGCCGAGCATCCAGAGGCTGTGATCCAAGGCTTTCATCCGCAGGTGGGATGGACGCAGATGGCCGAAGCCACCTACGCCATCAGGGCTGGTGCGCTTTATGTGGCGACGAACACCGACCGCACAATCCCGACTGCTTTCGGCATCGCCCCAGGCAACGGCTTGCTGGTGGGAGTTGTGGCGGCGGCGAGTGGCCAGCAACCACTGGTCGCGGGTAAGCCGGAGCTGCCGTTGATGGCCGAATCGGTTGCGCGCACCGGTGCGAAGCGACCGTTGGTGGTGGGGGATCGGCTCGACACCGACATCGAGGGTGCCAACCGGGCGGGTTTCCCAAGTCTGTTGGTGCTCACCGGGGTCTCGACCGCGGCGGAGGCCGACACGGCTGACGCCAGCATGCGACCGACATACATCGCACCCGACCTGCGCGGACTGCTCGATCCAGACGCACTTCTGCCAAACGTGGGCCAGTAGCAGCAGGCAGCAGACCTGGGGCCCGAGTCAGGTCACACGCATGAGCAGTTGCGGTCGTTTCGGGCGGGGGCTTCGGTCGCGTCGGCGGACAGGCTCATGTTCCCGATTGCCGGGCACCACCGAGCACGACAGGGCCGATGTATCGATTCAGCACAAATGCAATCAGAGTCAGCGTGATCACGGCCAGCATCAGCACGGTCAATTCGCCGATGGTCGTCATCAATCCCAGTCCCACGATCAGGGTCGTGGCACCCGCAGGCGCATGCGGCACATTGAGGAGCACCATGGCCCCAAGAGTCACACCCACGCACGTGACCGCCGCAGCCGCACGTTGCCATGATAGATCCTCCAGGTCAACCGGGGTGTGCAACAACCCAAACATCGCTAGTGCCAGGACGCCTGCGGCCACTCCAATTCCGTGTCCCGCAATGACATTGCGAGCGCCCGACTGGGGACCCCCGGGAGCGAAAAACAGCAAGAACGCCGTGGGTCCCAGCGACGGGAAGACCCACGGTTCGCGCAGTATGACCGCCGCAGCGCCGAGAATTGCCATGCTCACCACAGAGGCCCCGAACACCCACGCGGCTTTGTGTAACCGCACCCCGGTCAGCCAACGCCGCGAGGCGCGTTCGGGAGTGGGTTGTGTCATCGCTAATGCTTGGTCAGGTTGTGGTTCAGGCTAGTTTCCGCAAGCGCAGAAGATCGCGCAGACTGGCGTCCAAACGCACGCGTCCAGTCGCCCAGGCATGGGCGAAATTCAGGCGCCGCTCAGTGAGTGCGATGAGATCATCACTGGTCATCGACAGTCGGATATTGGCTGGCGGTTCGTGCGGACTCGCCAACCTCAGGTCAACCAGTTCACCTTGGTGCAAACGGCCGGCGAACAGTACGTCGTGATCCATGAGGTGCAGCGAGAGGGTGCGATCGGGGATCTTCTTCTCTTTGTGCTTGGGGTCCACCGCGGCCAGTCGTTCGGCTAACTCGGAAAGCGCGGCCTGACAATCTGAAATCTCCGCCATCGATGTCGCATCCTCCGTTCGGTGACAGTCACGCTACTGCACATTGCCGGGGAGATGCCGAGTCGCCCTCATCGCCCCCGTGGAACCATTGGGTAACCTGGAAGCCGACAGCCGTGAGTTCGGCTTCATCGGAGTGCTCAAGTCCTATGGAAGGGAAGGCGATCTCCGTGATCGATGTCGTGAAGAGTTATGTGGCCTTGGCTGCAGGAATCGCCGAGGCCACCGCAGCGAAGGCAGTCGAGGCCACTCAGGGCGTGGTGTCGCAGGGCATGTCTTCAGGAACGAAGGCGCCAGAGCAGGTGGTGAGCCAAGTCTCGCTGATCGCCGAAGACCTCATGGCCCAGAGCAAGACCAACCGTGAGCTCATCGTCGGTCTCGTGCGCACCGAGGTGGAACGCGCCGTGGGGCGAGTCGGGTTCGTGCGGGAGGAAGAACTCGCTGCGGTCCGCGCCCACGTGGATCGACTGGAGGCGCAAGTTCGCGACACCCTCGGCGGGCTCTCCTCGCTACCCGCAGTTACGGAAGTCACCGAAGCCGCCGGGGCAGTGACGGATGCCGCTGGCACCGCAGCTGACCACATGTCCGCAGCGGCGGGAACGGCAGGTGCTGTTGCCCGCTCAGCGAGAACGCTCGCGGAAACCACGGCCAAGCGCAAGTTGCGCCTGGAGTCGGATCCGCCAACGGACACCGATCACCCCGCAGAAACCGTAGTGGTGCGGCGTCCCCCGGCCGCGAGTACCGCCAAGAAGTCCGCGGCGAAGAAAGCTCCCGCCAAGAAGACCGCGGCGAAGAAAGCTCCCGCCAAGAAGACCGCAGCGAAGAAAGCTCCCGCCAAGAAGACCGCAGCGAAGAAAGCTCCCGCCAAGAAGGCACCGGCTAAGAGAGCTCCGGCGAAGCAGACCGCGGCCTCGAAGTCTGAGCAGTCGGCCGAGTGAGCGATACTCAGCACCCGGATGCTTCGATGAGCCCCAGCGGGACCGTCGGAACTCCGGCAGTTGCCGACACCGGTGAGTTCACGATCTCCGATCCGCGTGTGCAGGCAGCCCTCGACCGGGCAGCCGACGTCCGCACAGTAGATGTCACCGAATGCGCGTCGATTTTTGACGATGTCTACCTGCGCCTGCAGGCTGCTCTTTCCCGCCCGGAGGCCACCTGACGCGCGTCCGGCTCGACGTCTGGCTGACGAACAGTGGGCAATGTCAGTCGAGGTCGCGGGCCGCAGCGCTCATCCGAGCCGGATGCGTCCGCGTGGATGGGGAAGTAGTGCGCAAGCCCTCCCTGCTTGTGCGTGTGGGATGCGACATCGCGGTGGCGGATCCAGCCGCCGATTTCGTCGGGCGCGGGGCAGCCAAACTGTCTGCAGCGTTGGCGGATTTTCCGGTGGACCCCCACGCACGCACCGCAGTGGATCTTGGCGCGAGCACCGGCGGCTTTACCCAGGTGCTGTTGCGGGCTGGCGCGAGTCGGGTGTTTGCGGTCGACGTGGGACACGGTCAACTCGCGCCGGAGGTGGCCACCGACCCGCGCGTTGTCGACATGTCCGGAGTGCACGTGCGGGATCTGTCCGTGTTGGCGCAGATCCCACCTTGCGACGTGGTGGTCGCGGACTTGAGTTTCATCTCGCTGACCGCGGCGTTTCCGGCGCTGCATGTTCTTCTCACACCTACCGGCGATGCCGTGCTGCTGATCAAGCCGCAGTTCGAGGCTGGCCGGGCAGCCCTGGACGGCCGCGGTGTGGTGACCGATGACGAGGTGCGAGTGGGAGCAGTCACGCGCGTGCTGCAGGCCGCGCAGGCGCACGGTTTCGCTGTTCACGGGCTCGCGCCATGTGCCGTGGCCGGGGAGTATGGCAATCGCGAAACCTTCGCGTGGCTACGACGTGATTCGAGGCGCGCAGGCCTGCCACTGCCCGCATGCGAGCAGGCGGTGCGTCAAGATGGTGTGGTGCTTGCACAACCACAGCCCCCGGCAGTTGCAGTTGCACCTGCGTCCACACCAGCAGTTGCAACCGCACCTGCGTCACGCACCGAGCCCACCTCAGGAATTCGGCCATGAACCGAACACGCGCCGCCATGCCGGCATCGGATTCTCGGCGCGTCATGTTGGTGACCCACCCCTCGCGACCAGACGCCGCTGCCGTAGCCGCTGAGTTCGCCGTGCTGCTGGCGAATGCCGGAGTGGTCTCGGCGGTGCCGTCAGACCAAGTGGACATGTTGCGTGGCGCCCCGGTGATCGATATCGGAGCCTTTGGGGGCGGCTCGCACGGTGACCACACAGCGCTGCAGGCCGCCGGCATCGAACTGGTGGTGGTGCTGGGAGGGGATGGCACGATCCTCTGGGGCGCAGAGATGGCGCGCGCTGCAATCCACATTGGCGCCGATATCCAGCAACAGGA
>CAZVKB010000039.1:0-17028 GCA_964627505.1 uncultured Actinomycetes bacterium | reverse complement strand
GGCGTGCCGCTGCTGGGTCTCAATCTGGGCCACGTCGGCTTCTTAGCCGAGGCCGAACAAGAGGGATTGACGGAAGTAGCGACGGCGGTCGCTGCCCGCGCCTACCGGGTAGAAGAGCGGTTGGCCATCGACGTCGAGGTGCACGACCGCAGCGGTGCACGCACGTTCGCCTCCTGGGCGCTCAACGAAGCGAGTATCGAGAAGGATTCGGGCACTCGCATGATCGACATCTTGGTGAGCATCGACGAGCATCCGCTGTCTCGATGGGGCACCGACGGGCTGGTTCTCGCTACCCCTACCGGCAGCACCGCTTACGCGTGGTCGGCCGGGGGTCCGGTGGTCTGGCCGGACGTCGAAGCGCTCCTGGTTGTCCCCAATGCGGCCCATGCGCTGTTCACCCGGCCGTTGGTGATCGCCCCCTCCAGCACTATCCGGGTGGAACTAATCGACCGGCGCGCCCAGCGGGCGCACGTGTGGTGTGACGGCCGCCGACATGCGGCACTGGCCGCGGGCGCCACAGTCACCGTGCGGCGCAGCACTGCACCGGTGCTGTTAGCCCGGCTGCGTTCCCCGGCATTCGTCGCCCGACTGGTGGGCAAGTTCGATCTGCCCGTGCAGGGTTGGCGACATACTGAGCGTGACCGCGGGCAACAGTCGTGATCAGCGAAATCTCCATCGCCCACCTCGGAATTATCGAGCAGGCCACCCTGGAACCCGGGGCGCACCTGACAGTGCTCACCGGGGAAACCGGAGCCGGCAAGACCATGGTGCTCAGCGCTGTGGGGATGTTACTGGGGGGCAAGATCCCACCTGCATTGCTCAAGGCGGACGAACGCACGCGGGTGGAAGGCCGATGGCAGGTGCTTGCTGACAACGTCGAAGCCGCAGTCATGGACGTTGGGGGGGTGGTGGAAGACGAGGAGTTGATACTCGCGCGCACGGCGAGCGGGGCGGGCAGGGCGCGCGCTTTCGTGGGCGGGGCGGGCGTGCCAGCGGCCACCCTTGCCGACATTGCCGGTGGATTAGTGGCCGTACACGGCCAAAGTGAGCAATTGCATCTCCGCAGTTCGGCGCGGCAACGGCGACTCCTGGATGCCTTCGGGGGCGCCGGAATCGCTGCCCCGCTCGCGCACTATCGGGAGCTTTTCCAGGAGCTTGCCGCGGTCTCCGCTGAGCTCACCACCCGCGTGACCCAAGCCCGCGAACGGACGGCCCGGGCGGATTTTTTGCGGTTCGCGTTGGAGGAGATTGCCGCCGTAGACCCGCAGCCGGGCGAAGACGAAGCTCTGCAGGCCGAGACCGAACGTTTGGCCAATATCGGTGAACTCAGCGAACTGTGCAGCCAGGCGCGCGCCGCGCTCTCCGGCGATGCCGGTGACGATGCGATCACGCGGATCGACAGTGCTGTGCGCGCCGTCCAACGGGCCGCCCGACACGACTCCACCCTTGCCCGCGTCGCCGAACAAATCCACAGTGCGATGGTGGCCCTCGCCGACGCAGCCGCCGATCTCGCCAGTTACTCCGCCGGTTTGGAGTCTGATCCGCAGCGCTTGGCGTGGGTGCAGGAACGGCGCGCCGTGCTCACCCGCCTGCAACGCAAATATGGTGAGACCACCCGGGAGGTCGTGGAGTGGGCGCAGGCCAGCGCCGCCGAAGTGGCTGATCTCGACACAGATACCGAGCGAATCGAATCCCTGCGAGCTGATCTGGAACGGTTGCGCCACGACTTGGGGGCGGCTGGCGCTCGACTCAGCGCCGCCCGCGCAGAGGCCGCGGCGCGGCTGGAGACGGCCGTCACCGCCGAACTGCATGATTTAGCCATGCCGCAGGCCGAGTTCGCCATCGATCTGCAGACGTCGCCGGACCCGCGGGGGTTGCCGATAGCCGACGATGTCGTGGCGTTCGGCTCCGACGGGGTGGACACTGTGGCTTTCACCTTGCAGCCGCACCCGGGAGTGGCCCCAGCACCACTGGGTTCGGGTGCCTCGGGCGGCGAGTTGTCACGCGTCATGCTGGCACTGGAGGTTGCGGCCGTCGGCAGTGACCCAATTCCCACCATGATTTTTGACGAGGTTGATGCCGGCGTCGGCGGACGCGCAGCCGTTGAGATCGGACGCCGGCTCAACCGGCTGGCCGCGCACACTCAGGTGCTGGTGGTGACGCACCTGCCGCAGGTGGCGGCATTCGCCGACACCCATCTGGTGGTGACTAAGGATTCCGATGGCCGGGTGACCACTACGAGCGTGGTGCCCGTCACTGGCGAAGCCCGGCGGCGGGAGATCGCGCGCATGCTGGCAGGGCAGGAGGATTCAGCGCACGCGCTAGCCCACGCCGATGAACTCCTGGCAATGGGTGCGTTGGAGTCGGCTGCGCGGTGACCGACTGTTAGCGTGGGACCCCGTGGATCGCAGCACACGGCTAGCCGCCGACATCGACACCAAGCACATCTTCGTCACCGGAGGCGTGGCCTCTTCCTTGGGTAAAGGACTGACGGCCTCCAGCCTCGGTCAACTGCTCACCGCCCGGGGGTTACGGGTGACGATGCAGAAGCTTGACCCCTATCTCAACGTCGACCCCGGCACGATGAACCCGTTCCAGCACGGCGAGGTGTTCGTCACCGATGATGGCTCCGAGACTGACCTCGACATCGGCCACTACGAACGATTCCTGGGCGCCAACCTCGGGGCCTCCGCGAACGTCACCACCGGGCAGGTGTATTCGTCGGTGATCGCCAAAGAGCGCCGCGGCGACTACCTGGGCGACACCGTGCAGGTGATCCCGCACATCACCGATGAAATCAAGCACCGGATCACGTCGATGGCCGACGGCACCGTTGACGTAGTGATCACCGAAGTCGGCGGCACCGTGGGCGATATCGAATCGTTGCCCTTCCTGGAGGCCGTGCGCCAGCTGCGACAAGACCTCGGACGCGACAACGTGTTCTTTCTCCATGTGTCACTACTGCCGTATATCCGACCCTCGGGAGAACTCAAAACCAAGCCGACCCAACACTCGGTCGCAGCGCTGCGCTCGATCGGGATCCAGCCCGACGCGATCGTGCTGCGCGCCGACCGCGCGGTACCCGATGACATCAAACGCAAAATCTCCCGCGCCTGCGACGTCGACCGGGATGGGGTGGTGGCAGCTGTGGACGCCGCGAGCATCTATGACATCCCCAAGGTGCTGCACACCGAGGGCCTGGACGCATATGTGGTACGTCGGTTGAACTTGCCGTTCCGTGATGTCACGTGGGATCGCTGGAACGACCTGCTGCGTCGGGTGCATTCACCGTCCCACGAAATCACGTTGGCACTGGTGGGTAAGTATGTAGATCTGCCCGACGCCTACCTGTCGGTCACCGAGGCGCTGCGGGCAGGCGGTTTCGCCAACGACACCCGGGTGAACCTGCGGTGGGTGGCGTCCGACGAATGCACCACGCCGGCGGGCGCCGAGCGGGTGCTGGCTGGAGTCGACGCCATCTGTGTGCCAGGCGGATTCGGCGTGCGGGGCATCGACGGCAAGGTGGGGGCACTGCGATATGCGCGTGAGCACGGTATCCCCACGCTCGGGCTGTGTCTGGGATTGCAGTGCATGGTCATCGAGTACGCCCGAAACGTGTTGGGCTGGGCCGATGCCAATTCGGCGGAATTCGACCCGGACACGAGCCACCCGGTGATCGCCACCATGATCGAGCAGCAGGCGGTGGTCGCGGGCGAGCGTGACCTCGGCGGCACGATGCGGCTGGGGCTGTATCCGGCACGGCTGGCTGAGGGCTCCATCGTGCGCGAGGTGTATGGGTCGGCCGATGTCGGTGAACGGCATCGGCACCGGTATGAAGTGAACAACGATTTCCGCGACGAATTGGCGGCAGCCGGGCTGGTGTTTTCCGGCACCTCGCCAGACGGGCAGCTCGTGGAGTTTGTGGAGTTGCCCCGGGATGTGCATCCGTACTTCGTGGCCACACAGGCGCATCCGGAGTTTCGGTCGCGGCCCACGGCCCCGCATCCGCTGTTCGACGGGTTAGTGGCTGCGGCTCTACGTCGTCAGCGCGCCCAGTGAGTTGGTGGCAGGGGCCGGTGGCAGACGCCCCGGCCGAGGTGGAACCAGTCTCGAGTGTGGAACAGTTTCGTGGGGGGATTTGGGATGTACGCAGCGACACGATCGATTTCGCCGAGCAGCGGGTAGTGCGCGATCTCGTCGTACACCCCGGCGCGGTGGGTGTGCTCGTGCTCGACGACGAGGATCGCGTACTGCTGATTCGCCAGTACCGGCATCCGGTGGGCATGTATCTGTTCGAGCCGCCTGCGGGAATCCTCGACAAGTTCGATGAAGATCCATTGGCGGCAGCCCAGCGGGAACTGGCCGAGGAGGCAGGTTTTACGGCCGATCAGTGGTGGTTGCTGGTGGATTTCGTCAACACCCCGGGTGGGTCGAGTGAGTCGTTTCGGTGCTTTCTGGCCCGGGGTTTGCAGCCGATGGCGGACGGGCGGAAGTTCACCGGGGAGGCGGAAGAAGCAGATCTGCCGAGAGTGTGGGTCGACTTGGATGCGGCGCGAGATGCGGTATTGCGCGGGGACCTGCAGAACCCCACCACGGTCATAGCAGTTTTGGCCGCCTGGTGCTCGCGGGCGGACGGGTGGACGTCGCTGCGGCCCGCGGACAGCCCTTGGCCGCTACGCCGCCATCTAGTGGCCAGCGGCCGCGTCCGCGAACCGGCGGATTCGACCACCGAGTGAGGATGAAGGACGGATATCCGTCGTCCACGCCCACTCAGTTCGGCGAAACTGATTAGCATGGACGGCACCGCCGTGGACCTGCCGCGGGTGACTTGGTGAACGGAGCGCAGCATGCTGGTCGGCGTCCCCAAGGAGGTCAAAAACAACGAGTACCGGGTCGCCATCACGCCGGCGGGAGTGCTGGAGTTCACCAAACACGGGCACACCGTGCTCGTGGAGCATGACGCCGGGGTTGGGTCCGCAATTCCGGATGCAGAGTTCACAGCTGCGGGGGCGACGATCGTGCCCACGGCCGACGATGTCTGGAACCAGGGCGAGTTGATCCTGAAGGTCAAGGAACCGATCGCTGAGGAGTACCACCGGATGCGCCGCGACCAGGTGCTCTTCACCTACCTGCATCTGGCGGCGTCGCGCACCTGCACCGAAGCACTACTGGCATCGGGCATCACAGCGATTGCCTACGAAACGGTAGAGCTGCCCGATCGTTCACTACCGTTGCTGGCCCCAATGTCGGAGGTGGCGGGGCGGCTTGCCCCGCAAGTGGGTTCGCACGCGTTGATGCGCGCATACGGCGGCCGCGGCGTGTTGATGGGCGGTGTCTCTGGCGTGCACGCAGCCAAAGTTGTGGTGATTGGGGCGGGCGTCTCAGGGATGAACGCAGCGGCGATCGCCTTGGGGATGCAGGCGGAGGTGCTCATCCTGGACCGGGACGTCGCCCGGTTGCGTCACGTCGATGCCATCTACCAAGGGCACATGCAGACGGTAGCCAGCAACTCTTATGAGATCGAGCGCTGCGTGATTGATGCTGATCTGGTGATCGGTGCGGTGCTCGTGCCGGGAGCAAAGGCCCCGAAATTGGTGTCCAACGATCTCGTCTCTCGGATGAAGCCCGGGTCGGTGCTGGTGGATATCGCCATCGACCAGGGCGGATGTTTCGAAGATTCCACCCCCACCACGCATGCGGACCCGACGTTCGGCGTGCACAATTCACTGTTCTACTGCGTCGCCAACATGCCTGGGGCGGTCCCACACACGAGCACGTGGGCGTTGACAAATGTCACGTTGCCCTACGCGCTGGAGTTGGCCGACCTTGGCTGGCGCCAAGCGTGTCGCCACGATCCAGCACTGGCGCTTGGGGTCAATACGCATGCCGGGGACGTCGTCTACGAGGCCGTCGCCGAGGCGTTCGACATGCCCTGCGTCCTTCTCTCGGAGGTGCTCGCATAGCGCGGGACACCCCAGGTGTGAGCACCCGGATGGCCCGCGCAGTGGGGATTTTTCTCGATCACGTTGCTGTCGAACGGGGGGCAAGCGCCCACACCATCGCGGCGTATCGGCGCGATCTGGCTCGCTACGTCGACTTCTGCGCCCGACGAGACCTCACCGATCCAGCCGCGGTGGATACCCGGACGGTCGAGGATTTTGTGGCGGAACTCGCTGTCGGCGATGCCGATCATGCTCCGCTGGCGGCGGCTTCCGTCGCTCGCACGCTGGCGGCGGTGCGGTCCTTTCACAAGTTTCTGGTGCGCGAATCGACCGTGGCAGATGATCCGGCCGCCGTGGTGCGGCCACCACGCACGCCCGCGCGACTGCCCAAAGCCATACGCATCGACGAAGTGGCGGCGCTGATCACGGCGGCAGGAGCGTCGGGCGGGGTGTTGGGATTGCGCGACACCGCTCTGCTGGAGTTCCTCTACGCCACAGGAGCACGGGTCAGCGAAGCGGTGGGGTTGGACGTGGACGATTGGCCCGAAGCGGACGGGGTGATTCTGCTGCGCGGCAAGGGGGGCAAAGAACGGATTGTGCCGGTGGGTGGGATGGCTCAGGAAGCAATGGCGGCCTACTTGGTGCGGGGTCGCCCAGAGTTGTCGACGCGGGGGAGGTTTACGCCAGCGCTATTCCTCAATGCGAGGGGCCAACGCATGACCAGGCAGAACGCGTTCGCTGTGCTGAGTCGACTGGCTGAGCAGATCGGGCTGGGGACCGCGGTGTCACCACACACGTTGCGGCATTCGTTCGCGACGCATCTGCTCGACGGCGGGGCGGATGTGCGGGTGGTGCAGGAGTTACTGGGCCACGCCTCGGTGGCGACCCCCCAGATCTACACGCGGGTGACGCCGCATCGGTTGGCCGAGGAGTATGCAGGGGCGCATCCGCGGGCGCGATCGACACGCCCGTAGGGCGGTCCGGGTGGAGTGGTCGGCGGCTAGGCTGCGCGGGTGCACAGTGAACCCACGGCCCACCAGACGACGCCTGCGGCGCGGTTCGCGGTGTCGTTGGCCGAGTTCAGTGGGCCGTTCGACCTATTGCTGAGCCTCATCGCCAAACACAAACTCGAAGTCACCGAACTCGCGTTGCACATCGTCACCGACGATTACCTCACGTATTTGCGGTCCCAGGGTGCGCAGTGGAACCTGGATGAGACCACCGAGTTTGTCCTGATCGCAGCGACGTTGCTGGACTTGAAGGCCGCGCGGTTGCTGCCGCGGGGCGAGGTTGAAGACGATGACGACCTGGATCTGCTGGCGGCGCGCGATCTGTTGTTTGCGCGACTTTTGCAGTATCAGGCGTTCAAATCGGTGAGCCTGGATTTCGCTGCGTTGATGGCCTCCGCGGCACGCCGCGTTCCGCGCTCGGTGGCATTGGAGGCGGACTTGGCCGCGCTCCTGCCGGAAGTGGTGATGGGCCTGGGGCCGCGGGCGTTCTCCGAACTAGCCGCCGAGGTGTTCACGCCAGCACCGCCGCCGCAGGTGTCGGTGGCGCATATTCACGCTCCGCAGGTCAGTGTCCGCGAGGAGGCGGTGACCGTTGTGTCGCATCTGCGGGCGCGCGGGTCGGCGACCTTCCGGGCGCTGGTCGCGGATGCGGGCGGCACCGCGGTGGTCGTGGCGCGCTTCTTGGCGCTGCTGGAGTTGTATCGCGAAGGTGTGGTGACCTTCGTACAGGCCGGCGGGTTGGCGGAATTGCGGATCACGTGGATCGGTAATGAGCAGGCGCAGGTAGATGTATCGCAGTTTGATGAGCATGACTTCGACCCCGATCAGCCCAACATTGGCGGCGGGGCGCTATCGCGTGGATCAGGAGCATAGACGTGACCAATGGTGACGATGTCCAGTTCGAGGACGGCGGCGGGGCAGATGTGTTTGCGGGGCCGATGGCAGCGCCTGAGAGTGCTGACAACTCCACGACCGAACCGGAGCTCGACGGCCAAGTCCGTGGTCTTGGCGCCCCCGATCTGCGTTCCGCCGTGGAAGCTTTGCTGATCGTGGCCGATGAGCCGCTATCCGAGGTGGACATGGCCACACACACCGAACAACCGGTGGCGGTGGTCGCGCAGTGCGTGGCGGAATTGGCCGAGGAGTATGCCGAGTCGGGCTGTGGTTTCGAATTGCGTCACACCGGCAGCGGTTGGCGCTTCTATAGCAGCGCGAGGTGTGCCGAGGTGGTGGCGCGTTATGTCACCGATGGTCAAAACGCACGATTGTCGCAGGCGGCGATGGAGACCCTCGCGGTTGTGGCGTATCGGCAACCAGTCACCAGGGCGCACATCAGCGCGGTCCGCGGGGTCAATGTGGACGGGGTGGTGCGCACGTTGATCGCGCGTGGCCTGATCGCCCGGGTGGAAGTCGATCCGCTGACCGGCGCGGGGTTGTACGGCACCACCGAGTACTTTCTGGAGCGCCTCGGTCTGGCGGATCTCGCCGACCTGCCGCCGTTGGCCGAGCATGTGCCGATCGGCGCCGAACTCGACGAGTTGATCGACAGTCAGGAAAGTTAGTGGCGGCTGAGGCAGGTGCCACCGGAGCTGGCGTGCGGGTGCAGAAAGTGTTGGCCGCCGCCGGTGTGGGTTCCCGACGGCATTGCGAAGGGCTGATTGCAGCTGGCCGGGTGAGCGTCGACGGGGTGGTGGTGACCGAGCAGGGGGTGCGGGTGGATCCGAACAGCGCGGTGGTGCGGCTCGACGGCGCGCGCATCCCGACCGCCGACCATCTGGTTGTCTACGCGTTCAACAAGCCGCGCGGCATGCTCACAACCATGAAGGATCCGCACGGGCGGCCGTGTGTGGGAGACAAGGTCGCGGAAATCGATCGGCGGCTCTTCCACGTAGGGCGCTTGGACGCCGACTCCGAGGGGCTGCTGTTGCTCACCAATGATGGCGATTTGGCCCACAATCTGACCCATCCCACCCGTGGCGTAGCCAAAACCTACGTGGCTTGGGTTCCGGGACCGGTGCGATCGGCGACATTGACGCGATTGCGTGCGGGAGTGCCAATCGATGACCGCATTGTCGAGGTGGATTCCGCCCGGGTGCGCGAACGCGACGGGGCCCGGGTCCTTGTGGAAGTGGTGATCCATGAGGGTCGCAAGCACATTGTGCGTCGGCTGCTGGCGGCGGTGGGTCATCCAGTGGTGCGGTTGGTGCGCACTCGGATTGGGCCATTGTCGCTAGGTTCACTCCCGCCGGGTCAGGTGCGTCTGCTGAGCGCGGATGAGCGGCGGGCCTTGTTTGCGGCAGCCGAATCTGATGTCGGATAAACGGCTCACGCACCCGCGACAGGTGCGTGATGTACCCCAAGCAATAACGTTGAGCCAGCAATCGCCGGTGCGAGGCGGGAAGGATGGACTATGGCGGTACGAGCCATCAGGGGTGCCACAAGCGTGTCAGCAGATGACGCGGCGGAGCTGCGGGCCGCGGTGGGGGAGTTACTCACCGCGATGTTGACCGAGAACGACGTGGCCGTGGACGACCTCATCAGCATCCTGTTCACCGCGACTCCGGACCTCGTGAGTACCTTTCCGGCCACAGCTGCTCGGCAGATGGGACTCACCGATGTGCCGTTGATGTGTGCCCAGGAACTCGGGGTGACGGGTGCGATGCCGCGGGTAGTACGGGTGATGATGCACACCGAATCGGCGCGCTCGCGTCGCGATATTCGGCACCCGTATTTGCGCGGGACCGACCGTTTGCGCTCGGATCCGGAGGACGACGGGTGAAGCCGGGACCCTTGTCAATGGTGGTGTTGGGGACAGGGTTGATCGGCACTTCGGTGGCCTTGGCGGCGCGGGCTGCGGGGCACCAGGTGGCACTCGGCGACCAGAATCCCGAACATCTTGCGACGGCCGTAGCGATGGGTGCCGGGGAGCCGCTGTCGGCAGACGCAGAGGTCGCCGGTCAGGTGGACTTGGTGGTGGTGGCAGTGCCGCCGTCAGCAGCCGCCTCGGTGGTGGCGTCCGCTTTGGCGGTCTATCCGCGGGCGACAGTCACGGACGTGGCCAGTGTGAAGTCACCGGTGGTGGCGGCGCTGCTCGAGTTGGGTGCACCGGTGGAGCGTTTCGTGCCGGGTCACCCAATGGCTGGGCGAGAGACGAGCGGGCCACGGGATGCGTCAGCTGAACTCTTTCGGGGACGATCGTGGATGCTCACACCGACCGAAGTTTCCGATCGTGCCCGAACGGCGGCTGTGGCGGCGTTCGTGCGTGCTACAGGTGCGATCGTGCGGGTGATGCCGATCGACGAACACGATGAGGCGGTGGCGCTGACATCGCACGCCCCGCAGGTGGTGTCCTCGTTGATGGCGGCGCGGCTGGCGGGGGCTGATCCGGAACTGGTGACGGTAGCGGGTCAGGGGCTGCGTGATGTGGTGCGGATTGCGGGCAGCGACCCGGTGTTGTGGTCGGACATCCTCACCGCCAACGCGCATCAGGTGACGCCGGTGCTCGCGGCGCTGCGGGACGATCTCGATGCGGTGGTGTCGGCTTTGAATATGCCGGATTCAGCAGTGGCGCCGGAGTCCGAGACGGTGCCGGGTTCTTCAGCGCCCCCGGCTTCTTCAGTGCTGCTGGAACAGCGACCGGGGTCGAAACAAGGGGCGGCGGCGGATCCGCGAGCACGGATTGCGGAGGTGATCGCCCGGGGAAACCTCGGTGCGCGGCTGCTACCGGCCAAGCATGGTGGGGCGGCGGCGGAGTATGTGGATGTGCCCGTGGAGGTTCAGGATGAGCCGGGCTCGCTGGGACGGGTGTTTCTGGCTGCGGCTGATGCCGGCATCAACCTGGAGGATGTACGCATCGAGCACACGGTCGGACGGCAGACGGCGATTGCCCACTTATACGTAGTGCCGGGGGTGGCCGAGGAGTTGAGCGAGGCGCTTGACCAGGCAGGTTGGTTGGTGCTCGCTTAACCGGTTGCTCTCAGCCAATCTCATAGGTGCCGGTCTGGCGAGTTGAACTTGGTGTGACTGATCGGTTTCTCCGTGATAGGTGCCGCCCCAATCTCGGCGCAAGTCGGCGAGCGCACCCCACGTCGAAGCCGCACTCGCTAGGGTGGTGGGCTATGACAGTTGTGGCAGTAGACGGTGCAGCAGGGTCGGGGAAATCTTCGGTGAGCAAGGGAGTTGCTCGCCTCCTGGGAATGGGCTTTCTCGACACCGGAGCTATGTACCGAGCGATGACCCTGTGGATGCTCGACCACGGTGTAGATCCCACGGATGCGGAGACAATCGGGCGGTGGGCTGGGCAGCCAGTAATCACCATCTCCACCGACCCCGGCCAAGCTGGCATCACACTCAACGGGCGCGACGTGACTGCCGCCATCCGCGAACCCAAGGTCACCGCTGCGGTCAGCGCAATCAGCGCTGTTCCCAAGGTCCGTGCCACATTGGTGCGCCAACAACGGCAAGTCGTCGCTGCCGCTCAAGAAGCCGGCATCGGCATCATCGTGGAAGGCCGTGACATCGGGACCGTGGTGCTGCCTGACGCCGACCTCAAAGTCTTTCTCACAGCCGACCCGGAAGTGCGAGCGCAGCGCCGCGCCGCCGAAGACGGCGCACGCGGACTTGAGTCCGATGTCACCGCCACCGCCACCGCACTCGCACGCCGCGACTCGCTCGATTCGACGCGGGCGGTGAGTCCCTTGAAACAGGCCGCGGACGCAGTGGTGGTCGATGGCACCCACGACAATCTAGACACTGTCATTGGACGCGTCGCCGAACTCGTGCGAGGCGTGCAGACGTGACCGGGATGCGCGGTGCCTCGCAGGCCCGCATGCTGGTGCGTCCACTCTTGCGGTCGTGGTACAGGCTCGTCGTATTGGGCGCAGACCACGTGCCTGCGCAGGGTCCGGTGATCGTAGCCAGCAATCATGTGGGAATCCTCGATGGACCGCTCCTGTTGGCCGCCACCCCTCGTCCCATGCGAATCATGGCAGGTCAGGAGGCATTTGCCCCGCCCTTGGACGGCATCATGACCAAAGCGGGACTCATCGGGATGCGCCCCGGAGTCGCGCCGTATGCGGCTTTGTCCCAGGCGACCGATACCCTTGCGGCAGACGGTGGAGTGGCGCTCTTCCCGGAAGGGCGCCGCGGCAATGGTCGCGTGGCGTCGATCTCTCACATCGTGGCGCTGTTGGCGTTGCGCACGGGCGCACCCGTGGTGCCGGCAGCAATCGTCGGCACGCGACGCGACGGCATGGACGCCGACGCACTGCCACGTCGACGCAGCCGGGTCGCCGTGATGTTTGGCGAGCCGTTTTCGGTGCGCACAGACAGCGACAACCTGCGCCGAACGGTGATCACGGGCGCCGGCGAGGCGATTCGGCAACGATTGGCCGATGTCGCCGCCGATGTCGAGTTGGCCACCGCCATTCGCCTGCCTGACCATGCACCGGCAGATCCCCGCAGCAGCCGCGAGCGGGACAACGAGGAGGCACGACGATGAATGACCAGATGAACCGCGCTGGCGCGACTAAACCACCTGCCGATGGGCTAGGCGTCGGGGTGCCAGGTGCCGAGGTTGTCGACGTGCCAGCTTCCGAAGTTACCGAGATCCCGGACGAGGCCATCGAAAATGCCGTTGCAGAACTAGCAGTCGGCGATGCCTATTTGGACTTCACTGATGAGGACGACCCCGAGCAACTGCTCGGCCTGACCGCTGAGATCGAACCCGATCACAACACCGCGGAGGATCCCCGACCGGTGGTGGCCGTTGTGGGTCGACCCAACGTCGGAAAATCGTCGCTGGTCAACCGGGTGTTGCGACGCCGGCTCGCGGTGGTGGAGGACGTCCCAGGTGTCACGCGGGATCGCGTGGCCTACGACGCCGAATGGAACGGCCGCGACTTCATCCTCGTCGACACCGGCGGTTGGGATACCAAAGTCCGCGGCCTGGCAGCCAGCGTGGCGGCGCAGGCCGAGCGGGCAATGCACGAGGCAGACGTCGTCATGCTGGTGGTGGATGCCACCGTCGGCGCCACCGACGCTGATGAAGCGGTGGTCAAGGTGCTGCGGCGGGCTGGCGTCCCCGTGATCCTGGCGGCCAACAAGTGTGACGATGCCCGCAGCGAATTGGAGGCATCCGCCTTGTGGGGGCTCGGGTTGGGAGAGCCGTACCCGGTGTCGGCGCTGCACGGACGGGGGAGCGGTGATTTGCTCGACGCGCTCGTGGCGGCGATGCCAACCGTAGGCCGGGGAGCGGGACTCAGTACGGGACCGCGACGGGTGGCGCTGCTGGGCAAGCCGAATGTCGGCAAATCCAGCCTGCTCAACCGCATGGCCGGCACTGAGCGGGTTGTGGTGGACGCCGTGGCTGGCACCACCGTGGACTCAGTGGACGAACTCGTGGAAATCGCCGGCCAGGAGTGGCTGTTCATTGACACCGCCGGGATTCGCCGACGCGTGCGCGAAGCCAGCGGTCAGGAGTACTACGCGAGTCTGCGCACCCGCACCGCCGTCGACAAGGCTCAGGTGGTCGTTGTCTTGATGGACGCATCCGAGCAGCTCACAGAGCAGGACGCACGATTGGTGTCGATGGTCGTGGACGCTGGCCGGGCGCTTGTGGTGGCCATGAACAAATGGGATCTGGTGGATGACGAACGGCGCCATTACCTGGATCGGGAGTATGACCGGGATCTCGCCGGAGTGCACTGGGCGCCGAGGGTGAACCTCTCGGCTCGCACGGGTCGACACGTGGAGCGACTGGTCCCGGCGCTGACACAAGCACTCGACTCGTGGACCCAGCGCGTCTCGACAGGTCGTCTGAACAATTTCCTGCGGGAACTGCGCGACGCCCACCCGCACCCGTTGCGTGGCGGCAAACAACCGCGGATCCTGTTCGGGACCCAAGCGTCCACCTGTCCGCCGACGTTCGTTTTGTTCACGACGGGATTTTTGGAGGCCGGTTACCGTCGGTTCATCGAGCGGCGCTTGCGGGAAGAGTTCGGTTTCGCAGGCACCCCGATTCGGATCGAGCTGCGGATTCGGGAGAAGCGCCAACGCCGCTGACGCGGTCGATTGCCCTACTGTGACAAGTTTTGAGTGAAAGCCACCGACAACTGCGAGATCCGTTCCCGGGCTGCGTCGTGGCTGATCGTGGGAGTCCCATCACCGGGTTGGGGGCCGTAGTCACCGAAGTAGGAGTGCACCGCACCTTCGATCGCTTCGAAGCGAGTGTCAGCCGGTAGGTTCGCGGCGGATGCCTGGATCTTCGCGGGGGTGGCGAGTCCGTCGTTGGTACCGGAAATCGACAGCACCTGGCTGCGCAACGAGGTAGACATGTTGCTGGCCGGATACGAGGCGTACAGCAGCAGACCAACGGCTGGGGCAGATGCGTCCGAGCCATGATCGTTTGCCTCGATAGCCGCGACTGTGCCGCCGAGGGAGTGCCCACCCACCACCCAACGTGTGATGTCAGGAAACTCGCTCTGGGCGTGTTCGAAAGCGTTGATGGATAGGAAGGCGATGCCGAGAGGCTGCTTGGCAATCACCACGGTGTGACCGGACTCCGCCAGTGGGCGCAGGACTGCTGCGTAGGCTCGGGCATCGACGCGTGCGCCGGGTTGGAAGAACACCCCGGTAGGGCTGGATTCTCCGATCGGTGTCATGACGATCTCAGAAGCGCTCTGCGTGACCGTCACTCGGTCATCGGAGTCCAGTGCCGCGAGTGCGGGTTCCACCGCGGTAAATGGGCGCAGCCACCACATGAATACGACCCACGCTGAGGCGCCGATCACGAGCAGCACACGTAGTACCCGGCGCCACCCGCCACGGGATGGGTGCGGGGTGAAGCTGCGCCACATCGTGAAGATCGACACCAGTAGGGTGAGCGTGAGTAAGACGGTGTACGCCGGATTTCCGTAGATGATGGCCGAGCCCGCCGTCACCACACACCACAGCACCACGATCATTGCGGCTGCCGCGACAGCGCGCACGATCCACGTCAGGACAGTCGGTTTGGGTTGGTCATCCATATCAGTACCTATTGCCTCAGCAGCCTTTCCGAATCCATCTTGCTACCTGGCTGCCTGGAAATGTCCATCCGGCACGCAAGTCAGGTGTAGGGGCCTGCGTGAACAGAGACGTGGGTTCAGGTGCTAGGCGCGGTCGGAATTCGGTTGGGAGGTCGCTGATTCTCCACCGACCGTGGTTACGAAAGCTTGCGACGTTTCCGGATTGGTTTGGGTGACGTCGGTGGCAGGCGAGTGGCTCGCTGGTGGCGTCCACGCGCAGCGCATCTCGCCGCGCAGTCGAATCACCAGCGCCCCGGCGAGCAGGAGCATCCCGGCTGCGGCCATGTATGGCTGGACTGGAGCGAAGAATTGCACCGCTCCAGTAGTGCCCAGGGCCAGCAGCACCAGTTTGTTGCACACCGGGCAGCCGATGGCGAAGTAGGCCAAGGCTCCCCCGATGATCCCGCCGCGCGCGGGGCGATCTGTCTTGCTGTCCGCATCGGCGGATTCGCTGGGCTGCCGCACATAAGTGGCGGTGAGCAATCCGGAGAGCACGCTGGTTGCGATCAACACGCCGAGCGCCCAGGACGTTGGCGGAATCGATCGGCCAAACACCGGATTGGGGATCACCGCAGTCGACAGGCCGAGGAGAAGGAAAGTCCCGAGGGCGGTGAGCGCGGCTATCCGCCAACGCCGGGCCGACCAGGTGAACAGCACAGACAGGACGCACATGCGAGCAGTCCACCTTCCATCGCGACGGCTGGATGCACCAGGAACACCAGCCACTATACCCCCAAGGGTATATCAGTGGTGGGATCGTTGGTTGATCTGACGGGGTGGATGTTGTTGTGGTGCCTGCACCGACGTGAGATTCGCAGGTTTGGTGGTGCGCTGGAGTGCGAATTCAATCTGCGCCACGTCGGGCGAGAGTGTGGTCGCAGGGGTCAGGGTTTGCCGCAACCCGGGTCGGCTATAGTCATCGGGTCACGGGCTGTGGCGCAGCTTGGTAGCGCACTTGACTGGGGGTCAAGGGGTCGCAGGTTCAAATCCTGTCAGCCCGACCAGCATTTATGCAGGTCAGAGACGGTTTCGGGAAAAGTCCCGGAGCCGTCTTTTTTGTGCTGTCACCCAATGTGTCACCCAATGTGGCGACACTTGTTCCCGAACCGCCCCGCCCCGCACCTCTTCTGAGGTTCCGCGGGGCGTGCCCTGGGGCAACGCCTCGATCACATCCACCGGCCCGGCACCCTCCGCACGCATCTCCTAGCCGTAGCGCAACAGCACGTACGGCAAGCTCAGCGCAATCGACATCGCAGCGGTCGGGATCCCGTACTTCAACCACGACACAAACGAAATGTGCAATCCATTGCGCGCAGCAATCCCCACCACCACCACGTTCGCACTCGCGCCGATCAGCGTCGCGTTGCCACCAAGGTCCGCCCCAAGTGCCAACGCCCACCACAGGGCCCCTTGCTCGCCAAGTGGTGGGTAGGTGTTGATCAAAGACTCCACCACCGGAGTCATCGCCGTCACGTAGGGAATGTTGTCGACCACCGCCGACACCACCGCCGAGCCCACGAGCATGAGACCCAGTGTTGGCCCCTGCGCGCCGGATGTCAGACTCCCGATCTGTTCGGCCAGCAGTTCCAGCGCGCCCACATAGACGAGTGCTCCCACAAGAATGAACAGCCCCGCGAAGAACAGCAGAGTCTCCCACTCGACGTCCTCAATCAGGTCCTGCGGTCGCAAGGGCGACACTAAAATCATCACCCCCGCACCGACCATCGCAACAACTGCCGGCGCCACACCGGTCTGTCGCTGGAGCAAAAAGCCCATCAGGATCGCGGCCAGCACCAGGGAGCTGCGGATCAGCAGCCCGCGGTCAGTGATGGCTTCCTTCTCATCCAACCGCATCAGCGATGCCGCCCGTTGCGGGTCGCCGGTCAATGCCTGACGAAACAGCACCCGCGCCAGCACCAGGTAGGCCGCCAAGATCAACAACACGATTGGCCCCATGTGCACCAAGAAGTCCACGAAAGAAAGGTCCGCCCGACTGCCAATGATGATGTT
>CAZVKB010000038.1:19922-22901 GCA_964627505.1 uncultured Actinomycetes bacterium | reverse complement strand
CCCCAACCGACCGGGTAGAAACCGGTTGCTCTATCCATTGAGCTACGGGCGCTGGCGGAATTGCAGCCGAAACGGCTCGGCCTTGGAGCCGTTGTGAACGCAGACTGATTCTATCCCTGGCAGAACGTCGGCTGGGATGCGCTGCTTCAACTCTCTGGCGTGATCTCCAGTCCGATCGACTCCGACGAACCCCGGCGCAAACGATTCGCCAATCCGATCAGCCGTCCGGTGAATCCGTAGCGCTTCATCACCTGATCTGCGACCCGCTTGCTCGCTGCCGGATCCAGCAGATTGACGGTGCCGGACACGGCCGGCCCAGTGAGTTTGCCGCGCGCATCGCACGGCGCCAGGGATACCTGTGGGTTGTTCCGCAGGCGCTTGACCTTACCGCTGTCGGCTTGTGTGGTGACGTACAGATGGTCGCCGTTTCGGACCACCCACACCGGCGTCGCTACCCCTTCACCGGTCTTGCGGTATGTCGTCAGTGAGAGGTACTTACCTTTGGATAGGCGTTCCAGTTCATCCACAGTGCGACTCTACGCCCACTCATGGGGGGGATCGTGGAGCCCGCCGGAGTTTTCCACAGCCACGATTTTGCCGCTGGTCATGTGCCGTCGAGTCCCTGCATAGTGGAGCCACCGGGTGCCACCAGGGCATCGCTGAGGCAAGGGGGAGTTATGCACGCCATCGCTGTTTCCATCATCGGAGTTGCGGTCACAGATGTTCGCCATGGCATCACCACCTCGGGGGTGCCGATAGCGCGCTTCCGGATGGTGTCTCAACCCCGCCGATACGACTCCAACCTCGGGAGCTTCGTGGACATGGAGGCCTCTTACGTGACGGTGGTGTCGTGGCGCAACACAGCCGACAACATCGCCGCCAGCATTCACAAAGGTGATCCGGTTGTGGTGGTCGGCAAGCTTCGGGTCCGCGAGTTTGAATCCGACGGTCGCACTCGGATTGCAGTCGAGGTCGATGCCCAATCGGTGGGCCACGATCTGTCGCGCGGATCGTCGCGCTTCTCTCGTGCCTTGCGACCTGTCGAGGGTGGCGTTGCCAGCCACGTTCCTGCGAGTCACCCCGACCAGACCAGTGTCGGAGCCCATCCGGGTACATATCGAGAGGCAGCGCCAAGTCCGGTGCCGGTCGGGCACGCGGTGATGGCCGTAGCGCCGCACGCGGCTGCTAAGCGCGGGCCCAGCGACAGCGAAACCGCGGGCTCACAACCGGTGAGCGATTCCGACGACCTTGCCGTCGCCTGATCCTGCATCGGTGGTCCGCACGAGTCGCGGTTAGGGTTGGTGACTATGGCTGAGTACATTTACACACTGCGGAAGGCACGCAAAGCCCACGGCGACAAGGTGGTGCTCGATGACGTCACCTTGGCCTTTCTGCCAGGTGCCAAGATCGGCGTGGTCGGTCCCAACGGAGCCGGAAAATCGACGCTGCTGAAGATCATGGCAGGGCTGGATCAACCCGGTAACGGTGAAGCCATGCTGGCTCCCGGTGCCTCTGTGGGCATCCTGCTTCAAGAACCCGAACTCAACCCAGACAAGTCGGTCCTCGGTAACGTCGAAGAGGGCGTAGCGGACACGAAGGCGATGCTTGCCCGGTTCAACGCTGTCTCGGCAGAGATGGCCGAACCTGACGCCGACTTCGATGCACTGCTGGCTGAAATGGGCACGCTGCAAGAGGAACTCGATCGGCGGAATGCTTGGGATCTCGACGCTCAGCTGGAGCAGGCCATGGATGCCTTGCGGTGTCCGGCGGGTGATGCGGACGTCACAGTGCTCTCCGGTGGGGAACGTCGCCGGGTGGCTTTGTGCAAACTGCTATTGGCCTCCCCGGATCTGCTGCTACTCGATGAGCCCACGAACCACCTCGATGCGGAAAGTGTCCTGTGGTTGGAGCAATACCTTGAGCGTTACCCGGGCACCGTGGTGGCCATCACCCACGACCGCTATTTCCTCGACAATGTGGCCCAGTGGATTCTCGAACTCGACCGAGGTCGGGCATTTCCATATGAAGGCAACTACTCCACCTACTTGGAGACGAAGGCCAAGCGGCTCAAGGTGGAGGGTGCCAAGGACGCCAAAATGCGCAAGCGGCTCACCGACGAACTCGACTGGGTGCGCTCCAACCCGAAAGCCCGGCAAGCCAAAAGCAAGTCGCGACTTGCCAGATACGAGGAGATGGCCGCCGAGGCCGACCGCACGCGCAAGTTGGACTTCGAAGAGATTCAGATTCCGCCGGGACCCCGACTGGGTAACGTGGTGGTGGAAGTGGAACACCTCTCCAAGGGGTTCGGTGACCGTCTGCTTATGGACGATCTCTCGTTCTCGCTGCCCCGCAACGGCATCGTCGGCGTGATCGGACCTAACGGGGTCGGCAAAACCACCCTGTTCAAGATGATCGTTTCGGATGCACTCGACGATGGCGTCGATGGGGAAAACCCGGACAGCGGCACCATCCGCGTGGGCGATACCGTCACCTTGAGCTACGTCGACCAAAACCGCTCCGGGATCGATCCCAAGAAAAACGTCTGGGAGGTCGTTTCCGACGGGCTCGACTACATCCAAGTGGGCAAAGTCGAAGTGCCGAGCCGTGCCTACGTCTCGGCATTCGGGTTCAAAGGACCCGACCAGCAGAAACCCGCCGGGGTGCTCTCCGGCGGCGAACGCAACCGACTCAATCTGGCATTGACATTGAAGATGGGCGGCAATCTCTTGCTGCTAGACGAGCCCACCAACGACCTTGACGTCGAGACACTGTCCAGTTTGGAGAATGCACTGCTGGAATTCCCCGGGTGTGCCGTCATCACATCCCACGACCGGTGGTTCTTGGACCGCGTTGCCACCCACATCCTGGCCTACGAGGGTGACTCCGAATGGTTCTGGTTCGAAGGCAACTTCGACGGCTACGAACGCAACAAAGTGGAGCGTCTCGGCGCCGAAGCGGCGCGACCGCATCGTGCTACCT
>CAZVKB010000038.1:0-19896 GCA_964627505.1 uncultured Actinomycetes bacterium | reverse complement strand
AGAATTCCGACCTTTCCAGCCAGTCTGCCCGGTCGGAGGCACCCACGCACGAGGCCCGGTCAGCAGCACCCAAGCAACCGGCGGCACCCAAGTAGGAGGAGACACGCAATGGCACCTCGTCGCACGATGGCGGTGATGCGCTGGTCAGATATGGATGCCCTCGGCCACGTGCACAATGCCCGTCTGTTGGAGTACTACGAGGCGGCGCGGGTTGCGCTGGTGGCAGATCTGGTGCGACTAGATCGCCCAGCCGGAATCGGCCTCGTCGTGGGACGCCACGAGATCGATTACCGGGTACCCCTGGTGTACCGGACCGAACCGGTGGCGGTGGATTTGTGGGTGGAGCGCATCGGTACCACATCGTTCACCGTGGGCTACACCCTTTGTGAGACAGATGGTTCGGTCGTGTACGGGAAGGCCAAAACTGTGATCGTCGCAGTTGACACCTCCACCGGCGGGCCCATCGCGCTACCCGGAAAAATCCGCACGGCACTCGCCGACTACCTTCTCGACCCGGCGTCTGCACCGGCGGGAATCACGCCACCTGCCACCGAGGTGACCACATGACAGCGACAGTCACGCTGGCCCGCGACACGCGGGTCCATCTCGCCGGCGTACTGGGTCGGCTGATCTCCTGGCAGCAGTCCGCGCTGGTGCGCTTGGTCTCCACCGATCGTGCACTGGGACTGTACGCGGACGCGCCGATGGGCGTGCTCGTCTTCGTGGCTGTGCCACTAGCGCAACCCGCTTCATCGCCATTCGACCGAGTGGTATCGGCACATCGGCTGCGCGACATTCTGGGCGACGTCACCTCTCCGATGGCTGCCCAAGGTGGCGTGTCGGTGACCATTCCCGATGCCCGCGACACCCCGCCTGCGCTCGCTGTTCTGCCAGCGAAATCGGGGTGGGTGGCGGCAGAGAAAGCGACTGCCGCCGAAGTCTCCACCCAGCTCGAAGCGGCGCTGGACGACTTTGCTCAGCAAAACGATGCACTGACAAATGCCGATGAAGCCATCCGCCGACACTTGGCCGAGGAATGGTGGGATACCCCCAGTTGGGGCGGGCTGCCGCTGAAGGCTCTGCAAGCTGCCCGGTCTCTGGGCATGCTGGCCCATCCCGGCGCCCGGATCGAATCCGCCACGCGTGCCGGCTGGAAGCGCATGGTCACACCGGCCGGTCAGGTCTTCGTCGCCCCACCTGCGGTGTATCACGGTATTCCCCTGTCGGTGGTCAAGTAGGGCTGCACGGCTCTGACTTCGGGCAGACTGGAGTCGTCCGGCGTCCGCCGGTGCTCGCACCCGTCGAGATGAGGTGGACCATGCACTCCGATGAGACGCTCGTGTGGTGTCCGATGTGCTCACACCCGCTGCGCAACGAGGAGGGTGTCGAGGTGGTGGTGTGCGCTGCTTGTCGGCTACCTGTGCCTTGGGAGTCAGCCTGGCAGATGTCCCGGGGCTGGGCGGCCATTCATAGCGCGAAAGCACGCACAGGTGCAGCCGCCGCGCAGTTGGAGTCGGCACAGACGGAACTAACCGCTGCCTCAACTGAACTCGCCGAAGCAGAACATGTCACCGCGGCATGGCGTGCGTATGCGGTAGCGGAGATGCGCAATCTGGTAACAACTCCGGTAGCGGGAGCACCACTAGTCTCCGGTAGCGCCCGCGCGGTCGCCGCTCCCGCGGCTGCACCAAGAACAGTGGAATCTGTTTCCGGGACAAACCTCGCGGCGCCCACCACAGGTCCGCACCGTTTTCCTATCGCTGTCATCTTGCAGGTGGCTGGAGCGTTGCTGCTGCTCTCGGCTGTGGTCGTAGCCTCAGCGGTGCTCTGGGGTTTCTTGAATCCACTCGGACAAGCCGCCTTCCTATTCGCCATCGTGGCCACCACGGCGTTGGTGTCGGTGGTGGTAGGTCGCAGGTTGCCCACCACCGGCATCGTGCTGGCTGCCCTGACCTTGGCGGTCGCCCTGGTGGTGGTGTTCTCCCTGCCGTCGCGATTACCCAGCCTGGAGTTCTCCTCGTATCCCACGATCGCGTTGATCGCCTATGCCGCGGGGTTCTTCCTGCTCGGCACGTGGCAGCGGGTGCGGCTGTGGCAGCACGCTGGGGTTGCTGCGATCCCGCTGATTGTGGCAGTGGCGGTGACCACGCTGCTGCCGAGTGTGATCGACCTCGACGGACCGCTGTGGTTGGCGCTTGCCGCATGTGGCTTCTTGCTGGCTGCCATCGCGTTGCTGCGCGCAGGTGAACATCCCGACTTCGACACCGCGATCACCGCCGGGATCGGCAGTTACCTGTCCGCAGGGGTGGGGACAGCCCTGGCCGCAGTGGGATTTTTAGCCAGCCTCGCCGATGCCGCAGGTTGGCGAGAATTATTTGCCGAGTCCCTGGCCATCGTGCTTGTGGCGGCCTACGGCCTGCTGATGTCTACACATGTGCGCGCGCGCTCGGCTGCTGCCGCGACGGTGTGGCGTGCTCTGGCCGTCCTGGCTCTGACTCCGCTACCGGCGTTGCTCTTTATCCCAGCCGACGTCAACACCTGGTGGGCCGCGACCCTGTGGGGCGGTGCCGCCGTTGCCGTCGTCGCCGTGTGGACCTGGTGGGCGATTCGAGCTCACGATGCTCTCGGTATTCCTACCGCCCTGGCGGTACCAGGGATGGGCCTTTGTGTTGCGGGCATCTGGCTCTTCTCGGCGCTGGGCTTGGTATTTGGGGATGATCCGGGCGCCTGGGTGTGGCTGCTCGGGGCAATCACGGGGGTGGGATGGGCAGCGGTGTTCATCGGCGCGGGGCTGGTACTGCGCCAAACCGCCAGCGTGGTGAGTGGGTGGTCTGCGGGTGTAATCGCCTGGTTGCTGCTCGCCGGTACCGGCCACACGGGCGACACGGTGGACTCGGCATTTCTGCCGGTGATCATATGGTCGCTCGCGCTGTGGTGGTTAGCCCGTCGGCGAGCAGTCCCGCTGCTGTCGACGTTGCCGTCTGCTACTGCGCAGGTGATTGTGTTGGCCGGTACCGTGCCGATCGCAGTCGTGGGGTGGGTCTCGCTGCTCGATGAACAACAGTTTGTGCCGCGCCTGTTGGGATGGACGCTTGCCGCGGTGGTGGTCGCGGGGATATTGGTGTGGCGGCAGCGCACCGATTGGGTGGCGACCGCTGCGGGTGCAGTGTTGTTGTGCTGGCCATGGGTGTTGAGTGCGCAAGTGCACTCGGCACAGCAGTCGCTGGAGCGCTACACCTTGCCGATCGCCCTGTGCGTGCTCGTCCTGGCGCTTGCCGGCACCCACGACGCCTACTGGAGTCGCGCCTCCGGGCTGCTCATTGCGGGCTTTGTCGCGTTGATTCCCTCCACGATCGCGGCACTTGTGCTGCCTGCCGAGTGGGGCGATGCGCCGCAGTGGCGGTCGGTAGTGGTGCTCACCGCCTGGGGTTTGGGGGCGACGTGGTGGGTGCGCAAGCGGCCGACGTTGGCCATGGTGTGCTGGATCGTCGTGGTGGTCGTGAGCACCTGGTGGGTGCTGGTGGCGTTGGCGAGCAGGTCCCTCGCAAGCCCGGAGCAGGTGACGGTGCCGCTCGCCGTGGGTGCGATGTTCATCGTGGGTTGGATCCGTTTTCCCCACGGTCGGGGGCGTTGGTGGACAGAGGTGGTGGCGGCGCCGTTGATCGCGGTCGTCGCGGTGTCGTCGCTCACAAGTCTGCTGGTCGATGCATTCGTCGACGGCCTGGGGGAGTGGGTCCGCATGGTGGTCTGCCTCCTCGTGTGGCTCGCATTGACTGTGGGGTACTGGACGAAGCCCTGGTGGGCGTTCGGTTTCGGCACGGTGGCAGCTGGCTTTACCTGGCTGAGCCTGATCCGGTTGTTGACCCAAGCGCAGTACTCGGGACCGATGGAGATCTACACCGTCAGCGCCGCTGAGGTAGTCGCGATCGTCACTGCACTCTTTCTTCGCGCGAGTTCATTGCGCTTGCCAAGCATCCTCACCATGGGACCGACGATGGCACTTGTGCTTTGGCCGACCGCTCTGCTGGCCTGGAGCAGCGATAACGTGGGATGGCGGCTCTGGGCCGCACTGGCTGCGAGTGCCCTGACACTCGTGGTGGGAGTGGTGTGGCGGCGCGCAGGTCTGCTGGTGCCTGGCTTGATCGGCATTGTGATGGTGACCCTACCGGTGCTGCTGCAGGTGGTGTCCGATCTGCCCGCATGGCTGCCCCTGACCGTGATCGGTCTGATCCTGGTTGGTATCGGTGCTCGGTTTGAAGCAGTCCGCCGCAACAGTGTGGAGACCTGGAAATGGGCTCGCCAACTCAAGTGAGTCGGGAGCCGATTCAAGTGAATTTGGCAACTCGACTTGAGCTGGTCAGCTAACAGGCTGTAGCCACACCGCACAGTCCGGCGGCACTCGGACACCGTCGGGCGACATCTGTATTGGCCGGTCACTGCCGCCGGAACTCGCCAGGAGTTCGTAGTTGCCCGGCCATGTGCGCTCGGTGTCGCCAGTGTTGAGAATGGCGATCACTGCGGCCGACTCAGCTGGTCCCGGCCGTTCTAGCACCAAGAAATCGTCGGCATCGACATCCGTGCACCACAGCAATGGACCGTCACCGAGTGCCGATTCCACACGCCGGATCCGCAACAGCCGCCGGTAGAGGCCCAACGTGGATTGCGGGGCCAGCTCGTGGTTGTCGCCACCTGATCCCGCCCGCACATAATGCGCCCAGGATTCCGGCTGCGGCAACCACGACAGCGCTCCCGACCCAAAGCCATATGACGGCTCGGTGCCCGACCAGGGCAGGGGGACCCGGGCGCCGTCGCGGCCCAATTGCTCGCCACCGGTGCGGAAGAAAATGGGATCTGCTCGCATGTCCGGTGCGATGTCCCACACTTCCGGCAATCCGAGTTCCTCACCCTGGTACACATACGCCGAACCAGGCAACGCAAACATGAATGTGGTCATCGCCCGAGCCCGCAGCAGTCCGCGCGCATCGTCGGCCTCGGCGTAGCGGGAGGCATGACGGGTGACGTCATGGTTGCTGAGCACCCAGGTAGTGGCTGCCCCCACAAGCGAATTGGCATGCAGCGACTCATCCACCACCTGGCGAATGCCGCGCGCATCCCACGGCGCTTTCAGGAAGTCGAAGTTGAACACGGTATGCAATTCGTCCGAGCGCAGGTATGCGGCCTGTGCGGCGGGGGTGTCTACCCACACCTCCCCGCAGAAGGTGCGCGGCGGGGAGTAGCTATCGGCGATCGCCCGCCATTCCCGGAAGATGTCATGCACGCCGGGCTGATCCCAGTGCGGACGCACTTCGGCCTCGCCCAGAATGTCCGTGGCGCTGTCATCGACGTGCTGGCCGACTGCACTCAACGCGGGATAGCCGGGGGCTTTCACCAGGCCGTGGGCGACATCGATCCGAAAACCGTCGACGCCGCGGTCAAACCAAAAGCGCAGAGTGTCAGCCATCTCGGCGTGGACGTCGGGATGGTTCCAATTGAGGTCCGGTTGGGAGGAGTCAAACAGGTGCAGATACCAGTAGCCGGTAGGTTCGCCCAAGCGGTCCAAGATCGGCGACCACGCTTCGCCGCCGAACACCGAGACCCAGTCGTTGGGCGGGTCTTGGCCAAACTCACCCTTTCCTTGCACGCAGTGATAACGGTCCCAGGGTGGGGAGTCGGGCAGCGCGGCCCGGGCTTCGGCAAACCAGCGGTGCATCGACGATGTGTGGTTGGGCACGATGTCGACCAACACGCGCAGCCTAAGTTCATGGGCGCGCGCGATGAGTGCCTCGGCATCGGCCAACGTGCCGAACATGGGGTCGACTGCACGGTAGTCGGCAACGTCGTAGCCGCCGTCGTGTTGCGGGGAGACATAGAACGGGGTCAGCCAGATCGCGTCCACCCCGAGGTCGGCGACTGCATCGAGCCGAGCGGTGATACCCGGCAGGTCGCCGATGCCGTCGGCATTGGCATCGGCAAACGAGCGCACATAGATCTGGTAGACGACAGCGTCTCGCCACCATTGTCCGGGCTCGGCGGGTGATTGGCTGAAAGCAGCGGGGATATCTGCGGTCACAGCGGTCAGTCTGGCACGTCGTGCGGCGTCGTCGGGTGGGGTCGGGTGATCAGAGACTAGACCGCCGAGTTGGTATTGACCATTGCGCCGGCGGCAGACACCAAGTAGCGCCAGATCTCCTCATCTTGCGCGCTGGGCAATTCGCGGGCGTCCAGGGCTGCGCGCATGTGGCCGAGCCAGCGCACGCGGGCGTCGTCATCAACGGCAAAGGGGGCATGGCGCATCCGCAGCCGCGGATGCCCACGCTCGGCGGAGTAGGTTTTCGGGCCGCCCCAATACTGTTCGAGGAACATCAAGAGGCGATGTTCAGCTGGTCCCAGATCGGCTTCGGGGTACATGGGCCGGAGCACATCATCGGATGCGACGCCAGCGTAGAAGTCGCTGACCAACGCAGCGAAGAACTCGTGTCCGCCAAAGCGCTCGTATGGTGTGTCGTCACTCACCCCGGCAGCCTAACCTTCAACTGCCCAGCGTTCGGAAGCTCGCCTCATTCGTCGGAAATCTGCGCAGCCAGCACCATCAGCGCATCGCGCACATACCGCGCACCGTCCGAGCCGCCATAGTTGGCGGCGAACCGTGGGTCTTCGGGGTACATCTGCGCCAGACCAGCCAATTGCGTACCCGTGGGTGCGACGCCGCCCCAGCCAGCTGTGATCCAAGCGTAGTGGCGTCGGGCCAACGCCTGGGCTTGTAGTGATGCTGGCGGCAGGTCTCGGGCATGGCAGGCCAACCAGTCCTGCGCCAAAGATTGCGACTCGGCCAGGAAGGCTTCCTGGCCGACGTCTCCGAGACCTTGCCACCACTGCTGGGTGCGGTCATATGCGGGCTCGCCCCACCGTGCGATGATCTCATCGCGATAGTCCAGCTGCTTTGGGTTCGTCATGGCCACAAGTCTGCCGCACATGCCAGGCAGCGTGTGCCTGTGCCGTCCTCACTGACCAGCCGGCAGCGCCTCGGCGTCCCACGCCTGCTGTTCGAGTTGCACTCGTTCGGCCGTCCGCGCGATGTTGCGCACCATCGAGCCGAATACGATGCCGTGGAACGGCGCCACGGACCACCAGTAGGCGTGCCCGGCCAGGCCGTGCGGATGGTAGATGGCCCTTTGCTGATACACACTCATGCCCTCGTCGTCCGTGGGTGTCACGGAGAGTTCCAACCACGCCAAGCCGGGCATCTTCATCTCTGCGCGCAGGCGCAGCAACCGCTCGGGCTGCAACTCCTCCACCCGCCAGAAGTCGACGGTTTCCCCCACCCGTAGGTGATAAGCGTTGCGTCGGCCGCGCCGGAGCCCCACCCCGCCGACGGCCCGATCCAGCCAGCCACGCACCTCCCACGCCAGTGGGAACGAGTACCAACCGTTACGGCCTCCGATTCCCTCGATCACTTCCCACACATGGCGCGGTGATGCGGCGACTACGGCTTCGCGGTCATCGGTGTAGAGGCTGCCGCCCGTCCACTGCGGATCGTGTGGAAGTGGCTCAGCTGGCGCTCCCGGTACTGAGGCATTCGACCAACGGGTATCGACGTTGGCATCGCGCACTTTGCTCAGGGCCAACGCGACCGCGCGCTCGAATGTCACCAAACCCTCCGGCGGTGGTGGACTATAGGTCTGGATGTCGTTGTCGCCGCAGACCACTTCATTGCGCAAAGACGCCACCAACGGTTTGGCGATGCTCGCCGGCACAGGGGTCACCACGCCCACCCAGTGCCCGGAGAGCCAGGGGGTAAGCACCGGCACGGGCACAATGACCCGGCGCCGCAGCCCGGCCACCGCGGCGTACCGCTGCATCATTTGCTCGTAAGTGAGGACATCGCGCCCCCCGATGTCGAATGCGCGATTGACCTCCGGGGGAAGTTGCGCACAGCCGACGAGATAGCGCAGGACATCGCGGATCGCAATCGGTTGGATCCGGTTCTTCACCCACTTGGGCGTGACCATTGCGGGCAGCCGTTCGGTGAGATAGCGCAACATCTCGAAACTCGCAGAACCGGAACCGATGATCACGGCGGCGCGCAGTTCTGCGGTCGGCACCCCGGAGTGCCGCAGGATCTCGCCGACTTCACTGCGGGAACGCAGATGCGGGCTGAGCAACTCCGGGTCACCCGCTGGCACCAAGCCGCCTAGGTAGACGATGCGCCCGACTTCTTCATCTCGGGCGGTGACGGCAAACAGCCGCGCGAGGTTGCGTTCGACTTCTTCGAAGCCCTCGCCGAGTTGCAGCGAGTGCAACAGATAGTAGGCGGTGTCCACCCCATGGAGGGCGGTGCGTACCGCGTCCGGCTCGCCCGCATCACCGCGCACGATTTCGACCTGATCAAACCAGGGCACGTCGCGCAGGTGGTCGGGATTGCGGGTGAGCACGCGCACCTTGTAGCCAACGGACAGCAGTTCGGGCACTAGTCGGCCACCGATGTATCCGGTCGCCCCAGTCACGAGGCACAGTTGACCGGGCGGGGGCGGGGGAAGTGTATGGGTCATAGTGGCAGTGTGGCCGGGTGGCGCGCGGCTCGCACCTTGGAGCGCCTCACTTGCCCTTGGTGACGTTGCCGTTCCCGCCGGCGCCACCGGACGGCGAAACACCCGGAAGTCGCATCACGACGGGAATGGTGATGCCCGCAGCGTCGAATGCGGCCTTCAGCCGCTCTCGCAACTCCCGGCTCACACTCACCTGCTCCTCGGCGGCAGCCCGTGCCACCACCCGGACCACGATCGCCTCCCCGGAGACCGATTCCACTCCGGCATAGGTGGGTTCCCCCAGCAGGGAAGCGTGCAGCGACGGCTCGGCCATCATGGCGGTCGCCACCTGCTCTACCGCGCTGCGGACGTCGTCGAGATCAGTGTTCGGGCCGACCGGAATGTCCGCCATGGCCAGAGTCCACCCCTGACTGCGGTTGGCCACAGTGAGGATTTCCCCGTTGCGCACGTACCACACGATGCCGCTGAGGTCGCGCATCTTGGTGACGCGCAGCGTGACATCTTCCACGACTCCCACCACACCGGCGAGTTCCACGGTGTCGCCCACTCCGTACTGGTCCTCCAACACGATGAAGATCCCAGACAGGTAGTCCTTGACGAGGTTTTGGGCACCGAAGCCGAGGGCGACGCCGAGCACTCCGGCGCTGGTGAGTAGCGGGGCGATGTCAATGCCGAGCAACGGCAAGATAGTCAGTAGTGCGATGCCGCTGGCGGTAACCGACACCACACTGCGCAACAGTGAACCGATGGCATTGGCGCGCTGGGTTCCGCGCTGCGAAAGCACATCGAGCCCAAGCCCATCGGCCGGAGTTGGTGCAGGTGGGACGGGTAGATCGGGTGCGTCGATGAGGTGGCTGCCATCGGACGTGCCCGGTTCCGCGTCGACTGGCGCGGATTGCGGTGAGGTCGTCGTCGCCAGTGCCGCCCGACGCTCCGCGGCCGCCACAACTTTGCGCACAGTGCGGTTGATGAGGTGATGCAGGATCGCGATCACTACCAGGGTGATCACGATGATGATCATGATCTGCAACGGCACCCCCAGAAACCACTGCCAAGCCCGCGTCCAAAACGTTTCCACGTTGTCCACCACGACGGTAGTGACATCCCCAGCAGTAGCCGACGCGCTTGGCTCCGGGGTGGCTGCGAACGGCGGCCTCATCGTCGCGGTCGCCGGGCAGGCAGGTTCTGGCAGGTTTCCACGGTGTGATCCTAGAAGCCAGTGCCTTCGACTCGGTGCGGGCAGTAGGCTCGGTGTTCACCCGCGTCGTCTGAAGGGCTACCAATGTCAACGCCAAACCCGTCCGATCCGGGCGAGCACAGAGTCGAGGTCTACGGCAAGCCGCCATCGGCGAAGAACATGACCCGCTATATCCGACCCACGTTGTGGGGCATCGTCGTGGTGTACGCCGTGGTGTTCCTGCTGGTCAATCGTGCGTCCACCCGCATCAACTTCATTTTCTTCGAGGCTGAGGTTCCGCTCATCGTGGCACTTTTTGTGGCCATTGTGCTGGGCTTCTTGGTGGGGGCGGGGTTGATGATGCGCCGCAGCCATAAGGCAGGGAAACCGGCTAAGTCAAAGCAGAAATAGTTGCGATGGAACTGCATGATCTCAGTGCTTTGGAGCAGGCGCGGGCGATTGCCCACGGTGAGGTCACCGCTGTCGCCCTGACCGAGCATTACCTCGCGCGTGCCGAGCGCCACAACGCCACAGTCGGGGCCTTTGCGCGCATCACGCCTGATCTAGCCCTCCACATGGCTCGGGCGGCCGACGATGTGGTCCGGACCAGCGGCGGAGCTGACCTCCCCGCCCTGCACGGGGTGGTGTGCCCGGTCAAGGACCTGGAGTCGATTGCGGGAGTCCCCACTGGGTTTGGGACGAGTCTGGCGTTTCCCACCCCCGAATTCGACGACAACGTCGTAGTGGCCATGCGGTCAGCCGGACTGGTCTTCACCGGCAAGACCAGTGCGCCGGAGTTCGGTTTGCCCTGTTACACCGAATCGGCCGGGGCCCCGCCTGCGCGCACGCCTTGGGATCTGGCCTGCTCCGCGTCCGGCTCCTCCGGGGGTGCGGCAGCGGCGGTGGCTGCGGGCCTCGCGCCGATCGCCCAGGGCAGTGACGGCGGTGGCTCGATCCGGCTACCCGCCAGCGTGTGTGGTTTGGTCGGCATCAAGCCCACCAGGGGGCGCGTGAGCAACGGGCCCGCCAGTGATGGCGTGGGGGACTTGGTCTCCATCGGGCCGTTGGCGCGCTCGGTCCGGGACGCCGCCGCTTTGCTCGACGTGATGTCCGTGCCGTTCGAGGGTGACCCTTTTCGGGCACAGCCTCAGAGTGAGACCTTCCTGGCGGCGGCGGATCTCCCGCTGGGCAGTCTGCGAGTGGGGATGTTCACCGAGCCGATGGTCGGCACGACGCCACCAACGGCGGATGTGGTGGAAGCGGTCGCTGCGACGGCCACCCTCTTGGTGGACCTGGGGCATCGGGTGGAGGAGATCCCGCCATTGCTGACACCGGCGGACGTGCCGCATTTCGAGGTGATCTGGGCGGCGGGCGTCGCTGGTCTCGCGTTGCCACCGCAGGCATCGCACGTGCTGCGACCGCTCACCGCGTGGCTAGCCGAACGCGGCCGGGAACTCTCGGCGGGCGATCTGGCAGCCGCAGTGTTGGCCATGCGCCGGGCCGCACGCCGCGCTTTGGTGGCTAGCGCGGAATACGACGTGATTCTGGCCCCCACAGCAGCGGCGGGCCCGTTCCCGGTGGGATTTCTGCGCAACGACGACGACCCGGCTGCCGACTTTGCAGCCCAGAAACAGTGGGCCTCCTACACGGCCGCGTGTAACGTCACCGGTCAGCCGGCCATCAACGTACCGTTGTATTGGACAGCTCAAGAGGTGCCCATCGGCGTGCAACTCATCGGTCGGCCGAACGCTGAAAGCACTTTGATCGCACTTGCCGCGCAACTGGAGGAGGCCCAACCATGGCAGCATCATCGACCGACACTGTGGTGACACCGGCGGCCGAGGTTGAGGCTTCGACACCTTTGGTGGCACCGGAGTTCATCCCGGTGGACGGCACATTGGCGAAGTTGGCCAACTCGTTCGGGGTTGCCACGGAGTATTGGGATCAAGCCGGGGGACACCACCACGTCTCCGCGGTGACAGTGCGGGCGGTGCTCGCGGCGTTTGGGGTAGACGCCACCACGGCGGAGTCCTGCGAAGCTGAATTGGAGAATCGGCGGCTGATCCACTGGCGCCGGATGCTGCCCCCGGTGTTTGTCATGCGCACGACCGACGAGGCCATCACCTGGGTGCATGTGCGAGATGGTGCCGGGGTACGGATGTGGGTGGAACTCGAAGACGGCGGCTACCGGCATGATTTCTCGCAGGTGGAGAACTGGAACCCGGCGCAGCTTGTGGATGGTGTGATGGTCGGGGAGGCCAGCTTCCGGTTGCCTGGTGGGTTGCCTCTGGGCTGGCACACGATGTGGGCCGAAAGCGAAGGCCGTGTAGCTTCGGCGCCGCTCGTTGTGGCGCCCACGAGGTTGGAGTTGCCGCCGTCGTTGGTGTCTCGGCCTGGTTGGGGACTGGCGACGCAGGTGTATTCGATGCGATCTTCACGCTCGTGGGGCATCGGTGACCTCGGCGACCTCGCTGACTTGGCCTTGTGGAGCGGGCACGAGTTGGGTGCCGACTTCGTGCAGGTCAATCCGCTGCACGCGGCCGAACCGTCCTCGCCGATGGCGCCCTCGCCCTATCTGCCAGTGACTCGGCGATTCGCCAACCCGCTGTATCTGCGAGTAGAGGACATCGCGGAATTTGCCTACCTCGACGGTGTCGCGATCGATGAGATTGAAGCGCTCGGGGATGTGGTCCGCCGGGCCAACACCTCAGCCGGGTTGCTGGATCGGGATGCCTCGTGGGAGGCGAAAAAGGCAGCTCTGGAAATCGTCTGGGAGGTGCCCCGGACCCCCGGCCGGGAGGCCGCGTATCAGGCATATCTGACCCGCGAAGGTGAGGGTCTGCTGGACTTCGCCACCTGGTGTGTGTTGGCGGAAGAATACGGCGTGGAGATTGATGAGTGGCCCCCGGAGTTGCGCGATCCGGACAGTCCGGAGGTGGCGGCGGTTCGGGTTGATTCCAGCGACCGGGTGGACTTTTTCTGCTGGCTGCAGTGGGTACTCGATGAGCAGTTGGGAGCGGCCCAGTTGGCCGCCACATCGGCTGGCATGCGCCTGGGGATTCTGCATGACCTCGCCGTCGGCGTGCATCCCAAAGGTGCTGACGCCTGGGCGTTGGGCGATGTGTTGGCCAGTGGGGTCACGGTCGGGGCGCCGCCGGACATGTACAACCAGATGGGGCAAAACTGGTCGCAGCCACCGTGGCGGCCGGACACTCTGGCCGACGCCGCGTTCATTCCTTACCGGGACATGTTGCGCACCGTGTTGCGCAATGCGGGCGCGCTCCGACTCGACCACGTGCTGGGGTTGTTCCGGCTGTGGTGGATTCCGGAGGGGATGCCAGCCTATTCCGGTACCTTCGTGAAGTTTGACCACGAGGCGTTGGTGAACATCTTGGTGCTGGAGGCGCATCGGGCAGGGGCGGTGCTGATTGGGGAGGATCTGGGCACCGTGGAGGAGTGGGTGCAACGGTTGCTGGCCGACCGCGGCATCCTGGGCACCACCATCCTGTGGTTCGAGCGGGTCAACGGCGAGATCCGGCCAGTGGAGAGTTGGCGCTGGGCGTCGATGGTGTCGGTGACAGTTCACGATCTACCGCCGACCGCGGCGTACTTGGCGGGCGAGCACATCAGGATGCGCGACGAGTTGGGTTTGTTGGCCAACAGCGTCGAACAGGAGTGGTCCACATTCCACGAGGAGGTGCAGGCGTGGCGGCAACATTTGGAGTCCCGTGGATTGCTGCGTCCGGAAGCCAGCCTCACTGACACCATCGTGGCGCTGCACCGCCTGGCGGCCCAGTCGCAATGCCGATTGGTGGCGATCTCGTTGCCGGACGCGGTAGGCGATCATCGTTCGCAAAACCAACCTGGCACCGACCAGGAGTATCCCAACTGGCGGATCCCATTGTGCGATGCCCAGGGTGAAGCGGTGTTGCTCGACGATTTGCCGAAGGTCGAGTTGCTACGGCGCCTGGTCTCGGCTGTGGGCGGCTGAGCGCCGCCCGGGTCGGAGGCTGAAGCCGTGGTGATCGCTCTACTGCCGGGATGGCGCGCGTGTCGAGGGGCAACGTGGGTACGGTGGTAGACGTGAACTTCGCCGACCTACTCGTTGTGGAACTCTCCCCAGTGGTCAATCTGGGGGTGCTGATCGGGATCCCGGTGCTGGTGATCGTCATTGTGGCGCTGGCCATTTTGGGACCGCATTGGAGCCGGGCGGGTCGTTGGCGCCCGGGCCAACCTTGGCGGGACGAACCCCTCTGGCTCGGGGGCGAGGACGCACCAAGTTCGATGCCTGCCTTGCCGGCAGAAGCGGACACGGCGGCCAGCCGTGTGGACATGCCTATGGGAGGTGCTCGTGGAACCTGGTGAGCCGTTGACGGCCCAGCAAATAGCGCGCGTGGAGTCGGCCATTGAGATGGCCGAGAAGGCCACCGGTTTGAATTTTCGGGCCTTTATCGGGGGTCTGCCAGATGGTCGCGCAACAGCGGAGTCCATGCTGCGCCAGACCGACGAGCCCGAATTGACAGTGCTCGTGGCAGTGGATCCAGAGGCCCGTACGGTCGACATCGTCACCGGACCGGAAGCTACCCGTTGGCTGGACGTCAACCGCTGCAAGTTGGCCGTGCTGACGATGTCGTCACGGTTCAACGTCGGTGACATCACCGGCGGGTTGCACGACGGGATTCTGGTGCTCGGCGAGCAGGCGGCTCGGCCCAAGGTGCTGTTCACCGACGAGCCGTTCTGATCCCTGCGGTCGTGTGATCCTTGCCGCGAACGGCATCTCAGCTAGGTGATGCTGAGTTGGTAGTCAGTGCGGTCGTCGGTGCACATGGTGGGCGGACCCCCTGTGTTTCCAATCCCGTTCGGGGAGTTGGCAACTGATCACGAGTAGGCCGTTCGGTTGCCTTACCCGCGCCGATTACCTTACCCGCGCCGGTCCCGGGCAACACAGCGCAATGCGCGTTCGACCCCGTCGCGCGCTTCCACCAGAAGGCGTCGGCTGCCGCCGACGAAGTCGGGATGCGAATCCAGGAATGCCGTCGTGCGGTCAACAGTGCTGGCTTCCACCACCAGCCAGGGGTACAGCCCGCTGGTGATCTGGGAAGAGATTTCATGGGTTCGACTGCGCTGGATCCGCGGCAGCGCAGTGAAATAGCGCTCGATGAACGGACGCACGAGATCCCCCTGATGCGCCTGCATGATCCCGGCGATGGTGGCTTCCAGTGTGGCGTTGGGCAAACTCGCATCATCCAACGCCGAACTCCACGCGGTCTCCTTTGCGGCCAAGTCCGGAGCCGCCGCGCGGGCCGTGATCGCTCGACGCTGACCCGAGGCGGTCCCATCACGGCGAAGTTGCTCGTCAATAGATGTCGGCCCCGCCGCCCCGAGCGCTACGAGCCGCGTGATTAGAGTCCACCGCAGATCAGTGTCGATGGTCAACTCGGGCACATCCACGTCGCCGGTGATCAGCCCGCGCAGCGTGGGGATGTCATTGTGACCGGTGAACGAGATGTAGCCACGCAGGAACGCCAGTTGGTGATCGCTGCCTGGGGTGGCCGCATGGAGGTCCTCATGGAGCGCTTCGGCCAGCAAAGCGGCGTAGGCGGACCGTTGTGTGGGATCGGCGTAGATGCTCACCGCGCTGGCGGTCTGCCGTAGCACTTGACTGACCAACCCAACATCCGTTTCGGAGCCAATCGCACCGGCGACCAGCGCGGCATATTCACTGGTGGGCAATTCGGCATCGCGAGTCATGTCCCACGCCGCACCCCAAATGATCGCCCGGCTCAAGGGATCGTCGATGGTGGCAAGCCATTCCCCAGCGGCGTTCATCGAGCGGGGATCCAAACGCACTTTCGCGTAGGTGAGGTCGCCATCGTTGAGCAGCATCAGATCCGGTCGGGACACGCCGGCGAGTTCCGGAACTGTGGTCCGGGCGCCTGCTGCCACCACCGGAATGTGGGCTCGTAATTCCAGGCGATCGTTGCGCAAGTCGTAACATCCGATGTCGAATCGGTGCGGGCGCAAGGTGGGCGCCACCCCCTCCGGGCTAGCGGGCGGCTCTTGCACGATCGTGACCGCAGCCATGATGTTGTCATCCGCCATGTCGATCTCGGCGTGCAAGAGGTTGGCGCCCGAAGTCTGCAACCAAGCCGCCGACCACTCATCCAGCGGCAGGCCGGAGGCCTCGGTCAGCGCAGTCAGCAGGTCGTCGAATTCGGTGCTGCCGAAAGCGTGGCGCGCGAAGTAAGTCCGCAAACCGGCCAAGAAGTTCTCTTCGCCGACGTAGGCGACCAACTGCTTGAGCGCAGAGGCTCCCTTGGCGTACGTGATGCCGTCGAAATTGGTGTAGACCGCTTCCAGGTCCACCATGTCGGTGGCGACGGGATGGGTGCTGGGCAGTTGGTCCTGCCGGTAGGCCCACGCTTTTCGGGAATTGGCGAAACCCGCCCAGGCGTGGGTGAACCGGGTAGCGCGGCTGCACGTGTGGTGGGCTGCCCATTCGGCGAACGACTCGTTGAGCCACAGGTCATCCCACCATCGCATGGTGACCAAGTCGCCGAACCACATGTGCGCCATTTCGTGCAGAATGGTTTCTGCTCGCACCTCATGGGCGGCGTCCGTCACCCGGGACCGGAACAGATAGTGGTCCTCGTTGAATGTCACCGCACCGGGATTCTCCATCGCCCCGGCATTGAATTCCGGCACAAACAGTTGATCGTATTTGCCAAACGGATATGGGTAGCCGAACGCCTCTTCGTAGTACTCGAAGCCCTGCTTGGTGATGGTGAAGATCTCATCTGCGTCCAGGCTCCCAGCGAGACTCTGGCGACAGAAGAGGCTAAGCGGGTACGCGCCATGAGGGCCCTCGTAGACGTCCCGCGCGACGTAGTAGTCCCCGGCGATCAGGGCGTACAAATAGCTCGGCAGCGGCCAAGTCGGTTCAAACACCCACATTGCGGTGCCGTCGGACATGGGATGCGGATGTGGGCTTGGTCGATTCGACACCACCTGCCAGTGTTCGGGTGCCCGGACCGTCAGCTGCATTGGGGCCTTCAGATCCGGCTGCTCGAATACCGCAAACACTCGCCGCGCATCGGCCACCTCAAACTGCGTGTAGAGGTAGGTGGTCTCATCAACCGGGTCCCGGAAGCGGTGCAGACCCTCGCCTGAAGTCATGTATCGGCACTGCGCTTCGACCTCGACGGTGTTGTGTTCGGCCAAGCCTTCGAGGCGAATGCGGGAGTCGGCAAAGACGTCCGCGGGTTCGAGGTCTACCCCGTTGCACGACACACGTGTCACCTGCGTCGCAATGAGATCGAGCCAGGTGGCAGCGCCGGCTTCGGCATCGAAGGTCAAACGCACGCGCGACTCGAACGTGCCGGCAGTGCCGGTGAGATCGACGTCCACGTGATAGGCGACATTTCGGACAATCCCCGCGCGGGCGCGGGCTTCGTCACGAGTGAGGTTCTCTCCGGGCATACCCCTCATCCAACCACTTGCCTAGGATGAGCATCATGACATCGGCCATGAGCACGCCCATCAGCTCCGAAAACGCCCCCGATTCTGGCTCCGCTGCGGGGGAACCGCTGGAGGTGTCGTTCTACTTCGACCCGATCTGCCCGTGGGCGTGGATGGCGTCGCGCTGGATGCTCGAAGTGATGCAGGTGCGTCCGGTTACCGTGCGCTGGCGGATTATGAGTCTGGCCGTGCTCAACGAGGGTCGGGAGATGAAACCGCCCTATGACGAACTGATGCGGCGTGCGGTCGGTCCAGTGCGTGTGGTCACAGCGGCCGCGGCGCAGCATTCCGAGGAGGTGGTGCTGCCGCTCTATACCGCGCTCGGCACGCGCCTGCACCCAGGAGAACGCACAGACGATGAGGCGCTGATCGCCGAGGCCTTGGCCGAGGTCGGTCTGCCGGCTGAGTTGGCGGCCGCAGCCACAGATGCTTCCTGGGATGACGAGGTTCGCGCCAGCCACCACCGCGGGATGGACCCGGTGGGCCAAAACGTGGGCACACCGGTGTTGCACATCGGCGATGTGGCGCTGTTCGGACCGGTCGTGAGCCCGGCGCCCAAGGGCGAGGCGGCCGGGCAGTTGTTCGACGGTGTGGTGGCGTGTGCGCGCACGCCAGGCTTCTTCGAACTCAAACGCGGTCGCGATGTCGGCCCGATCTTCGACTAAGCCGGGGCTCGGCCTGCCGGCAGCCGTTGCGGTGCAAGTGCGTACTCTTGTCGGAGGTAGGGGTTACTGTGGGAGGGACACCTAAGGAGGATCATCATGTCTGAGCAACTTCCGCCCGACTCAGCCCAACCACCGCCCGGTTCGCCGCCACCGGGGTCGCCGCCACCTGGTGCGCCAACGGATGGGACGCCACCGACACCTCCGCCCAGTGCGCCACCGCCCCCGCCGCCTAATGCTGGCTATGGCGCCCCGCCGCCGCCAACCGCTGGCTATGGCGCCCCGCCGCCGCCAACCGCTGGCTATGGCGCCCCGCCGCCACCGTCGGCAGCAGCAAATTTTGATCCGATGGCCAAATCCAAACTCATCGCTGGCCTGCTGGGCATCTTCCTGGGTGGCTTCGGTGTGCATCGCTTCTACCTTGGCTACACCAACATTGGGATCACCCAGATCGTCGTCACAGTGCTGACGTGCGGAATCGGTTCGCTGTGGGGCTTCGTGGAAGGAATCCTCTACCTCATCGGTACGAATGGCTACACCACCGATGCCACGGGTAGACCGCTGCGGGATTAGCGTCCCGCAGGTAGCGCACCGGGCACCCGCACGATTGCCAGAAAGAGGTGAGGTGTGGACGACTCGGTCTTCATGATCCGGGATGCGATATTCGGCCGCGACTTCACGCCCAAACTTGCCACCGCACTGTTGGGACTGGCACTGGTGCTATGGGATTCCGTCCGTCACAAGCGGCTGGATTACGTCTGGGTGTTTGTCTTCGGAACCGTGATCTGGGGTGGCGCGGAAGCGTTTTTGCAGATTCAAGGGATTCGGGACATGCCCAACCGCACTCTGTTCGACGCTCCCATCGCACTGCCGGGGTCCTATGTGCTGCAGGGGATGTCGGAGGGCGCCTTCGTCGCAGTGATCGGCATCTTCATCGGTGACCGCTTGTTGGTGCGGTCGTCGCGCTGGAAGGCAGCGGTGGGATTGCTCGGCGTCGTGCTGTTGATCGCTTCATCCACCGTGCGCACGGTACTGCGCACCGAAGGGCTGGGCGAGGTCGCCTCGCGCCGGGATATCTTGGCCCCCACGGCGCTGGGTTTGATTGCAGTGACCGTAGTGATTTCGGCGGTGTTCGTGTGGCGATGGGTGGCATGGCGACCGCGCACGCTCGCCATGTTTTCGGTCATGGTGGTCGTGGGCACGGTGTGGACTGTGGCCCAGGTGTCACTCGGCGGCCGGTGGGTAGAAGTGGGCAGCACGGCCAGCGGCTTTCAGGACGCGGGCCCGCTTGTCTCGCTGTTAGCTTTTGCCTTCGACGTCGTGATGGAAATCGCCATCCCGTATGTGCCGTTTTTGGCGCTGCCGGTGATGGTGGGGCTGATTCGCAACCCAGCACCCTTACCGACTGTCGAGCAGGTCAGTTTGCCGGCGCAAGCGCCGCCAGCAGCGCCTGTGCATGAGCCAAGGTAAAGGTCACCTGCGCCTCATCGCCGGAATTGCGCCGCCACTGCACGGTCACACGAGCGGCAGTTCTGGCACCACCGCCGGGGCCAGAACTAGTGGTCGCTGTGATGTCGCTGCGAGCGATGATGAGGGTGCGGTCAGGATTTGCCGCAGCGAACACCAAACCCTGGTCGGTGACCGACACCACGCCGATGCCCGGCACATCCTGCTTGCTGGCCACCGAGACACTCTCGCACTTGGCCGGCAACAGCAGATCCGGTGGTTTCCCGTGCGTCTCTCGGGCGAGGAGGGCCACGCTGGCCTGCAACTGCGCGGTGGAGCGTGGTCGCACCACAAAGAATGAGTAGAGGATGAGTGCGACGAGGGCGATCAGTACCACGCCCAGGACGATCCAGAGCAACTCCACAGTGGGCAACCCATTCTCGGCTAGGCGGCGGCGAGTCCGCAGCGGCACCGCAAGGCAGGCGCCACTGGGAGTGGAGCGGGTGACCGGGATCGAACCGGCATGGCCAGCTTGGAAGGCTGGGGC
>CAZVKB010000037.1:8543-22933 GCA_964627505.1 uncultured Actinomycetes bacterium | reverse complement strand
TGATCACCGGCAATCTTGCGGCCCGGTGGTCAAACAAGTGGAGCAGTCGGGCGCTCGGGATCGGATTTGGCTCGTTGGTGCTGGCGATGTCATTGCTGATCGCTTGGGAAGCCCTGAACGCTGGTTAACGCAGCGCGTCCATCACGCCACCGCGGGGGTGGCGTGATGGACGCGTGTCACAATCGAAATCGGGGCCGGTGTCAGCTGGGGCACCCGAGCGCGCCGACCAGCGAGTTGTATGCAGCTTGCGCAGCGGCGCCGGCGGCTTGGGCGGCTGCAGTGGTGTCGGCCAACTTGGTGTCGGCAGGGTAGGAGGACAGCGAGTCCAGATAGCTGTTCTCCGCGGCTTCGACTCCCGCCACCACAGCTGATTGCACCGGACCGGCTTCTTCGCTGACCTTGGCCAGATCCTTCTGGTTGGCTTCGATCGCCGTGCGCACATCGCCAACGGTGGCTTTGTCATCGCTTTGCGTGGCCATTGAGGACTTCATGCCGGCCAGGGTCTCGCAGGCGGCGGCGTTCGCCTGTCCCACGGCGGACGAAGCCGCGCTGGCGACGCTGCTGGCAGCGGCACTGGCGGCTGCTGATGCGGCACTGTTGGCGGTGTCCTCGACGGCTTGACTACTGCACCCGGCGAGCACCACAATCGCGCCGGCGCCGAGCATGAGCATTGCCTTCTTCATGCAAACTCCCTATCAGGGTCGTTGATACGTGCTGAGCACTCTACGTGGCGGACTCGTCAGTTGCTTCCCCCGGTGTGGGTGGGAAATCTGAGATGACCTGCAATCAAACGGGCGCCGGCAGCCTCCCGGGCTGCGACGGCGAGCAACGATTCGATGTCGCTGAGATCACTGGGATCTTCGGCGTCGGCAACCGGTGGGGTGGGGGTGTGGCCATCGATGATTGCCACCACCACAGCCAAGTCGGCTGCTGCTCGACGGGCGTACTCCGCTGCCCGTGGTGTGGGGGTGGCGCCGTGCAGCAGTGATGCTTCCGCCGCCCCCGCGCTGCGCTCCACATCGTGGATCTGGCCGAAAAGGTTCTGACCCAGCCACGGGGGGATACCGGTGCCCAGCGGTTCCACTTTGCGCACATCCAAACTGTGCTGCGTGCCCACCCGGGCCACCCGCATCCGGCTGTGGCGCTTCTTCAGTCCCTTGGCGCTGCCGTTCTCGGCCAACACCGCGAGGGTGCCCAGCCAGTCCGAAGTGGCGGCGGCGTAATCGCGCAACTCGTGCTTCACCCGCCGGCCATGGCGCAACGGCAACACCAGCAGCAGGACGATGGCAATCAGGCAACCGAGAAACACATCGAGCATTCGGGTAGTTGCCGCAGAGATGGGATCCTCTCCCACAGCGGCTCGGGTGAAGACGGTTTCGACGGTGATGGCAACGACGAACAAGCCCTCGTTGGCAGCGGTGACTGCGAAGGTCGCAACAGCCAACAATGCCACCATGGCCACCTCAGCCCATTCCTCGCCAAGCGTGATCCACACCAGCGGGACGACAGCGGCGGCACCGATGGCAGTTCCGACGGCTCGCGCCACCGTGTCCACGGTGAGTGCGCGATAGTCCGGGCGGAGCAATGCCACCGAAGTGGCTGCTACCCAGCCGCCATGCTCCAGGTTCAACGCATGCGCCAGCAGCAGGCTCACGAAGGCGGCTAAGGCCAATCGGCCGGCGGACCGTAGATCCGCCGGCGCAGGGCGGCGGAGGTCGTCGAGCAACTGCTGGCGAATGCGCGGACGTTGGTCCTTGATGTGGTCTTCGGGAGTGTCAAGGAGTCGGCGCACATGTTTGATGAGCCGATTGGTTCGGCGTGCAATCGCCCGCGCGGATGGCCGCAATTCGTGATCGCGGGCGATGCTGCGGGTATGTCCGGACACCTCGGTGAGCAGCGCGAGTTCCCGATCCAGGCGGGCGTCGGTCTTGCCAGGTCGCACCACGATCGTGATCGCGCGGGCTGAGGCCTGTAACGCTGTGATCGCCAGGTCCACCGCTTCATCGACCTCGAGTTCTTCAATGACGGCAGTCTCAAAAGCCCGGCGGGTGCGCAGCGAAGAAGCCTCTTCTCGCAGTGCTTCGGCGTCATTGATTAATTTTCGAAGCGCCCGGCGTCGCGGCAGCGACAAGTCGGACTTGACAACCGAGGCATCCGCCGCTGCCAGTGCGCGCTCGGCTTCTTCCCCAGTGCCGCGTCGGGCGCGAGTCTGGGCGTCATCCAGGTGTGCGGCCGTCGCCCGGAAGGCAGCCGCCACCGGTCGGCGTTCGGCCAGATCACTCTGAAACGGGTAGGCGATGCGGGTGAGCAGGATCTGCACTGCACAGGCGATGACGATGGCGATGGCGTAATCCACGGAGGTCCGCGCATCCACCCGTTCCAATCCAACGAAGGCCATCACGGCGATGACGTCGGCAAACATCCGGCTCAGTGCCTTGTCGTGCTGCGCCACCAGGCCGGCCATCGCCGCGCACGCCACCAGCACGAGGCTGGACACCCAGGTGTGGCTGGCGAGACCAGCGAGCACGGCCACTCCGGCCAGCAACATGGTTTCCGTGACCATCACGCGGATCGTGTAACGCAGCGGATCGGCGTTGCGGTCCTGCAAACCGACATACAACGCGGCAACCGAGGCGAGGGCGCCGACTTCCGGGGAATAGAGCAACCCGAAAACCACCAATGCCAGTACCACCACCGTGCCCCGACGCACCGCGGACCATCGGCGCATCTTGGCGCGCTCGACGCTGAGCACGCCCGCGGCGACATTGGTGAGGTAGGACACAGAGGGGATTGTGCCCTTTACTTGCCGTTCATCTCTTGGTTACTGGCAACTCTGGCTGCTCGGGGGCAAATGTTGCGTCGGACGGCTAAGGTCTTCACAACGCAGTAGGGCGTTGTCGGGTGCAGATGGAGGCACATAGTGACTAAGTACGTCTACCTCTTCGAAGAGGGCGACAGGAGCATGTTCGATCTACTCGGTGGCAAGGGTGCAAACCTCGCCGAGATGACACGGCTGGGGATTCCCGTACCACCGGGGTTCACCATCACCACGGAGGCGTGCCGGTATTACCTGCACCACGGTGACGAGCCGGCCGAATTGTCGTCCCAAGTAGATGAGGCCGTAAGCGCGATCGAAGCCCAGGTGGGGCGTTCCTTCGGCGATGTCGGGGATCCGCTGTTGATTTCGGTGCGTTCCGGGGCGCGGTTCTCGATGCCCGGAATGATGGAGACTGTGCTCGACATCGGCCTCAACGATGCGACGGTCGTGGGGCTCAGCGAGGTGTCGGGGAACCCGCGGTTCGCCTGGGACTCCTACCGGCGGCTGCTGCAGATGTTTGGTTCCACGGTGTTGGGCATCGAGTCGCACGACTTCGAAACAGCTCTGGAGGGTGTGAAGGAAGAAGTCGGGGTGGAACTGGACTTCGACCTCGACGTGGATGCGCTCCAGACGTTGGTTGAACGTTACAAGGCGATCATCGCCGCTGAGACTGGCCGCGACTTCCCGCAGGATCCGACCGAACAGCTGCGGCTGTCGATTCTCGCGGTGTTCGACTCGTGGAACACCGAGCGGGCCCGGATCTACCGTCGCCAGGAACGGATTCCGGCTGACCTGGGCACGGCGGTCAACGTGCAGGCGATGGCGTTCGGAAACGTCGGCGAAGGCTCCGGCACTGGGGTGGCATTCACTCGGGACCCAGCCTCGGGCGCGCCCGGGGTGTACGGCGACTACCTGCCCGACGCCCAGGGTGAGGATGTGGTGGCGGGGATCCGCAACACCTTACCGCTGTCCGCACTCGGTGAGACCGACCCGGAGTCCTACCAGGAACTGCTCGACATCATGAATCTGTTGGAGCGCCACTACCACGACCTGTGCGACATCGAGTTCACAGTGGAGCGCCGGAAACTGTGGATGCTGCAGACCCGGGTGGGTAAGCGCACCGCAGCGGCGGCCTTCCGGATCGCCGTGCAACTGGTGGATGAGGGTGTCATCGACATGGACGAGGCCGTGCGTCGGGTCACCGGTGCGCAGCTCGCTAATCTGATGTTCCCCCGCTTCGGCAAGACCTCCGACCACATCAAACTGGCTAATGGCATGGGGGCTTCCCCGGGTGCCGCAGTCGGTGCTGTGGTGTTCGACTCGGCAGTGGCGACGGAACGGGCCGCTGCGGGCGAAGCGGTGATCCTGGTACGTCGGGAGACCAACCCCGATGACCTGCCGGGCATGGTCGCTGCCGCCGGTGTGCTTACGAGTCGCGGTGGCAAGACCTCCCACGCTGCGGTTGTAGCGCGCGGTATGGGTAAGACCGCTGTGTGTGGTGCTGAGGAGATCACCGTCGATGTCGCCAACCGGCGGCTGACCACGGCCGATGGGGTAGTCGTCGAGGAAGGCGGCATCATTTCCATCGACGGCACTACTGGCGCGGTGTACGCCGGCGATGTCCCGGTCGCGCCAAGCTCCGTCGCCCGCCTCTTTGATGAGGGTATCGATGCAGCACTGGACGACTGTGACGAAGACACCGCCGCGTTGGTGAAGGCTGTGGACCGGATCATGCTGCACGCCGACAAGGTGCGTCGTTTGCGGGTGCGCGCCAACGCCGACACGCCCCCGGATGCCGCGCGGGCCCGGCGCATGGGTGCCGAAGGTATCGGCTTGCTGCGTACTGAGCACATGTTCCTCGGTGAGCGCAAGGAGTACGTGGAGAAGTTGATCCTGGCTGTGGATGAGCAGGAGCGCGCAGAGGCATTGGAAGCCTTGCTGCCGTTGCAGCGCAAAGACTTCATCCGGATTCTGGAAGTCATGGACGGTCGACCGGTGACGATTCGGTTGATCGACCCGCCGCTGCACGAGTTCCTCCCGGACCTCACCGAACTCAGTGTGCGGGTGGCGCTGGCCGAGGAGCGGGGCGAAGACGCCGAGAGCGACTTGGCCTTGCTGCGCGAAGTCAGCCGGATGCACGAACAGAACCCCATGTTGGGTCTGCGCGGTGTCCGACTCGGGCTGATGCTGCCCGGTCTCTTTGCGTTGCAGGTGCAGGCCATTGCCGAGGCTGCATGCTTCCGGCAGCGCATGGGCGGCGACCCGCAGGCGGAGATCATGATCCCGCTCGTGGGTTCGATTCAGGAACTCGAACTGGTGGTGCAAGAGGCCCAGCAGGTGCTCAAGGATGTCTCGGAGCGCCATGGATGCACGTTGCAGTTCCCGATCGGCACCATGATCGAACTGCCCCGCGCTGCGCTGACGGCTGGTTCCATCGCCAGCTCCGCGGAATTCTTCTCCTTCGGCACCAACGACCTCACGCAAACCACCTGGGGTTTCAGCCGGGACGACGTGGAGGCGGCGTTCTTCTCCTCCTACATCGAGAAGGGCGTGTTCGGCGTCTCTCCGTTCGAGTCGATCGACACCGAAGGGGTCGGTCGGTTGATCGAGATTGCCGTCACCGAAGGGCACGCCGCGCGGCCGTCCCTGCACTGTGGCGTCTGCGGCGAGCACGGTGGTGATCCCGCATCCGTGCACTTCTTCGACGCAGTGGGTCTGGACTACGTCTCCTGCTCCCCATTCCGGGTGCCGGTGGCGCGGCTGGAAGCCGGACGTTCGGCGTTGGGCTCCACTTCGGCAGGATCGAAGTAACCTTCATGGCGGTGCAGCGAGACCGCGCAGTGCACAGGCCCCTTGCCGGGCACACTGCGCGGTCTCGCTGCGTTCATGGCGCGGTTGGTTGGCAACGAGTGGAGAGGATCAAAACATGAAGTGGCAGCATCTGGCGACGCCGCAGTGGCACGGCAGCATCAGCAATCAGGCTGCGAAAGAGGCGGTCGCAGCACAAATTGCTGCCCACGCCCAGGACGGCCAGGTCGTGGGCATCGGCTCGGGCTCCACGAGTTTCCTGGCCCTGTTGGCGCTTGCGCGACGGGTTCAGGAAGAGGGCCTGCAACTGCGCTGTGTTCCCACCAGCCAGGAGATTGCCAGTTATTGCACGGACCTCGGATTGGCTGTCACGTCCTTGCTCAACGCCCGTCCCGACTGGTGTTTCGACGGAGCCGACGAAGTCGATCCGGAGCAGAACTTGATCAAGGGCCGTGGGGGTGCATTTATGCGTGAGAAGTTGGTGTTTGCGGCCAGCCCGGAGCGTTTCATTCTGGTGGATGACTCGAAGTTTGTGCCGCGGCTCGGGGTCAATCACGCGCTGCCGTTAGAGGTAATCCCGGAAGCCGCCAACTTGGTGACTGCCACTTTGCGTGCAGCGCTTGGTGTGACGCCGACCGTCCGGCCAGCGGGCGGCAAGGACGGCGGAGTGATCACCGAGCAGGGCGGGTTGATCATGGATCTGCCGCTCGCCGGCGGCACGTCAGCCGCGGACCTCAACGTGCTTCTGCAGACCACCCCGGGGATCACCGGCACCGGGTTGTTTACCGGGTTCGACCTGACGGTGCTCAAGGGCTGAATACCTGGCAGTGTGTGGGCTCGCTTGGTGTTCGGCTGCTGAGCGTGGGCTATTGGCCGTCCAGGCAGGTCACGCCGACGTCGGCGAACTCGTCGGGACACGGTGGCATCTCCACCGTAGGCGAGGTGGCATTGAGCACTTCGTCGATGGCCGCGATCACCGCCGTGGGTGCCTCGCCGGCGATGAAATGACCCGACCTCGGTACCTCTCCGAAGACAAAATCGGAAGACTTCTGGGAAAGATCATCAGCCTTGTTCAAGATCTCGTCGACCACGGCCTCCTCATAGGGCTGCTGGCCGGCAACCAGCACCACCACGGGGATGCCGCCCAAGCGCAGTCCCGCGATCACCGGTTCCGCACTGGCCATGTCGAGTTCCACCCCACCCTCTTCCCAGCCTTCGGTGTCGATCGTGCGGTATTCGTCTGGCAAGGAGCTGTCCACCAGAACCAGGCCCGCTAGGTCGTCGGACTCTTGAGCTTCCGCCGCAGCGGTCAACGCCACCACTCCGCCGTAGGACCAGCCCACGAAAACATACGGTCCAGTCTCACCACTGGCAGCCAAGACCGCCAAAATCTCGTGCGCGTTGAGCACCGGGCTATTCCGGTCGCCCGGACGATCGGGGCTCTCGCCGGTGCCAGGTCGATCAATTGCACATACCCGGGCTCTACTCGCCACTGCCGGCATCACGTCCGACCAGGCATCCTGGGAGGAGGAACCCAGGCCGCCGATCAGTACCACCGTTGCACCGGGGGCGCCGGTGGCATCAACTCCCGGCCGGGCTCCGGCGCACGCCACATACTGGGTGACTCCGGCGGCTTCTACCAACGTTCCGTTCGCAAGCGCGGAATCGTCGGGGGCGTGCAACGAAGTAGCTGCGAGTACCATCCCGCCCACGATCAGGGCGACTGTGAGCACCAGCACCGAGGTAAAGCGCAGCGCGTGCTGAGTCATGACAGCACGCTGCGGATCAACGCGAGCAGAGTGGCTTCGGTAGGGTCCAACACGACCCTCAGTATGCCGGGCGGACCCAGGCTAGCGCGCCCGCAGGTTGTCGCCGAAATGCAGCAGCAGGGCCACGCTGGCCGTCCACCCCGTTTGGTGACTTGCCCCGCAACCATGACCATCGTCGCCGTCGAAATATTCGTAGAACGGGATCAGGTCCCGCCAGTGTGGATCAGACTGGAAGTAGTCGTTGTCCCCGAAGACCACCCGGGTGCCGTCCTCGCCGCGCACGAAGATTGACGACAGGCGCGCGGCCAAGTCCGCGGCCACCTCCCGCAACGAATGCTCCGTGCCGCTGCCGGTGGGGTATTCCATGGCGAAGGTGTCGCCGAAGAACGTGTCGTAGTTGAGCAGCGACTGCACCAGCATCACATTGATGGGAAACCACACCGGGCCGCGCCAGTTGGAGTTGCCACCGAACATGCGGTTTTGCGACTCCGCGGGCCAGTACGGCAGCGTGAAAACCTGCTCACCTACCCGGAATTCGTAGGGTCGATCCCGATAGGCCGCCGACAGGCTGCGAATTCCATGCGGTGAGAGCATCTCTTCCGGGTTGCACATGTGCTCAAGAATCCGGCGCAAGCGGGCTGGTTTGACCGCCGCGAACAGCAACGCAGTACCGTCCCCGTGCTCCGGCGACAGCGCCACCGACCCGGTGATTTCGGGATGGTGGCGCAACACGCGTTTGCGCAACTTGATCGCTTCTGGGCCCAGCGAGGTGCCGTTGGCCATTTTGCGATCCACCACCGGCACCACCACACTCGCGAGCACGGGCACGATGCTCTGCATCGAAATCACGCCAAGCTGGGTGCCCGAACCGTCCGGGTTGACGATGGCGTCGCAATAGAAGCCGGCGCTCTCGTTCCACAGACTCACCCCATCGCGACCGTTCTCCAACACACTGGTCACGATGCCGAAGTCGAGCAGCATCTTTTCAATGTCGTTGGACAAGCCGTGGCTGTGCCGACTCAACTCCAACGCCATCTCGGCCATCTGGATCACCATCTGCGCGACCCACGCCGTACCGTCACTTTGCACCAGGTGACCGCCGGTGGGCAGCGGTTGGTCGCGGTTGAAGATGCCGATGTTGTCCATGCCTAGAAAGCCCCCGCCGAACAGGTTGTCGCCGGCGGCGTCTTGGGTGGTGAACCAATTGGTGAGCGCGGCTATTTGATTGCGATAGGCCTCGGAGAGGAAGCCGACGTCAGGCGTGCCATGCGCCGCCCAGTCGAGTTGATAGACCTGCCAGGTAGCCCATGCTAAGACCGGCGGGTTGGTATCGCTGAAATTCCACTCGTAGGCCGGAATTTGACCGTGCGGGTGTTGGTAGAGGCTTGAGAGCATCGTGAGGATCTGCTGTTTGGCGAAGTTCGGATCGATCAACGCCAGCGTGGCGCAGTGGAAGCCCATGTCCCAGGTGGCATACCAGGGGTATTCCCACGCGTCGGGCATCAGCAGGATGTCTTCGTTGACGAGGTGCTGCCAGTCGGCGTTGCGTCCGTGCCAACGTTCCGGGGGCGGGGGCGGGGCGGTGGGATCGCCGTCGAGCCATCGCCGGACGTGGTAGTTGTAGAACTGCTTGCACCACAGCAAGCCGGCAAGCGCTTGCCGTTGGACGAGCGCCTCGTCTGGTGTGAGGGTCGGGCGCTGCCAGGCGGCGTAGTAGGCGTCAGCTTCGTCGTGGCGCGTCTGCACGATCGTGCCGGAATCGGCGAAGGGGTCGTCAAGTTCAGTGTCGCTGAAGCGCGTGGTGATCGTCCAACTTGCGCCTGGGGCAAGAGTGGCGCTGGCTACCGCGGCTGCCTTGGATCCCACCCCTTCGTTGGCCCGGTGTGGTTCGCCGGTGACGATGGCGTCGTTGATGCCATCTTTTGGGTAGGCGCTGGCGTTGGGGACGCCGTATAAGCGCTCTGTGTTGGTTTCGTTATCGCAGAACAGCCAGGTAACCTCGGTGCTGGCGCCACTGGTGTTGCTGGCTGGGGCGGGCGGTTCGGCTGTGGCGTAGTACCACCGCCGTCCAAGTGCGGGGTGTTCACAAGACACCCCACCGCGCGCCAATCCGATGACCGGGGCTTCCGCGTCGGTTTCCCAACTCCAGGTATTCCGGAACCACAGTTGCGCCGCGATGGTCAAGGGTGCCGGATCCGGACTGCGGTTGATGGCGGTGATGCGACAGATCACATCTTCTGGACCGGCTTTGGCGTACTCCACCGTGATGTCAAAGTAGCGGTTGGCGCGCCAGTCGGGTTCCAGGGCATCGAACAGCTCGTATTCGCCCTGATCAGGACCGCGAGCGGCGTTGGTGGTCACCAGATCGGCGTAGGGAAATGCCGCTTGCGGATATTTGTAGACCACCGAAGCGTAGGAGTGGGTGGGGGTGTTGTCGGTGTAGAACCAGTAGTCCTTGGCGTCCTCGCCGTGGTTGCCCTGTTCGTTGGTGAGGCCAAACGGGCGTTCCTTGAGGTGATCGTCGTGGTGGTTCCACAGTCCGATGCCCAGACACACGGTTTGGGCGTCGTCGCACCAACCCGCGAGGGCGTCCTCGTTCCAGCGATAGGCCCGAGACCTGGCAGCGTCATAGGGAAAGTAGTTCCAGGCGTCGCCGTCGGCCGAATAGTCCTCCCGCACCGTGCCCCATGCGCGTTCGGAAACGTAGGTTCCCCAGCGTTGCCAGCGCGCCTTTCCGGCGACGGCGGCGTCAAGTCGTTGTTGTTCAGCACTTGTGGCGCGCGCCGACGCGGACTGGGCTGCTAAAGCGGCGTTGCGATCCTGGGTGTTGGCGGGTGACTGCGCAGTGGCGGCTTGGTTCGCAGGGTGGTCGGCCACGATTGGCCTCCATTTCTGGGCACGGTGCTGGGGTAGGGCACGGTGCCCCCGACTTTACTGCTGCGGTCCACCTGATGGCTGCGTAGCAGAAGTCAGAACCGGTGGGCCTAGAACGACACCGTTGGTGGGCCGGATTGGCCCGCCGGTGCCTGGTAGAACGTGCGCGCGGACACCCCGGCGGGTCCGGCGAAGAACATCCACGGCATCGTCGCGACGGCCTTGTTCAATGTGGAGACAGCGTCGTTGTAGTACTGGCGGGCGAACGCGAGCTGATTCTCGGTATCGGCCAGCTGCCCCTGCAAGTCCAGGAAGTTCGTGGAGGCCTTGAGGTCCGGGTAGTTTTCCGCGACTGCCATCACATTCACCAGCGAAGCGTCGAGTGCGGCTTCGGCGGCGGCCTTTTCTTCCACAGTGCCGGAGCGGGCAGCTTCGGTCACTCGAGCGCGGGCCGCAGTGATGTTCTCAAACACGGTCTTCTCGTGGCTGGCGTAGCCCTTGACCGTCTCGACCAGATTGGGGATGAGGTCGGCGCGTCGGGTGAGCTGCACGTCGATGCCGCCGAGCGCTTCTTGGGCAGAGATATCGGCTTTGCGGAGCTTGTTGAAACCCACGATGAACAGCAGTACGGCCACCACGATGATGACGATGAGGATGATCAGGACGAATGTCATAGCAACTCCTTTGCAATGCCCAAGCCTAACGCCGATTCAGCTGCTGAATGCAGTGCGTCTTGCTGCGACGTCTTGGGACTCACCATGAGCCACCGCCGCCGCCACCGCCGCCGCCGCCGAAACCGCCGCCGCTGAAACCGCCGCCGCCTCCGGAGGAAGAGTTTTGGGAAGCCTCATACGCACTGATGGTGGAGTTCAAAGAACTTTCGAAACTGTCGAATCCGCCGCCGGCATCCCACCAGGAACCTGAGCCGTAGAAGCCCACCGGATACCACAGTGGGATCGGTGGATCCTCGCGCATTTCAGCTTTGTACTTGGCCACCCATGCTGGTGCTACGCCGAAAGCAACGGCAAAGGGCAGATAAGTGATGAAAACGTCTTTGCGTGCGGCGAAGTCGAAGCGCTGCTCCGAAGACGGGGTCGACAGCATCCGCTGAAACCCACCGGCCTCCGACCACAGCCGACGACCGGTGGCAGTGCGGCGGGTGCCGACCCCAGCGCCTGATAGACCCCATCCGGCGATCACGAAGGCGGCAAAAGGCAGACCGTACATCGTCGGCGTGAACCAGCCCCACAGTCCCACACCGGCCAGCACCAGTGCGATCCACCATGCGCCTTTGCCCAACTTCTCAGCGGGATCACTCACAACTAGCTTGCTGGCAAGTGCCCATTCCTCAGCGGCGCGGGCAGCCGCCGTTTGCGCCGACTTAAAGCGAAGACCAGCGTCCTTGCTCTTGTCGGCGGTGATTGCCGCGCCGTAAGCGGTGAGTCCGAGAGATTGGCCAACAGCTTGCGTCACAGGATCGGCGGCTTCCCAATACTGGGGATAGGTGATTCCCTGAACCGTCCAAACCTTGTCCTTCTTGCCGCCTCGAAACAGTTTGACGAGGTTAAGATCCGCGGCTCGCAGCAAGGAAGCCTGCAGCGCGTGTTCGCCGGTGTCTTCCTTGGTGATGTACACCACTTGCGCCGGGCCAAGATCGTCCGGCGGTGCGTACATCACCGGGAAGCCCGGTTTGGGTTCGCGAGAAGACCACACCCACCAGCCTCCGCCCACGGCACCGGCGATGGTGAGCAGCGCGACGATGATCGCCAAGGGCAGACTCGAACCGAACACCGGTGTGTAGGCGATGGGCCACGGCAAGGTTTCGGCCGACGGTTTCACGTTCACTTGGGGAATCCACACGGTCATCCCGGTAAACGGTGGAATGTCGTTGGCCGAGACTTTGACGGTGGTGGTGCCCGTGCCCGATACCTCGCATGGGCCTGGGGTAGTACTGCTGGTGCCGGCACTGCACTGCACTTCTTCGGCGGGTGCCGGCAACGTCACAGTGGCGGTGGCCTGCGCTATCGACATGTTCCAGCCCGAGGCCACGACGTTCCAGTAGAACACCGAACTCGGATCAGCCGGCGGGGTGCCGGTGGTGGTGGCGAAGGTGTCGGCTCCGGTGTCGGGCGCGAAGAGGGCGCCGGGAATCACATAAGAAATCTCATATACGTGCGGACCGGGGGTGACATAAGCCGTGGGGTCGCCGATCTTGGCCACGTAGTACTTCTCACCCTCGCGCGAGAACTCCACGCTGACCGGCACCCCGTCCATGGTCACCGACGTCACTCGGGGATCCAGGCGAATCTTTGAGTCGGCGCGCACGGTGGTGTCGAAGAAGCGAAAAATGCCATGTTTGCGCGGGCTCTCCGGGAAGACCGCGGTGATGGTTTCGGTAGCGCTGAGCGATCCTTCGGCATCGACGTTGTAGTCGGCCTCGTACGCGGAGATGGCGACGGAATCGATGCTGACAGCAGCGTCGGAACTGGTAACCGAACCGAAAATCACTGGCCGAAACAGCAAAAACAGCGCCAGGATAGCCAAGAGAATCCGCCAGACGATCTTCATCATGGACCTCCGTTCGGCACCAACTTAGCAACATGCGGGCGAGTCGATGGGTGTTCTTTGGGCAAGTTGGGTGCAGGGAGTGACGAGCGCAACCCAATGGCGGTGCTGCTTTCGGAGCGGCGACATCGCACACTAGAGCCCGTGGCCACTGCGGATTTGCACGACGACGACCCCTTGCGGATCGGTGACGTGCAGTTGGTGGGCCGACTCGGCGAGGGCGGCATGGGTGTGGTCTATCTGGGGCGGGATTCGGCCGGAAACGCGGTGGCCGTGAAGGTGGTCAAGGACCAGTTTGCGCGGAACCCGGACTACCGGCGCCGCTTTGCCGATGAGGTGGCGGCGATGCGCAACTTAGGTGGTGCCTTCACGGCGGAGGTGATCGCAGCAGATACCGATGGTGTGCCGCCGTGGTTTGTGATGGAGTTTGTGCACGGCGACACGCTGGCTGAGAAGGTGAGCCGACATGGGCCATTGCCGCCGGAGGAGGGTCGGGAGTTCTGTGTCGGCTTGGCGCGTGCGGTGGCCGCGATGCATCGGGCGGGGATTGTGCATCGGGATCTCAAGCCGTCCAATGTGGTGTTGAGTCCAGGTGGGCCGAAGTTGCTGGATTTTGGGGTGGCGTTCGGGGAGGCCGGGGACCGTGATCCGGGGATGCGCGTGGGGTCGCTGACCTGGATGGCCCCAGAACAACTCAGCGGGTCGACGCAAGGTGCAGCGTGCGATGTGCATGCCATCGCGATGCTGGCTTACTTCGCGCTGTGTGGTCGTCCAGTGTTCGGGTATGGCAAGGCGGACGCGGTGGCGTGGCGGATTAGCAATGTCGAGGCTCAGCTCGTCGATCTGCCGGAGGAGCTCGCCGACATGGCGCCCGCACTGGCCGCGGCCCTGGCCAAACAACCATCCGATCGGCCGTCCTCGGCGCGCCTGGTGACAATGCTCAGCGGCGCGAGCGGGGCGGACTTGGCTCCGTCCAGTCCCCCTCCCGCGCCGGTCGGAGCGGTGCCGGCGCGGGTGGCGCCAGCTCCAGGGTCAGTTTCACCCCCCACCCCACCTCCACCCCCAACCCCCTCATCACCCCCCACCCCGTCGTCGGCTACGGCCTCGGCATCGCCGCCACCAGCATCGGCACTGCCGCCCGTGTCGCCGGCAGGGGTCGGGTTGCCACCGGCGCCCACCAACGCCGGGCGCTCACGGCGCACGCCTCTGCGTACGGCCGTGCTGGTCGCCGTCACGCTGTGGTTGGTGGGCTGGATGCTGGGTGGCTGGTCACTGTTGCCCTGGCGCAGCGCGGACGTGATCACCGCCGACTCTTGTCTGGAGGTCGGCGCTCCAGCCGACTTCGCAGACGGTACGGGGTTCCGCACGGAAGGCCGAGGAGTGGCGAAGAACGCCTGGTCAGGGGCATTCCCCGGGCCGTTGGGAGAGTTCCGCGTGCCCACCGAGGCCACGGCCTGCCAAATTGGCGAACAGGTGCGCGTGGATTGTGCCCAATACACCTTGGCGGCAGGCGAGTCGATCTCGTGCACAGCGATCGACAAGCAGCGCAACGAACG
>CAZVKB010000037.1:2413-8443 GCA_964627505.1 uncultured Actinomycetes bacterium | reverse complement strand
AATGGTCCGTTCCCACTCGCAATCGTCAAGGCCGAATACTCGCTCGGCGTCAAATGGATGGCCGCCGCAATCGCCGGCATCGCAGTCAAGGTCATGAGCAGCAAACCCGCCACCCCGGGCATCTGCAGTCCAAGCACACCCAACGACGTTGCCAGTACGGCAGCTGCGAGCACCAGCGCGGGCCCACGATCCTGCGTCGCCACCAACCAGAAACTCGGATCCGCCGCCCACCACCCCCACAGCAGGATCGTGGCAGCAGTCCCGACGCCAAGCAGATAGACCGCAAATTGCGGAATGAGCAACGTGATCAGCAGCAGTAGCACCCACGGTCCAGCCCAACTGAGCACATCGAACGCTGCTTGTGCCGGATCTTCGCCAGCAATTGTTGTGCGCGCGAGGCCCCACGCGAATAGACCGCCCAGCACGACAGTGAGGAGACATGCCGACCAGCGCATGAGCCGAGTCACCGTAGTCATGGCGCACCACCTCACTGTCGCGCAACACGATTTCACTCACCTCGGTGTACGACTACTGAGACTGCCGTCCGAAGTTCCCTACTCCGATCGGGTGACAGCGCACATGCGCGACCTGGAATCCGCGCCCGCCGTTCAGCACAGCTCACGTGCACCGCCCATCTGCCCGGTCAGGTCAGCTCAGGCCGCAGCACAAAAGCCCCGCGCACGTCCCCAGCCCGCAACCGCTCAAGGCCGTCGGCCGCAGCCGCCAATGGCAGGTCCTCGCTCTGGGTGTGAATACCCGCAGCGGCCACAAGAGCCAGGAATTCCCGAGCATCCGCACGGGTGACGTTGGCCACTGAGCGGATGGATCGTTCCCACCACAAATCGTCGTAACGGATGGGACCGAGATCATCCAAGTGGATGGCATTGATCGCGATTGCCGCCCCCCGGTCGCACGCCTGCAACGCTGCTGTGACGACGGATGCCGCCGGGGCGAACGTAACCGCGGCGTCAAAGAGCACCGGCGGAGTCTGGTCATAGGTGCCAGCCCACTCGGCACCGAGGTCCAACGCACGCTGTACCTCGGCCGCCGAGCGCGTGACCACGTACACCTCGGCGCCCCAATGTCGAGCAACTTGCAGCGCAAGAGTTGCCGACGCCCCAAATCCATACATCCCAACGCGCATGCCCGAGCTGTCCGATTGCACCTGGGCCACTCGCAGCGCGCGATAGCCGATCACCCCGCCGCACAGCAACGGTGCCGCCGCCGCGTCACTGACCTCCTCCCCGAGCACGTCCAGGCGGTGTGCGAACCGGGCGTCTGCCAGCACATAGTTGGCAAACCCACCGTCCACATCCCATCCGGTGAATTCCGCGTGCACGCACAGGTTCTCGCGTTCGGTGCGACAGAACCGGCACCGTCCGCAAGCCGATGCTAGCCACACCAGGCCCACGCGGTCCCCGACGCGCCACTCGGCCACGTCTACCCCTAATGCCGCCACTCGGCCAACCACCTGATGGCCCGGTGTCACAGGCAGGAGGTGCACGGGAAGATCGCCGGAAACCAACTGGAGATCGGTGCGGCAGATAGCTGACGCGGTCACCTCAATTAGTAATTGCCCGGACCCGGGGTGCGGAATCGGGCGCTCAACCACTCTCGTCGCAGCGTGCGGGTCCGGGCCGGGAGAAAACAGTTCCACCGCCTGCATCGAGTCGGGAAGTTCGTGCACAGACACAGAGGTCACGGCTGTCATGTTCCCAGCCTGCCAGCGCCGCACCAGTCGTCGCCCGCTGATCCGGGCTTGCCCGCGGTGCGGATCTCCAGCTGTGGGCTCACTGCGCTCCCGGACTGTCACCAACTATTCGTGATATTCGGCTCCGGAGTGGGGTGACCGTAGTACCACCCCTGTCCGTACTCCCAGCCGGCCGCGCGCAGCGTGCGCGCCTGTTGCGAGGTTTCGATCCCTTCGGCAATCGTCTCCAGTCGCAGGGTGGCAGCCATGGTGGCCAGGGCTGAGGCCAACGCGAAGTCGTGGCGATTGCCTTCCAGAAACCGAGCTGTAAACGAGCGGTCGAGTTTGATCCCCGACATCGGCAACATGCCGAGGGTGGCGATGGAGGTGTGACCGGTTCCAAAATCGTCGAAAAAGATCCGCACCCCTGCTTCGGTGAGCAACTCCATCGCTTCTCGGACACTTTCCGGTGCGTGCGCCAACGACTGCTCCAGCACTTCGATCACCAGCCGTCGCGGGGCGATGTCGGCGGCAGCGAGCCTTGCTAGCCAGGTCTCAGCCGAGGCCAGTGAGATTTGCGAACCGGCGACATTCACAGCCACCCACAATTGCTCCGGCAGTCGCGGCAGCATGGCGATGACTTCGTCCAGGATCTGTTCACCCACCGGCGCCAACAGGCCGACTTCATCGGCGATCGAGATCCAGGAACTTGCTGCCCACTCGCCCTCTTCGTCCGTCTGCCAACGCGCCAAGGCCTCGAATCCCACAACCGTGTTGTCCACTAGTCGGATCACGGGCTGGTACCACGCGGTGATCCGGCCTTCGGCCAGGGCATCCCCGATCCCACGTGCGATGTTCACGCGCCGCTCCGACTCGTGACGCAGGGGTTCATCGAACAGCCGAGCCCGGCCTCGCCCGTCACCCTTGGCCGCATACAGCGCCAGGTCGGCGTCCCGCAGCAGATCTTCTGCACTGGCGTGCGGGGTCGACATGGCGATGCCCACAGTGAGGCTGGTGAACACCCGGCCCAGCCCCACGGAAAAGGGGGCATCTGCAATCAACCGGATGAGATCGTCGGCGCGGGCTTTCGCGTCCTGCGCCGTGTTCGAGGTGGGTAGCACGATGACGAACTCATCGCCACTGATGCGTCCGAGGAGTTCTTCCGCGCCAAGCCGCTGTCGAAGACGTCGGCTCAGCTGCACCAGCAGGTTATCGCCCACCTCATGGCTGTATTCGTCATTGATGAACTTGAAGTTGTCGAGGTCGCAATACAACACCGCGAACGGGGGGTTTACTCGGTCGCGTTTGCCCAGGAGGGCATCGATTGCCTCCACTGCCAGTACTCGCTTGGGTAGTTCGGTGAGCGGATCGTGCGTAGATCGGTACTCCAAGTCGGCCAGCGCTTCCGCGGCCAACCGCTCCGCCGTGACCCGGTCGGTGATGTCGAACACCTGCAGCGACAGCATCAACTCACCATCGGAGCGGCGCAGTGCCCGCGCGACAATATGACCCCAAGCCGGTTGTCCATCCAAACGGCGTAACGGCAAGTCCGCCTCTGCGGAATCGGACTCCCCACGCGGGATGCCGCCGAACACTGCAATGGCTGTGTCGTGTCCACTGATGGCGATGAAATCGAGCAGATCCTTGCCCACAATCTCGTCGGCCGACTTCCCGCCCAGCACATGCACTGCTGAGGCAGTCGCGCGCGTGATGCACAGATCGGGTGCGGCTAGTACTTGCCCTACCGGCGACTTGTCGGTGGCATCAGCCAGCAGTGCTCGCACCTCTTCGTTTTCGCTGCGCAGCACAGTGAGCAGTGAGGCGTCCCGAATGGACAGCACAGCAAAGAGTTTGCCGCTGGCCATCACAGGAGCTTTGACATATTCGATCGGCACCAGCGCACCATCCGCCGCCCGCAAGAAGGTCTCGCCGGGGACAGACACCACTTGCCGCGGGTTGGCTCGCCAAGCCTGGGCGTCGCCGAACTCCTTGTGGCGGTCTGCAGGTGGTAACCAATCGGCCAAGTGCGACCCCACCACTTGGCCCATAGTGGCGCGCATCACCATTGTGGCTGATTCGTTAGCCTCCACAATTCGCCCATCGGCATCGGCGACGAGGACTGCGTCGGCGGCCACTTCGGTGATCTGACTCCACCGCTCCCGGTCCGCCAAGGCCATGGCCGCGACGAAGAATTCGATCAGCACCAGGAACACCACGACGACGTAGACCAGACCTTGTGCCGTACTGCCACCGCCGAGGAGTTCCGGAATCCAACGCAGCAGAATCGGGATCACCACGATGTTGCTCAACACCAGTGCAATCACCACGCCGGACGTACGGTGCAGCAACCAGGTGATCGGTGGCAACGATGGGTTGGCAGCCGCGACAGCTAACCCCAATGTGCACATCAGAAGTGGTGGAATCGGATTCACCACTGTGTCGACCATGGGAGTCAGGGGGGCGCCCACTCCGTACAGGGCGCTTGGTGCGATCGCCAAGGTGGCAACAAAAACCGACGAGACCAATGCGGTGTACACCTGCGGACCGCGGCGCACGACACTCAAGATTCCCGCTACCGCGATTGCAGTGGCGATCACGTTCATCACCGGGTTGGAATGCAACGTCACGTCGAAGGCGGTCCCAACCTGCAGCGTGTTCGCAGAGCGGGCATTGGTGGCCTCGACGAGGTAACCCAGAGCTTGCATCACCGTGGTGACAGCGACCGCGCCGTAGGCGATGATGGCCGCTGCGCGCCAGCCCCGCAGGGCGAGCAGCACACCCAACAACAACACGAGTCCCAGAAGTGCTAGTCCGGTGGAAGGCGGATACCACGAGAAGCGCTCGTAGGTTGCCTGCCACCAGCCCAGCGGCCATCCAATAGCGATGATCACCAGCAGCATGAGCGACAACGCCAAGGCGAACGCCAGGACCTGTCGCTCAGTTAGCCACATCCGGCGCGGATGATCTCCGGAAGTGTCGCCATCGCGGATGGGCACAACGTAACTGGCAGAACTACTCACGATTGAGCGACCGCCAGGTCGCCAACCGGCGAAATGGTGAAAATGGTGGACCCCTTTGGCTGCCCGCGGCGAGATAAGTCGTACTCCTGCAAGGCATTTTATCCCCTGCGTCGGCAGGATTCGAATAGTCGGTGTGCGTTGCCGACCGCCGACTGCCGTCGTGGATACTCGAAGCTATGGCTCGCTATCGCACAACCGTCCACACGCCGGCAGACACCACAACCGCCCTGAACTACCTGGCCGACTTCTCGTCCCTGACTGACTGGGATCCCTCAGCGGTGGAGTCGGTGCTGATCAGCGGAGATTCCGGGCATATCGGCGCGACCTATCGGGTGCGGGTGCGGCTGGGTTTGATCACCCTGCCGTTCACCTATGAAGTGGTGGAGCGGGAAGGCCCGGATACCAACGGGGGTGCGCGCGTGGCGCTGCGCGCCGAAACCGCCGACGTGATCTCTTACGACGTCATGACATTTAGCCCGGCGCCCGGGGGCGGCACTGCTGTCACCTACGACGCTGATCTGGCTCCAAAAGGGTATCGACGCCTGTTCGACCCAGGCTTCACACTGGTGATGCGGGTGATTGGTGATCGCGCCCGCGCGGGGTTGCGCCGGGTGCTGGCCGACCTCCCGGCGGCTGCTCAGGATGCCGACCAGGTGGACGCGAAGCGCCCCGACGCCGGGAGTGATGCCTGATGTCCGCGAGGCCGAACTTGGCCGACCTCGCGGATCGGGCGCTGGAGATCACTGTCGCGGGCAGTTTCACCCGTGTTGGCTACCGGGTGCGGCAACGCTTGGATCAGTGGGCGCCTGCACCAAGTGACATGTCCGGGCGCGTGGTGCTGATCACCGGTGCCACATCTGGTTTGGGGCGAACCGCCGCCTTGGAGTTGGCCAGCAGCGGAGCACGCATCATTGCTGTGGGACGCAATGCCGCCCGGCTCAAATCGGTGCAGGACGAGATTGCAGCCCGGAGTTCCCGGCCAGACTCGGACGTGACCACGATCCGAGCAGATCTGTCTTCGTTGGCCGCGGCGCAGCGGGTGGTGGACGAGGTGCGTGCCACCACGGACCGACTCGATGTACTGATTCACAACGCTGGCGCGTTGGTCCACGACTATCGCAGGACCGATGAAGGATTCGAGGAGACGTACGCCGCGCAAGTGTTAGCCCCGCAGTTGCTCACCGCCGGACTGCTCCCGCTGCTGGCGGCCACACCCGGAGCCCGGGTGATCGTGGTGTCCAGTGGCGGCATGTACACCGAACGGCTCGATCCGGACACCATCGAAATGACCGCAGCGGACTTTGACGGGGTCACCGCTTA
>CAZVKB010000037.1:0-2313 GCA_964627505.1 uncultured Actinomycetes bacterium | reverse complement strand
GGCGGTGGAGTGGCGTCGGCGGGTGGTCCGCTGCCGGGTGGTGGGGGCAGTGGCGGTGGAGTTGGTGACTGCCCTGCGCCGTCCCCGTTCGCACCAGTTGGGGTTGGGTCGTTCGCAGCATCTGGCATCGCCGTCACATCCCTTCCACGATGACGTGACTTCCAGCCTATTACCGTGCTGAGCCCAGACGACAGCCTTATGCACCAACCTGAGTCAGCATCCTGAACAAACCTAAGCGGGTTAATGAGAAGTGCGGGGTGCACGACATGGCAAGGTCCGCAGCGGATATCGTCTCGACATGGCCGATCCCTTCTACTTCGCCGTCGTGAAATCATTTCGGGCCATCACCTTCGGAATGCGCATCCATATGGATGTCTCGGGCTCCGAACACATCCCGCGCACCGGTGGGGCGGTGTTGGCGATCAACCACACGAGCTTTTTGGACTTCATTTTTGCCGGCTTTCCAGTAGACGAAGCCGGGCATCGATACGTGCGTTTCATGGCCAAGGACGCGGTGTTCCGGCACAAGGTGGCCGGTCCCTTGATGCGGGGAATGAAGCACATACCGGTAGACCGGATGGCGGGCGCTGAAGCCTTCGACACCGCTGTGGCAGCTTTGCGCCGCGGTGAGATCGTCGGGGTGTTTCCGGAGGCCACGATGAGCCGGTCGTTCGACATCAAGGATTTCAAGACCGGGGCGGTGCGAATGGCCGCAGCCGCCGAAGTGCCGCTGATTCCGGAAATCGTGTTCGGCGGCCAGCGCATATACAGTTATCACCACAAGGATCTCTCCCCGGGCAAGTCGATCAGTGTGGCGGCGGGCGCCCCCATGTACCCCACCACCGCAGACAACCCGGAGGCCATCACCGAAGAGTTGCGCGCGCGGATGATTGTCATGCTCGATGAAGTAGTTGCGAACTATCGCGATCGGCCGGGAACGGACGAGCAACCGTGGTGGCTGCCGGCGCGATTGGGCGGGTCCGCGCCAACGCTGGCCGAAGCAGCGGCGATGGAGGTTGCCGCGAAGGCCCGTAAGAACGCGCGTCGGGCGGCCTCAGAGGGCTAGCGTGCCCTCATGGAAACCTTCACCGTCCCGGTGCTGCTGCTCAGCGAATTCACCGGCACCTTGCTGTTGATCCTGCTCGGTGTAGGCGTCAGTGCCAACACCACCTTGAAGAAGTCGTTCGGTCACGGCAAAGACTGGTTGCTGATTTCGATCGGCTGGGGATTCGCGGTCTTCGTGGGTGCCAGTGTGGCGTGGCGTTCCGGGGCGCAACTCAATCCGGCGGTGACGCTCGCGCTGGCCATTGAAGGGGGCATCTCCTGGGGGATGGTGCCGTGGTACATCCTGGCCGAACTGGCCGGTGCGATGGTCGGGGCCTTGCTCGCCTACCTGGTGTACAAAAAGCAGTTCGACACTCACGACGACCCGGCGAATACCGGCGGGATCTTCTTCACCTCGGCCTCGGTGCGGGCCCCCATCTGGAACATCGTCACGGAGGCGGTGGGGACCTTCGTATTGATCACCTGGGTGATGCAGAGTTCGCCGTTTCAACCGGGCACAGGCGACTCGGCGCCGCAGTTCGGTAATTCTGCACTGGGCTACGCCGGTGTCGCATTCACTGTGATCGCCATCGGGGCATCGCTCGGCGGGCCGACTGGCTATGCCATCAACCCGGCGCGCGACCTGGGACCGCGCATCATGTACTCGTTGCTGCCAATCAAAGGCAAAGGTTCAGCCAACTGGGGATACGCCTGGATCCCGATCGTTGGTCCATTCGTTGGCGCACTATTCGCGATGCTCTACTACTGGGTGGGCGGAAGTGGTTCCGGATCATGGGGTTGATCCGAGCGGCTGACCTGCAATTGGTAGGCAACACGACGGCAGACCACAACGTGTGGGGCCCAAGCGGACGGAGTGCACATGGATATCGATGAGTCCGACCGCATGCGCATGATTGACGCGGTGTGGCTGGAGATCCCACAAGATGATGCCCCGATCGCCGTGGGCGCGGTGTTGGAGTTTCAGGGGCGGGCGCCGGCGATCGGCCGAGTGCAGCGCCGGATTGCCGACATCTTGCCGCTCGCCGGGCGGCTGCAGCAAATCCCGGTGCACAGCGCCACCGGGGTGCGCCAGCCGAAGTGGATTGACGTCGAGGTCGACCTGGCTGCTCATGTGCACCGACGTACCGTGACTGACCTGGCCGCCACAGTGTCCGATCTGCTGTCCTCTCCTATGCCCTTCGACCGCCCGCTGTGGGAAGTTTGGGTGCTGACGGGGTATGCCCCGCGCGAGTGGGCACTAGTGTGGCG
>CAZVKB010000036.1:0-22940 GCA_964627505.1 uncultured Actinomycetes bacterium | reverse complement strand
CCGCACGCCGAACTCACCGATCGCGTGATGGACTCGATGGACCTGGAACGCGAGAAGGGCATCACGATCCTCGCGAAGAACACCGCGGTCAGCCACATCGACCCCACCGGAGTCCGTCCACCCACCACCATCAACATCATCGACACCCCTGGCCACGCCGATTTCGGCGGGGAAGTGGAACGCGGCCTCGAGATGGTCGATGGGGTGCTGCTGCTGGTGGACGCCAGCGAAGGTCCCTTGCCGCAGACCCGATTCGTCTTGCGCAAGGCGCTGGAAAAGCGGCTGCCGATCATTGTGGTCATCAACAAGGTGGACCGCAGTGATGCCCGGATCGAAGCCGTGGTGGATGAGACCTACGAGTTGTTCTTCGACCTAGACGCCGACGAATCCCAAATCAACTTCCCCATCATCTATGCCTCCGCGCGTAACGGTCGCGCCTCGCTCAACCGCCCGGACGATGGCGGACTGCCCGACGAACCCGATCTCGAGACGCTGTTCGCGACCATTCTCACGACCGTGCCGGCCCCGCAATACGACGACGAGGAGCCGCTGCGCGCGCACGTCACCAACCTTGATGCCTCGCCTTATCTGGGTCGGCTGGCCCTGTGCCGGGTGCACGCAGGCACCATTCGCAAAGGTCAGAATGTGGCGTGGTGTCGAGCCGATGGTTCGATCAGCAGAGCCAAGGTCGCCGAACTGCTCATCACTGAAGCGCTCGACCGGGTGCCTGCCGACTCCGCGGGCCCCGGCGACATCATCGCGGTGGCGGGTATCCCGGAGATCACCATCGGCGAAACTTTGGCTGACCCCGATGACCCTCGGCCCCTGCCGGTGATCACCGTCGATGAGCCCAGCATCTCGATGGTGATCGGCACCAACAAGTCGCCGATGGCCGGCGAGAAGGGCAGCAAGGTCACCGCCCGACTACTCAAGAACCGGCTCGACACCGAACTCATCGGCAATGTTTCGCTGCGTGTGCTGCCTACGGAAGTTCCAGACGCCTGGGAGGTGCAGGGCAGAGGCGAGTTGCAGCTCGCCGTATTGGTCGAAATGATGCGCCGCGAAGGCTACGAGATGACGGTCGGCAAACCCACCGTGGTCACCCGCGTGATCGACGGGAAACTCTGCGAGCCGATGGAGCGCCTCACCGTAGATGTGCCGGAGGATTACGTTGGTGCGGTCACGCAACTATTGGGCCAGCGCCGCAGCCGGATGGAACAGATGGTCAACCACGGCACCGGCTGGGTGCGGATGGAATTCAAGGTGCCGGCACGAGGACTGATCGGTTTCCGGACGGAATTTCTCACCGAAACCCGCGGCACCGGTCTGGCCCACCACGTGTTCGACGGCTACGAACCCTGGACCGGTGAGATCCGCACCCGCCCCACCGGTTCGCTGGTGGCCGACCGCACCGGAGTGGTCACCGGTTATGCCTGCTTCGGTTTGCAGGAACGCGGCCAGTTGTTTGTGGGCCCCACCACCGCCGTGTACGAGGGCATGATTGTGGGGGAGAATTCCCGCGCCGACGACATGACGGTCAACATCACCAAGGAAAAGAAGCTCACCAACGTGCGCTCGTCCACCGCGGATGAGTTGGAACGGTTGATCCCGCCCCGGTTGCTCTCCCTGGAACAGTCTCTGGAGTTCTGTCGCGACGATGAATGTGTGGAAGTGACACCAAGCGCGGTGCGTCTGCGCAAGGTGGTGCTCGATACCCACGCGCGCGAAAAAATCGCCGCTAACGCCCGCAAACGCGACCAGTGATCGCCGCCGTCCAACCGCGTTCAGACACACCACCACGTCGATGATCATCCTGGCCGCCACGCCGCTGGGGAACCCCGCTGACGCCTCTTCCCGCCTGCGGGAGTTGCTGGCGGACGCGGATATCCTCGCCGCGGAAGACACCCGTCGCGCCCGACGGTTGGCAGCCGACCTGGACGTGACCATCACCGGTCAAGTGGTCTCGTTCTACGAAGCCGTCGAGCGGGAGAAAACCCCGTGGCTGCTCGCACAAGCCGAGGCGGGGGCCACGGTGGTGGTCATCAGCGATGCGGGCACCCCGGTGGTCAGTGACCCCGGATATCGGCTGGTAGCTGCAGCCGTCCAGGCCGGCGTGCCGGTGGGGGTGGCACCCGGACCCTCGGCGGTGACCGCCGCGCTGTCAGTCTCCGGCCTACCCACCGATCGCTTCACGTTCGAGGGTTTCCTGCCGCGCAAGGCCGGAGAGCGTGCGCGGCTGCTGGCCGAGTTGGCTGGGGAGCCACGCACCATGGTGTTCTTCGAATCCCCACGTCGCACCCACGCGACGTTGGCTCAGATGGCTGATGCTTTTGGGCCCCAACGAGCAGCAGTGGTGTGCCGAGAGTTGACCAAGACGTATGAGCAAGTGCTCCGGGGAACGCTGGCCGAACTGGTTGCCACAACGGCCGCCCAGGTGCTCGGCGAGGTCACCATCGTGGTGGCAGGGGCGGGCAAAACCCAGCCCGCGATCGATGCCGCTGTGCTGGCCGCTGCGCATGCCGAAGCAGTGGCTAGTGGGATCGACCACAAAGTGGCGATGCGCGAGGTGGCCAGGCAATTCGGCGTGCCCAAGCGGCAAGTCTACGAGGCAGTACTGGCAGCCCGCCGGACCTGAACGCCTGCCCGTAGAATCGCCAACATGCCCGCTGCCAAGGCCTTCTACGTCACAACGCCCGTCTACTACGTCAACGACGCCCCGCACATCGGTCACGCCTACACCACCGTGGCCGGCGATGTGCTCACGCGCTGGCATCGGCAACGTCGGGAGCGGGTGTGGTACCTCACGGGCACCGACGAGCACGGCACCAAGGTGGAACGCTCCGCTCACGAGCATGGGGTCTCCCCGGAGCAATGGTGCGACCGGCTGGTGAACGAGGAATGGCTGCCGGTGCTGAAAACCATCGATGCCGCCAACGACGACTTCATCCGTACCACCTCTGGTCGGCATCGCCGGGGCGTTGCAGCCTTCTGGAACCGGCTCAAGGACAACGGGTATGTCTACGAAGACACCTATGAGGGCCCTTACTGCGTGGGTTGTGAAGAGTTCAAAGTGGCAGCCGACCTCATCACGGACGACGCGGGAGTCCCGCTCTGTCCGATTCACGACAAACCCGTGGAAATGCTGTCGGAACGCAACTGGTGGTTTCGACTTTCGGCCTTCGCCGAGCCGCTGTTGGAGCACTATCGGCGTCACACCCACGCGGTGGAACCACGCAGCGCGTACAACGAAGTCGTGTCGTTCATCGAGGGCGGGCTCACTGACATTTCGATGTCGCGGTCGTCGGTGGAGTGGGGCATCCCGCTGCCGTGGGACGACGAACAGGTGGTCTACGTCTGGTTCGACGCGCTGCTGAACTACATCACCGCAATCGGTTTCGGTGCGCCCGCGGGCACACCGGAGGCCGATCGTTTTGCCCATACCTGGCCAGCGGACGTGCAATTGGTGGGCAAGGACATTTTGCGTTTCCACGCCGTCTACTGGCCGGCCATGCTGATGGCGGCCGATCTGCCGCTGCCGGGGAAGGTTTTTGCCCACGGCTGGCTGTTGGTGGGGGGCGAAAAAATGTCCAAAACCAAACTCACCGGCATTGCCCCGTCCCAGATCATCGACGTGTTCGGGGCAGACGCGTTTCGGTACTACTTCCTGCGAGCGATCAACTTTGGGTCCGATGGGTCGTTCTCGTGGGAGGACATGTTGGCCCGCTACACCTCCGAATTGGCCAACGGCCTGGGGAACCTCGCCAGCCGCGCCACAGCCATGGTGGTGCGCTACTGCGACGGTGTGCTGCCGGAGCCGGGCCACTACGCCAACGCCGACCGCAGTTTGCAGGACGCGCTGATTGAGGCCGCCGCTAAGGCGGATTCCGCCATGCTCGCGATGGACTTCGCAGGCGGGATTGCCGCGATCCGGGCATTCGTGGAGGCCGTGAACCTCTACCTCACCGAACAGGAACCGTGGAAGTTGGCCAAGGCGCCTGCACAGCGTGAGCGGCTGCACACGGTTTTGTACACGATGAGCGAGTCGCTGCGGGCGATCGCTGTGCTGTACAACGCGGTGATGCCAACGGCGATGTCGTCGCTGTGGGGTCAGATCGGGGCTCTGCCCCACCTGGGAGAGTTGGCTGACCAAGACGTGTCGGAAGTGGAACGTTGGGGGCAACTGCCGCCTGGCGCCGTGATGACCAAGGGGGCGGCACTGTTCCCGCGGATCGAGGAGCAGTAGTGGCCCGCGACCGCGATACCTACCCGGACCCGCCGGCAGGGCTGCCGAGCCCGGTCCCAGACAGTCATTGCCACCTCGACATCTCGTTTGGCTCCGACCCGGCACCCGCAGTTTCCGAGGCGCTGGAACGCGCCGCGGCGGTGGGCGTCACGGCCATCGTGCAAGTGGGTTGTGACGTGCCGAGTTCGCAATGGGCCGCGCAGGCCGCGGCAGCGCATGCGCACGTGTGGGCCGCAGTCGCGCTACACCCCAACGAGGCACCGCAGATCCACTTGGAAGCTGGGCCGGCGGCGCTGGCGGCCGCGTGGGAGGACATCGCTGTCCTCGCCGCCCGGCCGGAGGTCCGTGCCGTGGGGGAAACGGGCATGGACTTTTTCCGTACGCCGCCCGAACTGCGCGCGGTGCAAGAGGAATCGTTCCGGGTGCACATCGAGATTGCCAAGCGCACCGGCACCGCGTTGGTGGTGCACGACCGGGATGCCCACGCCGACGTGCTGCGCATTCTGGACGATGCAGGGGCACCGGACACAGTGGTGATGCACTGCTTCAGCGGTGATGCCGATTTTGCCCGAGCCGTGACCGAACGCGGTTTTTATTGTTCCTTCGCCGGCAATGTCACCTTCAAGAACGCTGAGATGCTGCGGGTTGCCCTGGGTGTGGTGCCAGCCGACCTGGTGCTGGTGGAGACCGACGCACCCTTCTTGACCCCGGTACCGCACCGGGGCCGACCCAATGCCTCCTATCAATTGCCGAATACGGTACGTGCAGTTGCTGAGGTGCGCGGCTGGGATCTGCTGACGGCGTGTGAAACGCTGTGGCGCAATACTGAGCGGGCTTTCGGCCCACTGTGAGCGGGCAGCCGGGCGCACAGGATCAGGAGCGGGTTGCCGGGGCCGACCGGGCAGAGCGTACGGACGAACCAGGTGTGTGCCTGCTCGGACCGCGTCAGGTGCGGGCGTTGGCTGCCGAACTCGGGTTGCGCCCGACCAAAGCCCGCGGCCAGAACTTCGTCATCGATCCCAACACAGTGCGCCGGATCGTCACCCTGGCCGGCGTCACGGCAGACGATGCTGTGCTGGAAATCGGCCCGGGTCTTGGTTCGCTCACACTGGGGTTGTTGGCGACAGGGGCGAGCGTGACGGCGATCGAAATCGACCCGCTGCTCGCCGATCGGCTGCCGGTCACCGTGGCGCACTATGCACCAAGTCGCGCAGGTCGACTCACCGTCCGCACTGCAGACGCTCTCGACATCGCAATCACGGACCTGCCCACCCCACCCACCGCGATTGTTGCGAACCTGCCCTACAACGTCGCAGTGCCCGTGCTGATCTCTGCTTTGCTCGCGTTGCCCTCGTTGCGCAGTGGGTTGGTGATGGTGCAAAAGGAGGTCGCGGACCGGCTATGCGCCAGTCCAGGGTCGCGGGTATATGGCGCTCCCAGCGTGAAAGTGGCCTGGTTCATGGCTGCCAGTGCAGCCGGCGCGGTGGCGCCGTCGGTGTTCTGGCCGGCACCGCGGGTGGACTCGGGCTTGGTGCGCCTGCGGCGGTGGCCCGATTCCCACGCAAGCCGGCAGCACACTGGCTCCAACGAGCCGAGCGGAATCGCCGCGGTGCGGGATCAGTCGTTGAACTCCGAACAGATCCGGGCGACCGCATTCGCTGCCATCGACGCTGCATTCGGCCAACGGCGCAAGGTATTACGCACGGTCTTGGCGCCGTGGGCCGGATCCACCACCGCCGTGGAGACCATCCTGGGGTCCTGTGGCATCGACCCCCGGGCCCGCGGCGAAACCCTCTCAGCATCGGACTTTCGATGTTTGGCCTTGGCCAAATTGGCTCTCGAAGCTGGGAGTTGATCCACCCATCTGTCGATTCTGACAAGAATACCGACCCTGCAAAGCCCTAGGCTCGCACTCGTGTCGGCCTTCCCCCGGTCCACCTCGGCGATCGTTCCCGCCAAGGTCAACCTTGCCCTGAGCGTGGGACCCGTGCGGGCAGATGGCTTTCACGAACTCGCCACGGTGTACCAAGCGGTGAGCCTGTATGACGAGGTCGAGATCCACCGGCGCAGCGCCGGTTCCGGGCTGAGTTTGGCGGTTTCGGGGGTCGATGCCGATCGGGTGCCCACCGATGAGCACAACTTGGCGTGGCAAGCCGCACAGTTGGTGGCCGAAGCGGCCGACGTGCGACCGGATGCCCACATTGTGATTCGAAAGTCGATTCCGGTGGCGGGTGGGATGGCCGGCGGCTCGGCTGATGCTGCTGGCGTCCTGCTGGCCGCTGATGCACTCTGGCGCGTGGGCCTGGGTCGTGACCGCATGATGGAGTTGGCAGCACAGTTGGGTTCCGACGTGTCCTTCGCCCTGCACGGGGGAACTGCCGTGGGCACCGGACGTGGCGAGGTGGTCACGTCAGCGATGGCTCGCGGGTCCTACTTCTGGGTGTTTGCGCTGTCCGACAAGGGCCTGGCCACGCCACGGGTCTACGCCGAATGCGATCGGCTCCGTCTGGGGCGGCGGGTGCCGGAACAGAAAGTGCCGGAAGCACTGATGGAAGCCTTGCTGGTGGGCGACCCGGCGGCGGTGGGGGCGGCGTTGAGCAACGACTTGCAGCCGGCAGCGGTGTCCTTGCGGCCGGAGTTGGATCTCGTGCTCGACCTTGGTCGGGATGGTGCAGCGCTCGGTGCCATCATTTCTGGGTCCGGGCCGACTGTGGCTTTTCTCGTGGCTGACGAGGAGTCTGCGTTGGACCTCGCCGTCTCACTTTCGGCGTCGGGATTTGCCCGGTCTGTGGCACGGGCCCACGGACCGGTCGCCGGTGCCCGGCTCACCGAGTTTTAATCCGCTGCGCCACCGGACGCAGGCGCGCGGGGTGGCGTCGGTAGCATGGGCGGCGCATTCCCCGTTGGTGTAATCGGCAACACACCAGGTTTTGGTCCTGGCTTTCGAGGTTCGAATCCTCGGCGGGGAGCCATCGCGACGTCCCTGACGTCTACGCTGGCGGTTATGAACGCTCCTGCTCTAGTGGTCGTGCTCGCTGCTGGCGAAGGCACGCGAATGAAGTCCGATCTCGCCAAGGTGCTGCACCCGGTCCTTGGTACTCCGCTGCTCGGCCATGTGTTGCGGGAAGTTGGCGGTTTGGGCGCGGCCCAGACCGTCGTGGTGGTTGGTCACCAGCGGGAACGGGTGACCGAGTACCTGGCGGCGGATTTCCCGGATGTCCATACGGCGGTGCAGGATCGGCAGGCCGGAACTGGCCACGCCGTGCGGTGCGCGCTGACGGCCATGGCAGCTGCGGGAATCACGGATGCAGCCGCGGGCACCGTGCTTGTCACCGCCGGCGACACCCCACTACTCACCACAGCGACCTTGACAGAGTTGGTCGCCGAACACGAACGCACCTCGGCATCGGCGACTGTGCTCAGCGCCATCGTCCCGGACGCCACCGGTTACGGACGGATCGTGCGGGCACCGGACGGCTCGGTGGTCGGCATTGTGGAGCACAAGGATGCTTCGGAGGAGCAATTGGCAATCTCGGAGATCAACTCCGGGGTCTACATTTTTGATCGGGTGGCGTTGAGCGCAGGGCTGTCCCGGCTGACGACGGACAACTCCCAAGGGGAGGAATACCTCACCGATGTGCTGGGGATCCTGCGTGTGGCAGGTCTGCGCATCTCCGCAGCGGTAGCCGCCGATGCCGATGATGTCCACGGCATCAACGACCGCGTGCAATTGGCGGCCGCGGCCAAGGTGTTGCAGAGCCGAGTCAATGATCGGCTGATGCGTTCCGGCGTGACGATTGTGGACCCGGACACCACCTGGATATCCCCAGTGGTCTCGGTGGGTCGGGACGCGGTGATCGAGCGCAACTCGTCGATCATGCCCGGCAGCGAGGTGGGTGCGCGGGCTCACATCGGCCCGGACACGACGTTGCTGGACACCTTCGTGGGGCCGGGAGCCGTGGTCTTGCGCAGTCACTGCGATTCCGCTGTGATCGCGGCCGATGCCAGCGTGGGGCCGTTTAGCTACCTACGACCCGGTGCCGATTTACGGGCTGGTGCGAAGGCTGGGGCTTTCGTGGAAATCAAGAAATCGGTTGTGGGGGAGGGCAGCAAGGTGCCCCATCTGTCCTACGTGGGGGATGCGCAGATCGGACCGGGCAGCAACATTGGGGCGGCCACAGTATTCGTCAATTACGACGGTGTGCACAAACATCGCACGACGATCGGTCGGGACGTGCGCATCGGCAGCGACACGATGCTGGTGGCGCCGGTGTCGGTGGGCGACGGCGCCTACACCGCAGCCGGGTCGGTCATTACCGAGGATGTGCCCGCCGGCGCGCTGGGTTTGGGTCGGGCACGGCAACGCAACATCGATGGTTGGGTGGAAGCCAGACGGGCGGGCTCCCCGGCCGCGACGGCTGCCGCCGCGAGTGCAGACACCGCGGTTAGCGCGCCCGGCGCAGAGCCCGAAGCGCCGACCGGGGTGGTGTGACATCGGCTGCGGTGATGACTGTGCATCAGGCCATCTGTCGGCTGGTTGCGCTAAGCGGGTGCTCCCGTTCGTCACGTTCGGCAGCGCAGGAGTAGCGTTCAGTCGTCTTTAATGTGACCGTCCGGCCAACCCGAGGTGGAGGTACGTGTGACCGAGATCGTGCAGACCCCGCAGAAGAAACTACGACTCTTCGGTGGCCGGTCGCACCCGGAACTCGCGCAACAGGTGGCCGTCGAACTCGGGATCAGGCTCTCCCCGATGTCCGCCTACGACTTCGCCAACGGGGAAATGTTCATCCGCTTCGAGGAAAGCGTGCGCGGGGCGGACGCTTTCGTGCTGCAAAGTCACGGCCCGGACATCAACAAATGGATCATGGAGCAGTTGATCATGGTCGATGCGTTGAAGCGGGCCTCTGCCAAGCGGATCACGGTCATCATGCCGTTCTACGGCTATGCGCGGCAGGACAAAAAACACCGCGGGCGCGAACCCATCACCGCTCGTTTGATGGCGGATCTCTTCCACACTGCCGGAGCCGACCGATTGATGGCAATCGACCTGCACACCAGTCAGATCCAGGGTTTCTTCGATGGCCCGGTGGACCACCTCTTTGCCCTCCCGACGATGTCGAAGTATGTGGCGGACAACGTGGACCTCTCGCAGGTCACAGTGGTGAGCCCGGACGCTGGCCGGGTAAGGGTGGCCGAGCGGTGGACCGACGTTCTCGGCACCCCGTTGGCCATCATCCACAAGCGCCGCGACCCCGACGTGCCAAACCAAGTGAAGGTGTTCGAAGTCGTCGGGGAAGTCAAGGACCGGGTGTGTGTCGTGGTCGATGACATGATCGACACGGGCGGCACCATCGTGAAAGCGTCTGAGACGCTGTTCGAGCAGGGTGCTGCGGATGTCATTGTCACCGCCACGCATGGGGTGCTCAGCGATCCGGCCACCGAGCGGTTGCGCAATTCCCGGATCTCGCAGGTGATCGTGACCGACACACTGCCGATTCCGGCGGCTAAGCGCATCGACAAACTCACCGTGTTGCCCATCGCACCGCTGATTGCGCGGGCCATCAGTGAGGTGTTCATCGATGGCTCGGTCACGAGTTTGTTCGGTTCCGCGAACGGTTGAACCAGTGCGTGACTGGTAGCCCGGCAAGCGGTTGGACCCAGCGCAGCCGTTACCACAGCACCGCGTACACTGGCACAGGTTCCGGCGAGGGCGGCAACGGCCGCCGTGATCGACGCGACAGGTGATGCCCGCCTGCGTCGACCTCACCCACTTCGACGAAAGAGAGCAAACGATGTCACAGGTGAAACTTGCGGGGGAAGCGCGCTCGGACTTTGGCAAAGGTGCGGCCCGGCGGCTGCGCGGCACCGGCCGCGTGCCGGCAGTCATCTACGGTTCGGCCAGCGAGCACGTCGCGCTATCCCTGGACGCGCACGACCTGATGCTGGCCCTCAAGCAGCCCAAAGTGGTGCTCGAGGTGAGTCTGGACGGAGCCACGCACATGGTGGCGCCGCGCGATGTGCAACGCCACCCGATCAAGCCGATCATTGAGCATGTCGATTTGGTGGTGCTCTCCCGCCGCGAGGTCCGCGAGCGACTGGTGCTGGGTCAGGCAATGGTCAAGGCCGAAGCCGTGGCAATTGCGGCCGAACTCGACCCGGTGGCAGTGGCGGAAATCGTCAGCAACTTGCTCACGGACGAAGACAACGACATGGAAGCAGACGAGGCGATCGCAGCAGCTGTCGAACAGGTGCAGGCAATTGCCAAAGCCCAGGCCGAGGAAGCAGCCGCGGCTGCTGCCGCCGAAGACGCTGTGGCGGCGGAAGCGGCCAGTGAAGACGGCGAGTCGGCAGACTCCGTCGAGGAGTAGACCACGGCCGCGCCATGGCTGGTGGTGGGACTCGGGAATCCCGGTGCCGAGTACGCCGACACCAGACACAACATCGGTTTTGCAGTCGTGGATGACCTGGCACGGCGGGCTGGTGGCTCGTTTCGCCAGCACCGGCGAGCCCGTGCGCACGTCTGCGAGGAACGCCTCGCAGACTGTCGCGTTGTGCTGGCCAAGCCGACCACGTACATGAATGCCGCAGGGGACGCCGTGGCGCCGCTGGCCGCGTTCTATCGCGTGCCGCTCACCCAGATCATCGCAGTGCACGACGATTTGGACCTGCCGCTCGGCGGTCTTCGCCTGAAACTCGGTGGTGGCGACGGCGGCCATAACGGCCTGAAGTCCATGCGCACGAGCCTCAAGTCGGGGGACTTTTTTCGGGTCCGGGTGGGTATCGGACGGCCACCGGGGCAGATGGCGCCAGCTACATATGTGCTGCGCAGATTTGCCGCTGCGGAGCAATCGGAAGTGGCGGTGGTGGTTGCCGAGGCTGCCGACGCCGTGCTTGCGCTGCTGACCGAAGGTTTGGCCACGGCGCAGAACCAGTTCAATAGGTGACCTTGAGGAGAGAAGAGGCGGTACCCATGGCGACTCCAAGGGCGCATGCGGATGCGGAATTTGCCACCCAACTGGCTCGGGAAGCTGGCAAGCGACTGCGGGAGTTCCGCAGAAACTTCAGCTCTGAAGAATCAGACCGGCGGGCAGCGGCACGCAGACTGCGGGACGCTGCAGATGCCGCGTCGCAGGCGTTTCTCGACCGCGAACTGCGATCGGCGCGACCCCATGACGCCGTGCTCAGCGAGGAAGCCGAGGATGCTGCCGAACGCGACCATGCGAACCACGTGTGGATCATCGATCCGCTCGATGGCACCTGGGAGTACGGGCTGGGACGCGACGACTGGGCCGTCCATGTCGCTCTTTGGGATCGTGGGGTACCGACAGCCGAGCGACTCGCGCTCGGAGTGGTAGCAGTGCCCGATGCCGATGAGGTGTTCACCTCACATGCCCCGCCGGAGTTACCGCCCCTGGATGTCAGCCGACCGGTGCGGATTGTGACCTCGCGGAGTCGGCCGCCGGCGACGCTCGATCAGGTGGCGGCTGCGCTCGTCGACAGGTGGGTGGAACTCGGGGGACCGGCACATGCGGACATCGTGCGGGTGGGGTCGGTGGGGGCCAAAGTGGCGCGCCTGCTCACCGGGCACGTCGAGGTATACCTGCACGACACGGGATTCTTCGAGTGGGATGTGGCAGCACCGCTGGCGGTAGCCCAAGCTGCCGGTCTCCAGGCTTCGCATCTCGACGGTGCGCCGGTGACGTTCAACCACCGTCCGCCCAAGGTTTCCGACTTGTTAGTCTGTCGACCCGAGTTGGCCACCTCTGCGTTGGCGGCGCTGGCAACGACTGCCCAGCGTCGGCCGACGGCAGACCAAGGCCGTATGGCCTGATCGTGACGCACTTCGACGCGCGGACAGACACGCACCCGGTGCAGCTCCCGGAGGGGTCTGCCAACCCCAGTGGTGCTGGCAACGGGGATGCGGCTGCCTTGGCTGCACTGACGGCCGAACTCACCCGGGACGCCGCAGTGGCGTCTTGGGTGCAGGACGCCCGCAGCCCACATGTACCCAACCGATCGCTGCAAGCACCAACCGTGCTGCTGCCGTTCCTGGCCGCCGCCGCTGCGCACCCGGAACTGGGCGGGCAGCCGGTGCTGCTCATCACCCCAACTGTCCGGGCGGCGGAAGACTTTCAGGCGGTGCTCGAGGGGCTGCTGCCAGCGCACACCACGGCGATCTTCCCCTCGTGGGAGACTTTGCCGCACGAACGGCTCAGCCCGTCTCCGGATATCGTCGGTCAGCGCACACATGTGCTGCGTCGACTGGCACACCCGGATCCTGTCGATGCGCACCATGGGCCGATTCAGGTGCTGGTGGCTCCGATCCGGTCCGTGCTGGCCCCGATCGTCAGCGGTTTGGGTGACGTCGCCCCCGTGGTGCTGCGACGCGGTGATGACGCCAGCATCGGACACCTGGTCGGACAACTGGTTGCCGCCGGGTATGAGCGCACCGATCTGGTGGAGCGCCGGGGCCAGTTTGCGGTGCGCGGGGGAATCGTGGATGTCTTTCCGCCAACAGAACGCCATCCGGTGCGCTTGGAGTTCTTCGGTGATGAAGTCGATGACCTGCGCACGTTCGCGGTCACCGATCAACGCTCGTTGGAGCCGATTGCCCAACTTTGGGCTCCGGTGTGTAAGGAAGTGCTCCTCACCGAGGACGTGCGAGCTCGAGCCGCCGCGGCCGCGCTGAGCCACCCCGGCCTCGCCGATCTGCTTGAGCCGATGTCGCAGGGCATGTCGGTGCCGGGCATGGAGGCCGTCGCGCCGCTGGTGGTGTCGGACATGACCACACTGGTGGAACTCTTACCGGCCAATGCCTTGGTGCTCGTGGCTGAGCCGGAGCGGGTAGCCGCACGGGCCGCGGAACTGGTGCAAACCTCCGCGGAGTTCCTCGCAGCCGGGCTCGAGGTGGCTGCCGACGGTGGGGAACTGCCAATTGACTTGGCGCGCTCGGCCTATATCTCCGTGGCGGACTTAGCTCAGCGCGCCCAAGATCAAGGCATTAGGTGGTGGGAAGCCGGACCCCTAACCCAGGAACCGGTCACCACTTCCGGTACCGCGGACCCAGACAATTCTGCATCTGCACAGTCAGACCTGCCCGCAGTGAGTGTGCACAACGAGCAGGCCGTAGATGCCATTCCAGCGCCGAGTTATCGGGGCGATCTCGGAGCAGTCGCCACTGACATCCAAGGTCGGTTGGCGGAATCCGATCGGGTGGTCATTGTTGCGGGCGGACCGGGTTCGGCGAAACGTTTAGTCGAAAGTCTCGGCGAATGGGATGTCCCAGCTCGACTCTGTGCGCAGTTGGCACCCACGGCGCCCGCGCCGGTGACCGAAGTGGTGACAGGCGCGATGCTCGGGGGTTTCGTTGCCGAAAGTGCCGGACTCGTGGTGCTCACCGAATCCGACGTGTTCGGCACGGCTGCGCCTGGCGCAAGCACCCGGATGCCGTCTCGACGCCGCAAGGCTGTGGATCCGATGTCACTGGCCCCGGGGGATTATGTGGTCCACGAACACCACGGCGTCGGTCGTTATATGGAAATGGTCACGCGCAAAGTTGCCGCCACCACCCGCGAGTATCTCGTGATCGAGTACGCGGCCAGCAAACGGGGCCAGCCCCCGGATCGGCTCTTTGTGCCCACCGAGCAACTGCAACTCGTCACCCGATACGTCGGAGGGGAAGCGCCCACAGTGCACCGCCTTGGTGGCGCTGACTGGCAAAAGGCCAAAGGCAAAGCCCGCAAAGCAGTCGGGCAGATCGTGGCTGGCTTGGTGCGCTTGTATGCGGCGCGCCAAAACGCGCAGGGACGCACTTTCGGATCCGATACACCCTGGCAACGAGAACTCGAAGACGCTTTCCCATTCGCCGAAACCCCCGACCAGTTGGCGTGCATCGACGAGGTGAAGGCCGACATGGAAAAGCCCATGCCGATGGATCGGGTGATCTGTGGCGACGTCGGATTCGGCAAGACCGAAATCGCCGTGCGAGCGGCGTTCAAAGCGGTATCCGACGGGACCCAAGTCGTGGTGCTCGTCCCCACCACGTTGCTGGCCAGCCAGCACCTGAAGACTTTTCGTGCGCGGTTTGCGCCTTTTCCGGTGCGCGTGGAGGGCTTGAGCCGCTTCACCAGCGATGCCGAGGCCAAAGCGATTCTGGCCGGCTTGGCCGATGGTTCGGTGGATGTGGTCATCGGTACCCATCGACTGCTCGGGCCGAACACCAAACTCAAAGACCTCGGGCTGGTCATCGTTGACGAAGAGCAGCGGTTTGGTGTGGAACACAAGGAACATCTCAAAGCCTTGCGCACCAATGTGGATGTGCTGACCATGTCGGCCACGCCGATTCCGCGCACCTTGGAGATGGCCATCACCGGGATCCGGGAGATGTCGACCATCGCCACTCCGCCGGAAGACCGGCTGCCTGTGCTCACCTATGTGGGGCCCTATCGCGAAAAACAGGTGGGGGCGGCGATCCGGCGCGAACTTGCACGTGACGGTCAGGTGTTCTTCGTGCACAACCGGGTGGAGTCGATCAACAAGGTGGCGGCCCGGATCTCCGCGCTGGTGCCCGAAGCGCGGGTGGCTGTGGCGCACGGCCAAATGCGGGAATCTGAGTTGGAAAAAGTCATGGTGGACTTTTGGGAGCGCAGTTTCGACGTGCTTGTGTCCACCACCATCGTGGAGTCCGGCCTCGACATTCCCAACGCCAACACTCTGATCGTGGATCGGGCCGACATGTTCGGGCTGTCCCAACTCCACCAGATTCGGGGACGAGTGGGCCGTGGTCGCGAACGAGCATATGCGTACTTTCTGTACAACCCGGACCGGACGCTGTCGGAGACCGCCTATGAGCGGTTGTCCACCATTGCGCAACGCAGCGACCTCGGGGCCGGGATGGCGGTGGCGATGAAGGACCTGGAAATTCGCGGCGCCGGAAACCTGCTCGGCGGCGAACAAGCCGGACATATCGCCGACATCGGGTTCGATCTCTATGTGCGCATGGTGGGTGAGGCTCTGGCTGAGGTCAAGGGTGAGGCTTCCGAACACCTTCCGACCAAATTGGAGTTGCCGCTGGATGCGCACATCCCACACACCTACATTCCAGACGAACGACTCCGGTTGGCGGCCTACCGGGCATTCGCGGAAGCTGCCACGCCGGAGGCACTCACAGAAGTCCTGGCCGAAATGCACGACCGCTTCGGGCGACCGCCTGCGCCGGTCGTGATGCTGGGTGCCGCAGCTGGTTTGCGGCAGCGGTTGAGTGCCGTGGGCATTACCGAAGCGGTCGCTCTCGGTGAGCGCTTGCGCTGCGAAGGTGTGGCCCTGCCGGAGTCGATGCAGATGCGGCTCTCCCGGTTATATCCAGGCGCGGTTCTCAAACCCGCGAGCAGGACCGTGCTGCTGCCACTGCCCAAGACCGCTAGAGTCGGGGGGAAGATTCTCACCGGCGTCGAACTGATCGCTTGGGTGGACGGCTTCATCGAGACAATAACCGGACTCCAACCCGGTGTCGTTCGCAAGGAGAGCACGTGAAACTGAGCCGACGAGTGCAGGTGGCACTCACCGCTGTCGCAACGGTGGGTGTGCTGGCGGCGTGTAACGCCAACCAAGCCGGAGCAGCGGTCACCTACGAAGGTGGCAGGATCACCGAGAACGTGGTGGCGGAGCAAAACGCCCAACTGGCGGCGGCGTTGCAGATCGCGGAGAGTCCACGAATCACCCAATTCACTGTGCAACGGTTGGTGACCAATCTGCTGATCGAACAGGGTGCGGCTATGAAGGGTGTGACCGTCAGCGACGGGGAGACCCAGAAGTTCCTCACTGACGCCGCCGACACTGTGGGCGGGATGGACGCGCTGGTGGCCAGTGCGGTGCAGCAGGGGATCCCGGCGTCGGAATTGCCGGTGCAGGTACGCACCCGCGTTCTGGCCGACCAACTCGGGGAAGCGCTGGCGCCAGGCGAAGACCTCGACACCAAAGACGTCGCAGTTGGGCGCTATCTGGTGGAGGTATCGCAAACCATCAACGTCGATGTGAATCCACGATTCGGATCGTGGCAAGCTGATCGGCTCACTGTTGCCCCACCCCCGGACGATCTGTCGATCCCGGCCCCGGTGGACGAGTTGATGCTGCCAGGTCAACTCACCATCCCCTCCCAGTGACGTCCCTCCCAGTGACGCTCGCGCCGCGCACCTGAGTCGATGTGATGACTCGCAGTTCAGACCCGTTGCGGGACCTGGTGGCCGTGATGGACCGGCTGCGCAGCCCGGGGGGTTGTCCATGGGATGCCGAACAGACCCACACTTCACTTGTGACCTATCTCGTGGAAGAAACCTACGAGACGGTGGAAGCCATTGAAACCGCGGACTTCGCCTCGTTGCGCGAGGAACTCGGTGACCTGCTGTTGCAGGTGGTTTTTCATGCCCGGATTGCCTCGGAACGCAGGGGTGATGGCACCGACTCCGGTTTCGATATCGACGATGTGGCCGGTGATATCACCGCCAAGCTGGTGCGTCGGCACCCGCACGTGTTCAGCGATGCGGTGCGGACCTCCGGTGCAGATGTGGAAGCAGCCTGGTTCGCCCAGAAACGGGCAGAGAAAGGTCGGCAGTCCGTCGTCGATGGCGTGCCACTGGGTCTGCCGTCGCTGTTAGGTGCAGCGAAGTTGGCCCACCGGGCAGCACACGGAGGGGTGGCTGAGCCGCTGGCCGGTCCGAATGCTGAGTCGGCGGCCGACACTGCGATCGCGGCGCTCGGGGGTGATCCGGAGGCGGTGGGAGCGTTGCTGCTCGGGATCGTGGCAGTTGCCGACCGCAATGGTTGGGATGCGGAGGCGTGCGGACGGGCGGCGGTGCGCGATTATCGGGAACGTCTAGCGCACGCGGAGCGCTCGACTGCGGTTCTGGATCTGGAGCCGACAGTGCGACCCGGCCGGATTGAACCTGCCGCGCCACAGGGCGAACCCGATGGCTGATGCTGCGGTGCGCGGCAGCGGGTGGCAGCGCAGTGCAGCATTGGCGGCTTTGGCTGCTCGGCTCACCGCCCGCTCGATACATGGGCGGTGGCAGGTCCACCACGGTGCCCGACCAGAACTCACCCGGGAACGGATCACCACTGCCAACGCCGAAGATGTCCGCCGCACTCTCGGCACCCTCAAGGGTGGCGTGCAGAAAGCGGGTCAGCTGTTGTCGACCATCGATTCGCTGTTGCCTGCGGGAGACTGGCGCGAGGCTGTGGTGTCGTTGCAGGAATCCGGGGCAGAGGTGGATTTCACCGTCATGCAGCCCGTGCTGACCGCATCGCTGGGTGCCCAGTGGGAACAACGATTTATGCGTTTCGACCGCACAGCAGTGGCGTCAGCCTCGCTGGGGCAGGTGTATCGGGCGCGGTGGCACGACGGCCGGGACGTGGCGGTGAAGGTTCAGTACCCGCATGTGGCGCGAGCTGTGCGGGCCGATCTGCGGGGTTTGAGCGTAGCTTTGCGGTTGGCAGCTTTGGCCAGTCCGGGGATGGCCGCGGCCCCGGTCGCCCACGAGTTGTCCCAGCGGGTTGCCGGCGAACTGGACTACCGCGCTGAAGCACGCGCCCAGCAGGCGTTCTATCGGGCATTTGAGCATGATCCCGACTTTGTGATTCCAGAGGTGGTGGGGTATTCGGGGACGGTCTTGATCACGCAATGGTTGGACGGGCAGCGGTTGAGCGACTTCCACACTGCACCGCAGGCGGCGCGCGATCAGGTCGGGCAACGTTTTCAGCGATTTGCATTGAGTGCGCCGGCCCGCGCCGGGTTGCTGCATGCCGACCCGCACCCGGGCAATTTTCGCGTGCTGGCAGACGGTCGACTCGGGGTGCTCGACTTTGGCGCCGTGGTCCCGATGCCCGGCGGCTTGCCCAGCAGTTTCGGACATCTGATCGCCGCGATGCAGGCTGATGATCCGGTCACAGTGCGCGCTCGACTAGTGCGCGCCGGGCTGGTGCGACCCGGTGCCGACCTCGATGTCGCAGCGTTGATGGATTTCCTCGGCCCCTTCAGCGACCCGGCCCGACACGAGATCTTTCATTTCACCCCCGCATGGCTCCAGAGCCAGTTCGCCCGCGAGCACGATCCGCGGAACCCGGACTACGCGGTAGCCCTGCAACTGACGATCCCGCCGGACCAGTTGATGACCCACAGGGTGTGGCTGGGCGTGGTGGGGGTGTTGTGTCGGCTGCAAGCCACGGTGGCAGTGCGAGCCGAGTTACGGCGATGGCTGCCGGACTCCGCCGAAGAGTCGGCGGTGTCCGTCGACACAGAGCAACGCACCGGCGGCGCGGATGTGACGAGGGGGTAAGGATTTCCCTCGTCCTGTTGGTCCGTTCGATAACCGTGGGTGATGGCCGTTAGGCTGACGGCGAGCCAGTTTCACCCAATTCATCACGACCCACACAGGAGGCATTGTGGCCATCATCGAAGGCGCCATCGCACGTGAAATCCTCGACTCCCGGGGAAACCCGACCGTTGAAGTCGAAGTCATTTTGGACGATGGCACCGTCTCTCGCGCAGCCGTGCCCAGCGGTGCCTCGACTGGTGCGTTCGAAGCGGTGGAGTTGCGCGACGAGGAGGACCGCTACGGGGGGAAAGGCGTGCAGCGCGCGGTGTCGGCCGTGGAAGAGGAGATTGCCGCGGAGATCATCGGCACCGACGCCTCAGATCAGCGGGTGATCGACCAGATCATGATCGACCTCGATGGCACCCCCAACAAGGCACGCTTGGGCGCCAACGCGATCCTCGGAGTTTCGCTGGCCGTTGCGCGGGCGGCTGCCGACAGCGCTGAACTGCCCTTGTTCCGCTACCTCGGCGGACCCAATGCGCACGTGCTGCCGGTGCCGATGATGAACATTCTCAACGGCGGTGCCCACGCGGACAGCAACGTGGACATCCAGGAATTCATGATCGCGCCGATCGGGGCGACGTCGTTCCGGGAAGCCTTCCGGTGGGGTGCCGAGGTCTACCACGCTCTGAAGTCGGTGCTGCACTCCCGCGGGTTGGCCACGGGCCTGGGCGACGAGGGTGGCTTCGCACCGAGTTTGGGCGCCAATAAAGAAGCCCTCGAACTGATCGTGGAAGCCATCGGCAAGGCCGGCTACACGCCGGGCCGCGATGTCGCGCTGGCGCTCGACGTGGCCGCCTCGGAGTTCTTCAACGATGGCACGTACCTCTTTGAGGGTGCCCAGCGCTCTGCCGAGTGGATGACCGCCTACTACGAGAGCCTGCTCGACGAATTCCCGTTGGTCTCCATCGAGGACCCGCTGAACGAGGAGGACTGGGACGGCTGGGTGCACGTTACCGACGCCATCGGCGACAAGGTGCAGATCGTGGGCGATGACCTCTTCGTCACCAACCCCGCCCGGATTGCCCGCGGCATCGAGGCAGGTGCAGCCAATTCACTGCTCGTCAAGGTCAACCAGATCGGCACCCTCACCGAGACCTTGGACGCTGTCACATTGGCTCAGACCAACAGTTACACCTGCATGATGAGCCACCGCAGCGGCGAGACCGAAGACACCTTCATCGCCGACCTGGCCGTGGCCATCAATGGCGGCCAACTCAAGACTGGGGCCCCGGCCCGTACCGAACGGGTGGCGAAATACAACCAGTTGTTGCGAATTGAGGAAGAACTTGACGATGCCGCCGTGTATCTCGGCGCGTCGGCCTTCCGTCGCTTCGCAATTTGAGTCACCCTTAGGCCATGACGCGTACCGCCGGCCGACTCGACTCCCCGGCGGTACGCCTGGTCATTTTGATCGGGGTGCTGGTGACGATCGTGCTCAGCCTCGCGGTGCCGCTGCGAAGTTATGTGCGCCAGACCGACGCCAACGAAGCCTTGGCTGCATCAATCGCCCAACGTGAAGCGTCCGTGGCCGCCCTTGAGGGCCGCTTGGATGAGTGGCAGGACCAGAATTTCGTGGTGGAGCAGGCTCGGACCCGTCTGCATTACGTTTACCCGGGCGAAACCGGATACATCGTGATTGATGCCGCTAACGGCAGTGCGCCGGTGTTGCCCGCCCCTGCAGCCGGCACCCCGAAAGCCAACGAAGGGTGGTACACCCGCATGTGGGACAGCATCGACGAGGCCCGCGGGTAGGTGCGGGTGACCGTCTATCCCGAAGCCAGCGAAGTTGACCAGTCCGTGGTCAGTGCCCAGTTGGGGCGTCCAGTTCGCGGTGACGTGCGAATCGGGCATCGTTGCCAGTGTGGCCAACCGGACGTGATCGTCAGCGACCCCCGACTGCCTGATGGCACACCGTTTCCCACGGTTTTCTACCTCACGTGTCCGCGGCTTACAGCCGCGGTGTCGACCTTGGAGTCCGAGGGGGTGATGATCGAGCTCGCCGAGTCGCTCAACGACGACCCGTGGGTGGCCCAGGCATATGCCGACGCCCACGAGGACTACTTGCAGCGCCGCAGTGAACTGGGCACGGTTGCCGAAATCGATGGCATCTCCGCGGGTGGCATGCCCGACCGTGTGAAGTGTCTGCATGCACTCGTGGCCCATAGTCTGGTGGCAGGCCCAGGAATCAATGTTGTTGGCGACGCCGCAGTCGCGTTGCTGGAAAGTCGATGGCCAAACCGGCTGGGCTGTCTGCCCCGAACGGTGGCAGCGGTGGACTGTGGCACCAATTCCATCCGGCTGTTGATCGCCCGGCGTGATCCCAGCACCGGTGAGCTGCGCGATGTGCACCGGGAAATGCGGATCGTCCGACTGGGGGAGGGCATCGACGAGACCGGTCTGATCAGCGAGCAGGCACTGGTGCGGGCCTTTGCCGCGTGTGATGAGTACGCCGAACTCGTCACCCGTGCGGGTGCCCATGCGTTGCGATTTGTGGCTACGTCGGCATCTCGCGATGCCCGCAATCGGGCGGACTTCGTGAGCGGGGTGGCGATGCGCATGGGTGTCGAGCCGGAAGTCATATCCGGCGCTGAAGAAGCACGGCTGTCCTACGTCGGAGCGGTGTCCACCCCTGCCGTCCAGGCCAGCGCGGAACCGCGCCTCGTGGTGGATATCGGCGGCGGTTCGACCGAATTCGTGCTCGGCGATCGCGCCCCGAGAGCTAGTGTGAGTGTCGATATCGGGTGTGTACGACTCACGGAACGGCACGCGCTGTCCGACCCGCCGACACAGTCGGAGGTGGCGGGTTTGCGCGCAGATGCGGACGCCGCGATCGCCCAAGCCGGCGAAGTCGTGGATTTCGACGCGGCGGCGAGTTTGGTGGGGCTTGCCGGCACGGTCACGACCATCGCCGCCCTCTATCTGGAACTCACTGAATACGATCCGGACGTGTTGCACGGCGCCCGGATCCCGGCCGCGGCCGTGCACGACATCAGCGAGCGGCTGGCAGCCATGACGCTGGCAGAGCGGCGCGCACTCGCTGTGATGCACCCCGGTCGGGCCGATGTGATCGTGTCCGGCTCGATTATTCTGTCTCGAATTGTCACGGCCACCGGGCTACCGGAGGTGGTGGTGAGTGAACACGACATCCTCGATGGCATCGTGAGCGACGTGATTGCTGGCGGCGGTACCGTGATCGCGGATCTGTAGTCACGATTCGGCAGCGCCACGACACCGGCTGGAGCCGGCAGATCCTGCACCACATTCAGAGAGAGGAGCCGCATGTCGCAATTAGCAGTCACTGTGGTCAGCCATGACCGACCTGGCTTAATCGCAGACGTCACTGAAGTGCTGGCCGACCTCGGCGGCAACCTGGCTAGTTCATCGATGAGCTTGCTCCAGGGGCATTTCGCGTGGACGCTGGTGGTCGATGTTGCGGCGGAGCCGGCGATGGTGCGCGAACGGCTGCTGGAAGTGTGCCCAAAGGGGGTAAACGTGCTGGTCCTGGAGGGGCAGGCCGACGGCGAGCCGGGTGCGGCGGACCGTTTGATCGTGAGCCTGCACGGGGCGGACCGGATCGGGTTGGTGGCTGCCGTCACCAGACTGCTTGCTGATGCAGGTGGCAACATCGTGGAACTGACAACGCATCTGCATGGTGGGCTATACATCGGCACCGCCGAAGTGGAATTTCCGGTGCGAGTGGACATCGACAGTTTGGCCGCGCAGTTGCGTGCGGTGGGTGCCGACCTAGGTGTGACAGTGACCGTGCGGCGCGAGGAGCCGGACTTCCTGTGATCGTCCTGCCCGACTTACCGCCCGGACGTCTCCTCCCGGTGGTTACCGCCCCTGCGGCAGTCCTGTCCAACCCGTGCGACGATGTCGATCCGCACGACCCGGACGTCGTGCAACTCGCAGCTGATCTGCTGGCGACGATGGCTGTGTCGCCTGGGTGCGTGGGGTTGGCCGCTAACCAGATCGGGGTGCCGATGCGGGTGTTCAGCCTGGATGTTTCTGCGCATCCGAAGACGCGGACATGTCACGGAGTGTTCGTGTTGTGCAATCCAGTGGTGGTGGCAGCAACGCGTAATCAGAAGGGTCGCGAGGGGTGCATGTCGGTCCCAGACTTCACCGGTGACGTAAAACGTGCAACGCGAGTGACCGTGACTGGGGTGCTGCCGGTGTCGGGGGAGTCCGTCACGATCCAGACAGATGCGTTCGAGGCGGTGGCGCTGCAACACGAAATCGACCACCTCGCAGGGATGTTGTTCCTCGATCGGACCGCTGGCGCGCACGCAATTCATCAGCGCAAGGTGTACTTGTAGGACGTG
>CAZVKB010000035.1:3977-23227 GCA_964627505.1 uncultured Actinomycetes bacterium | reverse complement strand
ATCTCTGCGACGGGTTGAGTCGACCCCGTTCGGCTGGCCGGGCAGCGCTCAGGCCGGCGTACCTGTGTCATCGACGTAGTTGGACAAATAGCTGTCAAGCAAGCGCATAAGTTCGTGCAGTTGGGCGTGATCGCGCGACCCCTGCGCAGTTGCCGCATCGATCACTCCGATCGCGGATCGAATCATGACTTCGCTCACTTGCAGCGCCTGCTGCTCGCCCAACTCAGGATTCCAGCGCTGAATTGCCAAAGCCAGCACCTCGGCGTTGCGCGCAATCGCCGCATCATAGAAATGGCGCAGCTCAGGGGTCGCCTGTGCGACGCTGCGCAACATCTTCCCGGCCGGATTGCGCAGCCGGGACTCCACAAGCGCTTCGACTGCTTGTCCCAGTTGGGTCCGCCAATCATCGTTATTGGTTGCGCCAAAGTGATCGCTTAGCCAATCGGTGTTCGACTGCTCAGACCGGACGACCAACTCAGCCAAGATCGCCAACTTGTCGGGAAAGTAGGCGTACACCGTGGCGATATTGATACCTGCCCGTTCGGCGACCGCGTTGGTGGTGAAACCCTCGAGACCCTGCTCCACGATCAATTCGGTCGAAACATTGAGAATCTTCTCGTACGTCGCTTTTGATCGCTTTTGTACCGGTGTCCGGATCCGGGACGCGCGTGGCGACTTCTGGGATTTTCCTGGCACGCGGGTCGCGCGATCGTCGTTGCTCAAGGTGTCACTGGACGCTCGCTGATTCGTCGTGTGTTCGCTACTGTCGGCTCGATAGGACACGCGGCACATCGTAATCAGCGATCTCGCGAAATTGGGGCATGTTTGCGCTGTGTGAAGAAAACATTACCGAGTGTTGATGTGCTGATGTCACGTAAGCAGCGTCAGCACGCGCTGAGCACCGATTCTTCAGGTACGGTGCTCCAGCGCGCGCTGACATCGGGGTTATTGTGCGGAGTTGGTCTCGGCCGGGGATTCTACGAGATCCGTGGTGCCCTCCGTCGACGTGTGCGCCGTGCGCACAGGCACCCGGGCTGGACGGTGAGCAGCCACCAGGGCAGAGAGTTTGACGCGCAAGACGCCGTCGTTGTAACTGGCCTCTACCGCATCGGCGTCGATCCGGCTGCCGAGTTTGAACTCGCGCCGAAACGAACCCGAGCGCATTTCGTTCATGAGCACGTGTTCATCGTCTGCCACATCAGTCATGTCGCGACGGCCAGACACCACCAAGGTGTCGTCCAGTACGTCGACTTCAATGTCGGCAGCGTTGACGCCGGGCACTTCCAGGTCGACGAAGACGTCGTCGCCGGACTGCACGAAGCGAGCAGCGGGCGACCAGACGGCTGCAAGTTGACCGCCAAAGGCGCCCCGAATCATCGCGTCGAATTGCGAGTCCAGACGGTTGCGGCGAACTCCGTAGGAGGTGTTCCTGGTCATGAGGTTCCTTTCCATGTTGGTGCGGGGCGAGCCCGCTTCGGGGTGGGGACATGTCATCTTGGAAGCATCGAGAGGCAACCTCTGGTTAGCACTCGATGCTCGAGAGTGCTAACCAGGGTCGGGGTTTCGGCTATTCCAGCCAGTCCGGAAATTCCGTAAAAAATTCTGTCGGAGGGGTGCGGCACACTGATTGCATGACGAAGAGGCGCACGATACGGGGCCACCGCCGCCAACGTTCGCAGCTGTGGGGCGCGGTCGGCATGGTTGTTTTGTTGCTGATGCTGATCGGTGCCTGTGCTGATGACGCTGAATCGAGCCGCCCGTTGCCATCGGAGCCGTCCGCCTCGGCTCCCGCGCCTGTGCCTCCGTCGGCAATGGCTTCCGCCCCTCCCACATCTGCAACCAAAACACCCACGTCACCAGTCGACACAATCGCACCGGGTAGTCAAACTGTCACAGTCACTAAAGTCATCGACGGGGATACCATCGACACCACCGCAGGGCGCGTGCGAATTGCCGGGATCGATACGCCAGAGCGCGGCGAATGTAACTTTGGCCCCGCGACATCTTTCCTGAAAGCCCGGATTTCCGAGGCTGGCAACACCGTGGTACTCGTGCCGGCCGGTGACGACGACTCTGATCGCTACGGGCGCCTGATTCGTTACGTCGACACCCGAGACGGCCGTGACCTAGGTGAATTGATGCTGCAGTCGGGGCTAGCGATCTCGCGCTACGACTCCCGCGATGGTTATGGCGCACACCCCCGTGAGGCGAGGTACGTCGCCGCCGATTCCGCGGCTGCGGCTCCGGCCTGCGGCTGAATCAGTACCCTCGTCGGGCTGGATTATCCAGCTGTGAATTCACAGCGTTTTCCCAGGTTGATTTCACGTCTCGTCCAGGCTGGCTGGTCAGGCTCAAGACATGAACTCAGACATGGGGTTGCTTACCACTTCCGATGCGGCCAATCCGACCTCGGCACCTGTGTCTGCAACCAGCGTGGCTCAGGCACCTGTGTCAGCGGCCAGCCTGGCTCAGGCAACGGTCGACATTGTGATCCCGGTCTATAACGAAGCTCGCAACCTCCCGACGAGTGTTGACCGCTTGTGCGACTACCTGGACCGTTTCCCGTTGGCGACAACAGTCACGATCGCCGACAACGGCAGCACCGATGACACCTTGGCAGTGGCCACGAGGCTGGCGGCGATATATGAACGGGTCCGGGTTGTGCACCTGTCGGCGAAAGGTCGAGGCCGGGCGCTGCGGCGGGTGTGGAGTCACTCCGAAGCCACGGTCGTGGCCTACATGGATGTAGACCTGTCCACGGACCTTGATGCGTTGCTGCCGCTGATCGCACCATTGGTCACCGGGCACAGCGATCTGGCGATCGGTACCCGGTTGGGTCGGGGAGCGCAGGTGGCGCGAGGGGCAAAGCGGGAGTTCATTTCGCGCAGCTACAACGCGATGCTGCGAGCGGTGCTCGGGGTGCGGTTCTCTGACGCGCAGTGCGGTTTCAAGGCTGTGCGCGCCGACCGGGTTCGCGAGTTGCTGCCGCTGATCGCGGACGAGGAATGGTTCTTTGACACTGAACTGCTCGTCGTGGCCGAACGGGCTGGATTGCGCATCCACGAAATCCCTGTGGACTGGGTGGACGATCCGGACTCACGAGTGAACATCCCGACTACTGTTTGGGCCGACCTCAAGGGCATGGCCAGGCTTGCCCGCGGGCTGATGACCGGGGCGATTCCGCTGGATGCGGTTTCTGTGCCACCGCGAGTGGCGGCGGATCGGCACGCCCACTTGCTCGGGCAGATCCTGCGGTTTGCGGTGGTTGGTGTGATCTCCACCGTGCTGTTTTCGTTGCTGTTCGTCGTGTTTCGCAGTTGGTTGCCCGTGATGTCAGCAGCGACTGTGTCGCTGCTCTTGGCAACAGTTTTGAACACCGCATTCAACCGACGTGTGACCTTCGGTGTGCGGGGTCGTCGTTCGTGGATCCGACCCCAACTCCAAGGTCTACTGCTGCTCGGGATGGCACTCGTGCTGACGAACGGCGCGCTGTGGATGTTGCATCAGGTGGTTGTCGAACCGAGTCGCATGAGCGAAGTCGTTGTGCTCACGGCGGCGAATCTCGCCGCCACCATCGCCAGATTCTTACTACTCCGCGGGTGGGTCTTCCGCGGGCAAAGGAGCGCGTCATGACCATCACCATGCCCACACCCGCTGCGCAGGATCCCGCAAATCCAGCGGGAACTGCGCCGCTGCCACGGACCACTCAACAATCGGTGCGGCCACCCTGGTGGTCCCGGTTCGGCATCTGGCTGTTGTTGGCGGGCACGGCCGTGCTGTATATCTTCGGGCTCGGTCGCAACGGCTGGGCCAACGCGTACTACAGCGCAGCAGTGCAAGCGGGAGCCTCAGATTGGACGGCCTTCTTCTTCGGTTCGTCGGATGCCGCCAACTCCATCACTGTGGACAAGCCGCCGCTGAGCCTGTGGGTCATGGATCTGTCCGCGCGGATCTTCGGCCTCAACTCCTGGAGCATCTTGGTGCCGCAGGCGCTGATGGGGGTGGCCAGCGTGGCGGTGCTTTATCTTGCAGTCAAACGCTGGTACGGCACAGGTGCCGGCATCCTGGCCGGTGCGATGCTGGCGCTGACGCCCGTCGCCACGCTGATGTTTCGTTTCAACAACCCTGACGCGCTATTGGTCCTGCTGCTGGTGGGTGCTGCCTACGCCTGCGTGCGGGCCATCGAATTTGCCTCCCCGGCCTGGTTGGCATTGTCGGGCGTTCTCGTGGGGCTGGGCTTCATGACCAAGATGCTGCAGGCGCTGCTCGTGCTGCCGGCGCTGGCCATCACCTACTTCGTGGCCGCGCCATCTGGTGTGGGCAAACGAATACGCGACCTTGTGATCGCGTTCGCAGCGCTGGTTGTGTCCGGAGGATGGTGGGTGGCGATCGTGGAGTTCACGCCGGCCAGCGCCCGTCCCTATATCGGCGGCTCGCAAACCAACAGTGTGTGGGAGTTGGTTCTCGGCTACAACGGCCTTGGCCGGATCACCGGCAACGAAGTCGGTGCGGTCGGTGGCGGTGGACCAGGTGGCGCTGGCACCACAGGTGCCATGACCGACGCTGCTGGCACACTGGCCGGTCCCGGCGGTGGTCCGGGGGGCGGTGGTCCGGGCTTCGGCGGCAGCACTGGCATCGGGCGATTGTTCGATGGCACCTGGGCGGGTGGTATCGCCTGGTTCCTGTTGATGGCCGTGGTGCTGGCTGCTGCCGTCTTCTGGTTCACCCGCTCCTCCGCTCGCACAAATCTCGCCCGAGCCGGCGCGCTGCTGTGGACCTTGTGGGCAGTGGTGACATGGGCTGTGTTCAGCTTTGCCTCCGGCATCATCCACGAGTACTACGCGATCGCGTTGGCGCCGGCGCTGGCCGCTCTGTGTGCCATCGGGATTTCCGTCTTATGGCAGCGGCGTGCCGCGCGCAGTGCACGGATTGTGGCCGCCGGAGCGCTCCTCACAGGTGGATTGACAGCGGTGTGGATCATGACCCAGGCCGGTGGTTGGTACGCAGCTGTGGGTGTAGCGCTCGGGATAGTCGTCGCCTTGGCCGCAGTGGTGGTCGGGTCATCGTTTGGCATCCACCAGCGAATCGGCTGCGTGGCCTGGGTGGTAGCGCTGGGCGCACTCTTGGTAGGCCCGATGATCTTCAGTGTCCATACGGCGCTGGCTGCGCAATCCGGTTCCCTGCCTGCGGTGACTCCGCGAGTGGCCAGTGCGTCCGGACTCGGTGGCCCCGGTGGTCCAGGCAGCCCCGGTGGCCCCGGCGGTACAGCTGGCCCCGGCGGTACAGCTAGCCCCGGCGGTACAGCTAGCCCCGGTGGCGCTGCCAACGCGGCTGGTGGAACGGCCGTCCCGGGGGGCACGGCTGGTCCGGGCGGACTCCTCAACGCCCCGGCAGTGGGATCCGAGGTGGTCGCGGTACTCACCGTCAATGCTGACGCTTACACCTGGGTGGCAGCGGGCATCGGCTCCCAGACAACGGCTGGCTACCAGTTGGCCACGGGCTATCCGGTCATGCCGATCGGTGGATTCAACGGCACCGACGACTCCCCGACACTTGCAGCGTTCCAGGAGTATGTGGCGAACGGTCAGATCCACTACTTTATTGGTGGCAGTGGCTTCGGGCCAGCAAAAGGTGGCAGCAGCGCCAGTTCGGAGATCTCGGCATGGGTGGTGGAGAACTTCTCAGCCCAGACAGTGGATGGTGTGGTGCTCTACGACCTGACTGCACCGCTAGGCGCAGCCGACTCCACCGCGGCCACCTCTGCGTCGGGTGCGGCGACTGATGGCTGAGCGCCAGGGGGCCACGTTGCTGGTGGCCGATGACGAGCCCGTCATTTGTGAACTCATCGCTGCCAGTCTCACCCACGCCGGCTTCACAGTGTTGGTGGAAGCCGATGGCATTGCGGCCCTCGCCACCGCCCGCGCCGCGGCGCCAGATGCGCTGATTCTGGATGTGATGATGCCCGGTCTGGACGGCTTTGAAGTGGTGCAGCGGCTCCGGGCGGAGGGCAACGACACCCCAGTGTTGTTCCTGACTGCTCGGGATTCCACCGAAGATACCGTGCACGGTTTGGCTGTCGGTGGCGACGACTATGTGGCGAAGCCATTCAAACTTGACGTGCTCATTGCCCGGGTGCACGCGCTGTTGCGTCGTTCCGGTGCCCGTTCGGCAGATCTTTCGGAAGTCCTCGTGATCGGTGACATCGAGGTTGATCAAGATCGACACGTCGTGCGCAGAGCCGGCGTGGAGATCAACCTCACCCCCACCGAGTTCAAACTGCTGGTGCTCTTTATGAGCAACCCGAATCGGGTGCTGTCCAAGGGCACAATCTTGGATCATGTCTGGGAGTATGACTTCGGCGGGGACTCCAACATTGTGGAGTCCTACATCTCCTACCTCAGGCGCAAAGTGGACACCACCGAACCCAAATTGATCCAAACTGTGCGCGGGGTCGGCTATCGGCTACGGACCCCGGGCCCCTGACATGCGGGCATGGCCGCTGCGGGTGCGGTTGGTGGTAGTCGTGGTGGTGTTGGTCACAGCAGCGCTCACAGCTAGTGGCGTGGCCGCCGTGACATTGCTGCGCTCCTACTTGTTCAGCCAAGTGGATACCCAACTCGTCGAGGTTGCCAGGTCCCCGAATGTAGTTGAACAACTTGCGCGGCTGGACTCGAGATCGGCCGCCGGCTTGGATCGACGCTCGGTGCCCGAAGTAGCAGGAACCCCAAACCAGCCCCCGCAACCCGGAATACGGCCACCACTGCCGAGTGAGTTCTTCGTCGCGTTGGCAGATGCCCAAGGTGACGTGCTTGCATCCGCTGGCAGTTCTTTCACGTCCGTGCAACCCGAATTGCCCACTATGGATGCAGCTGCTGTGGCCTCGCAGGCCGGTATCCCATTCACCGTGCCTTCAGAAGGATCGGGCCCACAATGGCGAGTGCTGGCGGTCCCCAACTCTCTCGGTAGCACGATCGTCGCGCGCGAAATCGGTGACGTCGAAAGTACTATTGGCCGACTCACTGTTGTGATGATCGCCATCGGTGGGGCCATCGTGGTGGTAGTCGCGGTGGTCGCCTATCTACTCATTCGGCGGAACCTGGCCCCGTTGGCCGAGGTAGAAGCTGCCGCAGTTGCCATTGCCGGTGGGGACATGAGCCGCCGAGTGCCAGCTGCGGCACCGGGCACCGAGGTCGGCGAGATGTCCATGGCCCTCAACACGATGCTGGGCAGGTTGGAGACAGCCATCAGTGCTCGGGAAGTTGCCGTCCAGGAAGCGCAGGCCTCCGAACAGCGAATGCGCAGTTTTGTGGCGGACGCTTCCCACGAGTTGCGGACCCCGCTGACGGCGGTCGGTGGATATGCCGAGTTGTTTCGGCAGGGCGCAATTCCCGCGGACGAGGTGCCTCGTGCCTTCGACCGGATCGAAGGGGAAGCCGCGCGGATGACGGAACTGGTGGACGATCTGCTACTGCTGGCCCGACTTGATCAACATCGTCCGCTGGCTCAGCGTCGGATTGACCTGATCGCGCTCGTCTCAGATCGGGTGGCCGGATTCGCTGCGGCATTTCCGCAGACACCGGTGGAGGTAACGGTGGCTCCGAGCCCGGCGCCGCCGGAAGTGATCGGTGACCCGGCACGGCTCGGGCAAGTATTGACCAATCTGCTGACCAATGCCGCGAAACACGGCAGTAGTCAGCCCCAACAGGCGGATCAGCTGTCCAGGTCAGCTCCGGTCACGGTGGAGATCGGTCTCACAGACTCACAATGGGTGACAGTGCGCGTGATCGACCACGGACCAGGAGTGGCAGATGGCGACAAGGTGCGGATATTCACCCGGTTTGTGCGCGGTGATGCGAGCCGCACCCGCGGGTCCGGGGGCAGCGGTTTGGGGCTCAGCATCGTGGCGGCAATCGTGGCGGCGCATGGGGGCGCAGTGAGTGTCGGCGACACGCCCGGTGGTGGAGCGACCTTTACGGTGCGCTTGCCAACCGCGCCCGCACAATGAGCAGTCCGGCTGTGTCCAGCCGGAATCCTGCGTGCACCTGGGCGTGTCCCGGTGGAATGTGTTGAGATGGAAGAAATTTGCCAGCGGAGGTGTGAGATGACCCAGACTGCCGTCCTCGACAACCGGCGGGTGCATGCGCGTACTCGCGTGCAGGAGGCGCGGGCCCAGGTGATCGCAGCGGAGGAGTCGCTGGAGTGGCTCGAACGCATGCTCTACGCCACGGATCGAGTGCTCGACGTCACTGATCGCATGATCGATGAGGCGGATCGCGGGATGCGCGTGGCAGAACGCGGTGCGCACTTGAGCGGTCGAGTGCTCAAAGTCGGTGTGGTGGCAGGAGTGGTGGTAGTGGCTGTGGGCACCGGCGTCGGACTGGCCGTGGCATGGCGGCGTCGACAGGCGCGCAAGCGTGCTGCGAACGACGACGAGTAGCGCAGAGCCGAACGTGTCGCGGTCTGATCGTCAGGCCGGCGGGGTCGCCTGCCGCAAGTAGGCCTGCACGGCTGCCGCCAATGAGGACTTCCTGGCAACTTCGAGGAAGGTGCGACTGTAGATCCCACCTTCGACGACGGTGTCCTCGCACAGGTGCGAGATGGTCCCGGCGTGCATGACGGCGACCTGCACATACCCGGGCATGTGGTCCGCCAGAGTGGGGTGGCCTGAGAGTTCGTCGGCGACGAAACTTCGCGCCAGCTCATCCGGATCGCGCTGACCCGTCCGCGAGCTAGACGATGGTTCGCCCGCGGCGGCGAGTTGGGCATACCAGGCAAACCGCTCAGCCAGTAGCCCAAACGCTTCCACCCATGCCACGGTCGAACTCGTGCGAGCCGTCGGGTGATGGAAAGGCGATCCGGTAGTGACCGCAGCGCCTGCCAGCCACATCAAGTATTGGGCGCCAATCACGGCTCGCTGGCGCACTGAGCAGCCAGCGAAATGGACGAGGTGCGCCAGTTCGTGGGCAAGCAAACCGACGCCGGCCATGGACGAAAAATCCATCTGGTTGCCAGCGGGATCTGTCGCCGGCAAGCGCATTCGGGGCTGTCCGTTCGGCCAACTCACAGGCTGCACCCACGCCAGTGCTGCCGGGGAATGGTCGGGGAACATGATGGGGGGCGGCAACGGAAATGGGCGAGCAGATAGCGGGAGCAGCGGTCTCAGAGCCACGCAATAGGCATCCCATAATCCAGCCAGCACGTGAAACGCCGAAGCGGCATTGTCACTGTTTTCGACCACCTGCCATGATCCGTCAATTCCCGCGTTGCAGGTCGCTTGAGCGGTGCGTTGTGAGAGCCGCCATGCACCGCGTCGGTCTGTCCGCGTGACGACCCGTCCCACCGGATTGATCGCGTGCACCTGCAGCACAGCCGCACCCGCAGTTGCCGGCGGCAGGCGCAGCACGCCTGCCGCATCCGCGATGATTGGCCGCCCGGCGACACGGTTTCCACCGCGGCTGCTCACTTCGGACACGTCAACTAACACATGGGCCAACGGCCGCTCAGCAACTTTGAACTGCCAGGAGTCGACAGCTACCTGAGAGACGCTCAGGGCTCCCATGCGAGGAACCGCTGCACGTGGGAACACACGCCGCGGGACTCAGGTGGAGAAGTTGAAACTGCCGTTGCCAGTAACGACCAAGATCCAGTAGATGACTGAGATCACGACTCCGACAATGCCCAAGATGAGTCCGGCCATGGCCATACCCTTATTGGTGGCGAGCCCGGCCTGCGCACGCTGCATACCCAGCCAGCCGAAGATGATCGCCAAGACCGAGAAAATGAAGGTGCAGCAACCGAGAATGCCGATGATGCCCAGCACCAGCGCCGCGATCCCCATCCCGTTTTGTGGTGCTGGCGGAAGTGTGCCTGGCCCGACGTAGCCAACCGCGCCACCGGGGGCAGGGGGCGGACCTGCCGGAGGGACGGGGGGTGGCGGTGGCATGGGGGAATTGGCCGGCGGCGGAGGAGGTGGAGCCGCGGCGGCGGGGGGTGGCGGCGTTGGGGCCGCTGCAGCGGGCGGCGGGGGTGGCGGCGCTGCGGGCGTAGCCGGCGGCGGTGTCACTGCAGTCGGGGGCTCCGCTGGAGCAGCCGGCGGCGTCGGCGGTTCCGCAGGGGGCGTGGGTGGAGTGCCGTCTGCAGGTGGCACCGGCTCGGATGGTGTGGCGTTGTCGCTCATGTCAACTCCCGATGAGATCGGACTCCCGTGCCCCTCAGCCTAGACCCGCGATGGGTGGGCATGTCACGGGTTGTCCGAGAAATAGCCTGCGCCGGGTCAATTCCGGCCGGGTGCCGCGGCTTCCACCTCGTACCCCAGCGACAACAATCGAGCTTCTTGGCCTCGCGGGGCCGCCAATTGCACCGCCATCGGTAGTCCGGTTGCTGACTGCCCCCAGGGCATGCTGAGGGCCGGTGCACCGGCCACATTGTGGATGGCGGTGTAACCGGCGAAGTGGAACAAGCGAATGATGTGGGTGCGAAAGTCCAAGGCCGGGGACAAGTGACCCAGGGGTGGGGCTGGTGTCCCCGTGGTGGGAGACAGCAACACATCCAGGCGGGAAAAGTTGTCCTCATAGTCCCGAGCGAATCGATGCAACCGACGCAATGTGGCAGGCAACCTCGGCGCCACGGTACCGAAGAACTGCGCCAACCCTTGCGTGAATGGTTCCAGGCGGTCCCGATCAAAATCCGGCCCATAGATGCGCTTGCCGGCAAGCTTCAAGGAGAACGCCAGCGCAGCCCAATACCGCAGGAAGTCTCGGCCGAATCCTCGATCGAAGGGGAGGTCAATCTGTTCGACGTGGTGGCCGAGGTCGGCCAATGTCGCGGCGGCGTCCTGGACGGTAGCGGCCACTTCTCGGTCGACCGCACCGGTAATGCCATCCGTGTAGAAACCAATGCGCAACCTGGCACGCGCCGGGCCGTGGATTTCGCCGATCGGCGGTAACGCAGGATCGACCTGGCCGGCGACTGCATAGAACGCGGCTGTGTCGCGCACTGTGCGCGTCAGCACGCCTTGGGCGACGATCTGCACCGGCAGTCCGCGTGCGTCCTCCGGCAAGACCAAGCGCCCGAGCGACGGTTTGAGGCCCACGAGACCGCAGCAAGCGGCGGGGATCCGGATCGAGCCGCCGCCGTCATTCGCGTGCGCCAGAGGCACAACCCCAGCCGCCACGAGTGCAGCCGAGCCGCCAGAGGAACCGCCCACAGAATGCTCAAGGTGCCAGGGATTTCGGGTGGGACCGCTGAGTAAGGACTCGGTCGAAGCAGTCAGACCGAACTCGGGCATGGTGGTGGTGCCCATGATGCCGAAGCCGAGCCGATTGAGCTGGTTGACAAAGACCGAGTTGCCAGTGGCCGGGATCGGTGGCACGGCACGCGACCCAACTCGATTCGGTAGACCGGATACTGGCTCATTGCCTTTGGTAAACGTGGGGACGCCGCCAAATGGGTGGGACCGCGATGCGGGGTCTGGCACCGGGTCCAGTTCATGGGCATCAACGCTCGGTCGCGCTTCTGCCATCCACGACACCACTGCGTTCAGCGCGCGATCGGCATCATGGGCGCGGGCGAGCGCGGCCTGCTGCACCTCTGCGGCACTAACTGCCCCGGATCGCAAGGCTTCCACTAGCGCCACCAGATCGTGGTCGCCCAGGGCATCTTCACGCACTGCGGAAAAGCGGGTCATAATCCCGAGGCTAGCGAGGACAAGCCCATCCCGTAACCGCCACGGGCCGAACAGGAACGTAATGATCGCCTCAGATGGACCACGCGGTCATTGCCGGGCAGACTCGTTACTGCGGTGCTTGACCACCTCTCGCAACGGCGGTCAGCTACATCAGTAGAAAGAGAGCACGGACATGGCCAAGAAGACCTGGGGCGAGTTGTCCAGCCTGCAGAAAACACTTGTCATCACTGTGGGAACGGCAGAGGTGATCGTGACCACCTACGCTGCAGTGGATCTGCTCCGCCGTCCCCACGGTCAGGTGCGCGGGTCGAAAGTGCTGTGGGCTGCGGCGCTCCTGATCCAACCTGTGGGTCCGCTGTCCTATCTCGCTGTCGGGCGTGTCAGGTAGCCCAGGGTGGCGGGCCGCGGCCGCCCGGCCGCTGACTGCATGGAACTCATTCATCGCGGACAAGCCGCTGCTGTTGTGGGCCAACGACCTCACACGCACTGTGGTGCGCAAGCAGAGCGACTACCGACTCAGTTTGGGCGCAGCCGGAACTGCCTTCTGGCTGACCATTGCCATCTTTCCCGCAGTGATCGCAGTGGTGTCGCTCTATGGGCTGATTATGGATCCCAACACGATTGCTCGTGGGGTCGAAGTCATCAGCAACGAGGCTCCCGAATCGCTTGGATCAGTGGTGGCGCAGCAAGCTGCGACAGTTGCCCAGAATGACACCGGCGGATTGTCGATCGGTTTCCTGATAGCCCTCGCTGTCACGTTGTGGAGTGTTTCTGACGGCGGCTACGCATTGTTTCGGGCGGTGCGAGAAGCGTACGGCCAACCGCCTCAGTCTTACCTGCTCGCGCGCAGTCGCGCATTCGGGATGGCGATCGTGGCGGTCCTGCTGATCGGCATCGTGATCGCAGTGGTTACTTGGCTGATCACCTGGTGGGCTAAAGCCACCGGCCGGGATCACACGTTGGCGCTGCTCGTGGGGATTCCGGGCACAGTTGGCTTGCTGACCGGAGTCAACATCGCCGTTTTCCGCTACTCCGTGGCCGCGCCGATGCCTATGCGTCGCATGCTGCCCGGGGCTCTCGGCGCCGCTGCGGTGTTCGTGCTGCTCGCTGCTGGGGTGGCGTTTTTCGGCTCCTATGCACGTAACTATCAGGCCATCTACGGAGCACTGTCGGGCATCATTGTCACGATGCTGGCCATCTACACGGCAATGTATGTCCTCTTGATCTGTGCTGTCGCAAATGCCGCCCTCACACCCCTACCCGCCCGCGCCGCCCCAGCTACGGCATCCTGATACACATGTGTGCGGAGGTGGCGTGATGTGGCAGTTATTCTTCGCCGAAATGACCCCTTGGGCGGCCATTGCCTTGGCATTCGTGCCCGTGGCGGTGATTGCCACCATCACAGCATTCCTCAGCCACCGCATCGATCGTGCGAACGACAACTTGATGACGTCCATCGCGCGGGTTTCCGGCGCCGCGCTCGTGTTCATCAGCGCGTTCACCATTGCCACTATCTGGCAGCAGACATCGGCTCACCTCAATGATGTCGCCGCGGAATTTTCGGCCTCACTCAATCTGGAACGCGTGGCGGAGACAGCCACCACCCCAGAGGCCACAGAGGCGGTGCTGGCAGCCCTGGGTAACTACGCGAATCAGGTCTATGACCACGAACTCGGTGGTGGTGTCTCCTTCCGCGGCTCGGATGAAGGCAACGCGGCCTTCTCGCAAGTACGCGCCCAAGTATCGGCGGCCCAACAACAGGCAGGCAGTACGGAAGCCGCCACAAGTCTGGAATCCGCGCTGACAAAGTTGACCGACGCCCGGGCCAAACGCCTGGACTTCAACGGTCAACCCGGAGTCCCGATCGTGGTCATCCTCACCATCATGCTGCTGGCCTGGACAGTCACCGCGGTGCTCGGAATCTACCCGTTGGCCGATCAAGGTTGGGTGAAGGCATTCCAAGTGACGGCTCTCGTCACCGTGGTCGGGCTGATTCAACTACCCATCTACTACTTGGGTTCCACGGAAAGCACCCACGAACTCGTGATCGGTTTGCTCTTACGCTGATCCGCACCGCCGGCAGACGTTAGCGTGTCGCCATGAATAGCGACGAGGCGCCCATGGCCGCGGAGTCTGCGGACGATAGTCCGTGGACGAGTAGTTACTACCCACGTGCCGGGGATTCGCTGGGGTTTGATCGGTTGCTGTTTTTTTCCGACGCGGTTTTCGCGATTGCGCTGACCTTGATGGCCGTCGAGATTGGGATCCCGGAGATCGATAATCCGAATTCGGTGTCCGAGTTGTGGGCTGCAATCTCGGCAAAGGGCCCGGCGTTGTTGGCTTACGTCGTCACATTTGCCTGGGTGGCGTTGTACTGGCGGGCGAACCATCGTTTCGCCACCACTTTGCGGGGAGTCTCGGGTCGCTTCATCGCTGCCACGTTGGTGTTCCTGGGACTCATCGCGCTGCTCCCGCTGCCCGCAGCGGTGCTTGGCGAGTACCCCAATAACCCGGCGTCAATCACGGTGTTCGCGCTGTATGTATCTGTGATCAGCACGATGGAAGTGGTGTTGTTCCTGGTGGCCGACCGCGATGATCTGTTTAGTCGGCCGTTGACGTACGCATTCCGCAAGCAATCGATCATCGGAGGGCTCAGTCCGATCCCAGGGTTCCTGCTTTCCATTCCGCTGGCCTACGTGTCGCCTACGATCGCGATCATCTGCTGGTTCGTGATGTCGGCAGTGATGGGCTGGGCGGTCAATATGTGGGTGCCAGCCAAAGCTCCCTGACCTGCTGGCTATCGCGCGCCAGTCGCCGGTAACTGGCACCATCAACAGCATGGCTGATGATTTCCTCGCTGATCTCTACCCGTATCGGGAAGATCACGTGACCCACACGCGCATCGGCGCTCCGGTTTCGCGCGCGCAGGTGCTCGCGGAAGTGGTGGATATGGCGCACCGCGAAGACGCCCAGGGCGACACCGGGCGGGTGTCGGGCAGTCTGTACTCCGGCGACCACGAGCACTATGCCTTCCTGGGGGAGGTGTTCTCGCAGTATTCGCATGCCAATGTATTGCAGCGCGATATGTATCCGTCGGCCACCAAATTCGAGGCCGAAATCATCGCCATGACCCTCGACCTGCTGCATGGCGACCAGGCGGACGGAGCCTGCGGAGTGGTGACGAGTGGGGGTTCGGAGAGTCTGATCACCGCGATGTTCTCGTATCGGGAAGCCGCGGCCGCGCGGGGGGTGACCCAGCCCAACATCGTAATGCCGGTGACCGCGCACGTAGCCCTCGACAAGGGTGCGCACTGGATGGGCATCGAAGTCCGTCACACCCCGCTGGGTGCGGACTTTCGCGCCGATGTGTCGGCAGTGTCGGAGGCCATCGATGCCAACACGATCGCGCTGGTGGGTAGCGCGGGAAACTACCCGCATGGGGTGATCGATCCGATTCCAGAGCTTGCGGCCCTCGCCGCAGCGCACGGGATCGGTATGCACGTCGACGGTTGCCTCGGTGGTTTTCTGCTGCCGTGGGTTGAGCAAGTGGGGTATGACGTGCCGGCCTGGGATTTTCGCGTGCCCGGCGTCACATCGATCTCAGCCGATACGCACAAATACGGCTACGCCCTCAAGGGCACATCGACGCTGCTCTACCGCACCCGCGAACTGCGGTCCCAGCAGTACTTCACGTTTCCGGACTGGCCCGGTGGGCTGTACCTGTCGCCGGGATTGGCGGGTTCGCGCAGTGGTGGCTTGATCGCCGCGACCTGGGCGGCCTTGGTGACGATCGGGGCCGCGGGATATCGCCAAGCTGCCAGGGAGATCATGCAAGCCGCAGACACCATTCGCGCAGGTGTCACGGCGATCGATGGCATCGACGTGATCGGCGACCCGACCTTTTTGATTGCGTTCCAGGCCGCCGACCCCGCGCTGGATATCTACCTGGTCAACGATGCCCTGGTGGAGCGCGGTTGGCGGCTGAATTCGCTACAACTGCCGCCAGCATTACACTTCTGCGTCACGCGACCCAACACAGCGCCCGGCGTGGCCGAGGCCTTCGTCGCTGATCTGCGGGCGGCGGTTGCATATGCGCGCGACCATCACGGGGAAGCGGCGAAAAGCGGTGCCATGTATGGCTTCGGTGGCACCCCGGCCGGAAACGAGACCATCAACGGTCTGATGCGGTTCGTACTCGATGCGATGCACGATGTGCCGCCCGACGCCCTCGCGGCTCAGGACGCGCGTCCATGACCGAATGGGTGCTCGGGATCGACCTGGGCAGTGGTGGGCCGAAAGTGGCAGCTGTGACCACCGACGGCGAGATCCGGGCGACCGCGTTGCGGGGAGTGTCGGTGGATGTGGGCACCGACGGATCCGCCACCCAGGACGCAGCCCAGTGGCAGCACCAACTTTCGGCAGCGGTGCAGGACGTCGCGGCGGCGATGGTCGGCGACGAATTGGTGTCGATCGGGATCACCGGACAATGGGGAAGTTCGGTCCCGGTGGCCGCCGACGGCACGGCGGTGGGTCCGGTGTTGATGTGGGCGGACAGCCGGGGTGCGCGCTACGCCCGGGGCATCGTTGGCGGGCCAGTGTCGGTGGGGGGATATTCGCCCCGCAAGATGCTCTCGTGGATTCGGCTCACCGGTGGTGGCCCGAACCCGGCTGGCGCAGATCCGACTGGTCATTGGCAGGTGCTATCGCATGATTATCCTCACGTGGCCCGCGCAACGGCGTACGTGCTGGAACCAGTGGACTATTTGGGTTTTCTGCTCACCGGCGAGGTAGCCGCGACGCCGGCGTCGATGATCTTGTCGTGGCTCACTGACAACCGACTGCCGCGGGCCGACGCCGCGGGTATGGACGATCCTGGAATCGCCCCGCACTATGTCGATGCGCTGGTGCGCAAGGCGCGCCGGGATCCGAAGACGCTGCCGCCGCTGCGACGCACCGGATCGATTCAGGGAGGTTTGCTCCCGGAAGTCGCTGGACAGTGGGGCTTGCCGGCGGGCACCCCGGTGATGACGGGGATTCCAGATTTTCACGCCGCGGCGATCGGCAGTGGCAGCGTCGGACCTTTCCAGACCCACATGGCGATCTCCACCACCGCCTGGTTCAGCGCACCGGTGCCGTTCAAGAAGACCGATGTCTGGCACTCCATCGCCACAGTGCCCGGGTTGCGCCCGGAACTGCCGCTGGTGATCAACAATGTGGAGACCGCTGGTGCGGCGCTGACCTGGCTGCGCGAACAGATCATCGCGCCGCCGGACGGGCTCTCCGGGGGTGGCAGCGGGATCGGCGCCGAGGGTGCCGCAGCGGTCTCCTTGGAACCCACCTACGAGGAGTTGATCGAGCTTGCCGCCGGTGTCCCCGCCGGCGCCGAAGGTGTGCTGTTCGCGCCGTGGCTGGCCGGGGAGCGATCCCCGGTGGACGATCGTGATCTGCGAGGAACCTGGTTGAACCTGAGTCTGCGCACCACTCGATCAGTGCTGGTCCGGTCGGTCTTGGAGGGGGTGGCCTTGAACGCGCGGTGGCTGTTCACGCCGTACGAAAAATTCCTCGGTCAGCGGGTGGGAGCAATCCGGATTCTCGGTGGTGGCGCCCAGTCCGAACTCTGGTGCCAGATCATGGCGGACGTGCTCGATCGACCGTTGGAGCGGGTGGCCGACCCTCGGAATGCCCAGCTGCGGGGGGTTGCACTGTGGTCCCTTGTGGGTTTGGGTCGACTCTCGCTGGCGCAGGCAGCAGCGAATGTGCCGATCGATCAGGTGTTTCGACCGGATCCCAACCACCGTGAGATCTACGACGACATGTTCGCCGAATACCGCCGGATTCACCCGATGGTCAAGAGCATGTACAAGCGGCTGCGGCGAATTCCGACCCGCTAGGCCCAGGCTGCAACGCGTGGGCTGACGGCGAGATGCGGGTTGGCTGTGGGAGAATCCAACACATGCCACCCACCCCTGCTGAGGTCGAAATGGCCTTCGCCGACGGCGACCGCACGGCACTGGCCAACGCCTACAACATGTGGGGCGCGCTGGTGTACACCATTGCTCTGCGCGGTACCGGGGACGTTGCCGCGGCCACCGAGATTACGCGCGACACTTTCCTCAGCGTGTGGCATCGGGGGTACAAGCAGGACTCCGGACAGGCGCTGAAAACCACGCTGGAAGCCACATGTCGAGCGTTGGTACGAGCGCGAGTGCGGCGGCTGGCGGAATCTGGGGTGGCGGTGCCACCAGCCACTGATGAGGTGATCGACCGGGTGATCGTGCGTGATGAATTGACAGCCATGGGTGAACCAGTGCGGTCGGTGCTGCGCTGGGCTATCCAGGACGGGCAGGATCACACCCAAATCGCCGAGCGACTAGATGTGCCACCGGCGGACGTTGCCGGCTATGTCCACAGCGGCTTGATGCAAATGTCGCAACGACTGGAGAGTAGCCGTGGCTGAACGTTCATCCGCGCACTGTGAATCGAATCTGCTGGCGCTGGTGGCGATCGGTGAGCCCCCTCCCAACGACGTCTTCGCCCGCCACATGACGACCTGCCCGGAATGCAACGCCGAATTCACCCGGCTCAGCACAGTGCGCGGTCTGGCAGTGGCCTCGCTCGGGGAGCGGGCGTACATGCAACCTCCCGGCAAAGTGTGGGCAGCCATCGAATCGTCGGCAGGTGAAGCGGGCTCCATGCCCACGCTGGTGATCGATGGACTGTCGGCGGACTTCCAGCCGTCGGTGGAACCGGCTGGCAGCCGCGCCTGGGTCTGGTGGCTGGTAGCGCTGCTGGCGGTGCTGGCCACAATCGTGGGGTTGATCGTCGCCTAGCCCCGTCAGGGGCAGGGCAATCCGCCCGAATTCATGACATCGATTGCGGTCGACGGCTGTGGATAACCGTTTGCCCAGTCGAGCGATTTCGCGCATGCTGGACCCATGGACAAAAAGGGGGCACCATGTCTGTTATGCCTGTCGACAATATGCTCACGCGCGCTGATCTCGATGCGTTGCCCGATGACGGTTTGCGACACGAGCTCATCGACGGCGCGTTTGTCATGACACCTGCGCCCAATCTGCACCATCAGGACATGAGCGGAGGGCTGCATCTGGCACTCCGGTCCGCTCTTCGCGGCACCGATCTCAAGGTCCTCTACGCGCCTTTCGATGTGGTGCTGGGGCCGCATGTAGTGGAGCCGGACCTGCTTGTGGCCCGAACGGCAGACTTCAACGACCGAGATCTGCCGGTCGCACCGCTGCTGGTAGTCGAGATTCGTTCGCCGAGTACCGCCTGGCTGGATGAGGGACGCAAACGAACCATCTATGAAGAGGCTGGAGTCGCCTCTTACTGGCTGGTCGACCCAGGAATCCCTGCCATCACCATCCTCGAGCTCATCGACGGCCACTACGTCGACGTCGCCCGAATCGTCGGAGACCAGTCGTTCTCTGTGAGCAAGCCGGTACCGGTAACCCTCAACCCCGCTGAGCTGTTGCGCGGCTGAGCCTAAGCCGGGCCGGACGCGTCGACAGTGACCCCGGCTCACGCCGGGATGGCGCGTCCTCGGGCC
>CAZVKB010000035.1:0-3877 GCA_964627505.1 uncultured Actinomycetes bacterium | reverse complement strand
GCCGGACGCGTCGACAGTGACCCCGGCTCACGCCGGGATGGCGCGTCCTCGGGCCCAGGCTCGCATGGCAGTGATGTCCTCGCTGCGCAACACGGCCAGCGGTATGGTCTGGCGGGCTTCGGCCATGAGCACCTCCGTGGAGAGCGTCTGACCAGCTGCATATGCCGCGTAGAGTCCGCCCACTACCACCGATTCCAACTCGGCCCCCGAGAAGCCTTCGGTTACCTCGATCACCGGCGTCAGATCGAAATGGCCGGGATCCCAGCCGCGGTTGCGCAGTTGTGCCGAGAGCACTGCCTCCCGTTCCACCGGCCCAGGTAGATCCACGAAAAAGATCTCATCGAAGCGACCGCGCCGGGTCAATTCCGGCGGTAAAGCTGTGACGTCGTTGCATGTGGCCACCACAAACACACCATCGGGGCGTTCCTGCAACCACCGTAAAATCACTCCGAGGACCCGGGACGAGGCGCCGCCATCGCTGTCACGATTACTGCTGAAAGCTTTTTCGATTTCATCGATCCAGAGCACCACCGGGGACATAGCCTCGACCGCCTCCAACGCTGCACTGAGGCGTTGCTCAGACTCGCCCACGAACGACCCATGGAGTCGACCGGTATCCATTGCCACCAACGCCATACCCCAGGATGTGGCGATTGACTTGGCAATCAGCGATTTTCCCGTTCCTGGCACCCCGGTGAGCAGCACACCGCGTGGCATCGGCAAGCCGAAGGCTCGAGCAGCCGGTTCCAGCGCACGGGCGCGCTCAGCCAGCCAGGCTTTGAGATTATTCAAGCCTCCTACCCGATCCAGCACGACGTCGGTGGCGACCAGGTCGAGGGGCGCGTCAGCACTGAGCAGTTGCGATTTCGCCGCGCGAATAGCGGGGAGATCGGAATCTGCGAGCATGCCATCGGCCACGGTGTGTTCCACAATCAGCCGCTCGGCTTCGAGTAACGTCAGACCGCGCAGGGCTTCCACCAGAGTCGCCCGCGCCGGGGTCGTGATGCGGATTGCCATCCCGCTGGCGGACAATCCTGCGATGGTTCGGTCCAACAACGCGGTGAGTTCGCTCGCGTCTGGTGGGCGCGGTCGATATAGCACGGCTTCCGGAGCCAAGGCCGCCGGAATGGTGGAGCCGATTCCCGTAAGAATCACCGTGCGCCCGGACACCGGTTCATGGGCCAGTTCCTTCAGCCGCCGCACCGCCACCGGATCGTCGAGCACAGTGGCGGCATCCAGAAACACATATACGCCCGTGAGAGTGGATTGGGCGATGAAGGAGACCGCTTGGGCGGGTTCGGTGGTGCCAGCTGGGCCGCCGCCACCCGGCCGACGTTCCGCGACCAACCCCCGTGAGACGGTCCAGGTCCACAGCGGCATGCCGAGCGGCCCGGTGATGCCGCGAATTGTGTCGAGCAGTCGTCGTTCATCACGATCGGCCGCGACAAGCACCTGATGCCGCGACGCGATGAGAGTGCGCAGATCGCGCGAGGGATCCACGGTCATCGTCGGTGGGTCTTCATTGCTGATCGGCCCAATGTTCCACCACGGGATCCGCCGCGAAATACGGACTCAACAGCGCCCGCCATTGCCCAAACCGCTCCGACTCACGGAACCCCTGCAAGTGGTCGGAGAGTTGCTCCCAATGAATCTCCACCAGATACACCGAAGGGCGCTCCACCCCTCGCCGTAGGAACAACCCCCGGCATCCCGGCGTCTGCTCCACAAGTTCGCGGGCCGAACTCATTGCGGACTCAAAGTCGGATTCCGACCCGGGGGCAATAGTCATGTACGCGGTCTCAACGATCATCCGTCGTTTCTCCTCGCTGGCAGGGGGCTCACGACTATCAGGCTAGACGTCTACTTCGGTCTGCTTGGCCACGAACAGCGACTGATTGCCAAACCCAAGGCTGCCGCGGATGTCGCCGAGTCGGGAGTTGCCCAAGCCAATCCCGTCGGGGTCGATGAAGGATTGCGCACGCATCCAGATCCACTCGCCCACCGGCTCCCGCACCAGATGCACACTCAAATCCGTGTTCACGAACAGCAGGTGCCGTGGGTCGGCTAGGGCTGACACCCCGGAGGCGGAATCCGCCAGCAGCAGTAGTAACTGCACACCTGTGGCACGAGCTTCATCGATGAAAGCCACTCGCGGTCGCGCCCACACGGTAGCTCGCCCTGCACCCATCGTGCCCTTGACCAACCGCCACTCCATCGCGTCTGCGAAACCTGCGCCCCAGTGCGCCGGACGCATCGCCGTGGCCCCTTCCTTGGGGGCAGTTTTGTATGCGCCCAGCCGGTCGCTCACAGGCACGTCGGTGCGCCGGGTGCGCCAGGCCGACAATCGCATGATCACGTGCTCGGAGCCTGGGATGCTCAGTTCGGCTTCCACCAAAGAGGTCAAGCGGCCTGATTTGATGATCCGGGCGGTGACTGCCACGGCGCCCATGGGGATCGGCGCGAGGATGTCGAACGCCATTTGGTTGGTGAGCGCCCGTTGATTGGGGACAGCCAACTGCTCGACGGCATGTACGAGCAGGGCTGCGGGCGGGCCGGCATGCTGATGTTCCGGGCTCCACGGGCTAGCCGTGTGCCCGGTGGCGACGTAGGTGCCTGCGTAACTGTTCTCCCGGCGCGACTCGAACTCGACGACCTTCTCGTAGAAGCATTCCTCTGCCATGAATGCAGCCTAGGCCACAGTGAACAGTTGATGAAGGTGTGCTGCGGGGCAGAGTCTTTCGCACCCGGCGCGGCGTGTAGAGCCCCTTGGTGGCACTCTTGGAGTATCACTGTCCGCGTTTTTCCTCACAGGAGTGTGCTAATGGCTATCCCAGGCCTTGAAAACCCGCCGACCAAAAATTCGAAGCTGATCTCTTGGGTGACGCAAGTCGCTGAGCTTACGCAGCCCGACCGGGTGCACTGGTGTGATGGCACGGATGCTGAATGGGATCAACTGACCACGGAGATGGTGGAGTCGGGGACGTTCATTCGACTCAATCCAGAGAAGCGACCGAACTCGTTCCTGGCTCGTTCCAACCCAGCGGATGTGGCCCGTGTGGAGGACCGTACCTTCATCTGTGCCGAGCGGGAAATCGATGCTGGCCCGACGAACAACTGGATGGAACCGGCAGAGATGCGCGGCATCCTGAAGGGTTTGTTCACCGGCTGCATGCGCGGTCGCACGATGTACGTAATCCCGTTCTCGATGGGGCCAATGGATTCGCCGATCGCGAAGATCGGCATCGAGCTCACCGACTCTCCCTACGTCGTGGTCAATATGAAGATCATGACTCGTATGGGCGCTGACGCCCTGGCCGAGATCGGCACCGACGGCGACTTCGTGCCGGCGTTGCACTCGGTGGGCATGCCGCTGGTGGACGCCGACGGAAACGCGATCCCGGATGTGGCCTGGCCATGCAACGACACCAAGTACATCGTGCACTTTCCGGAATCGCGCGAGATCTGGTCCTTCGGCTCCGGCTATGGCGGCAACGCACTGCTGGGCAAGAAGTGTTTTGCGCTGCGCATCGCCTCGGCCATGGCCCGGGACGAAGGCTGGCTGGCCGAGCACATGCTGATCCTCAAACTCACCTCGCCCCGCGGCGACATCAAGTACCTCACCGCTGCGTTCCCGTCGGCTTGTGGAAAGACCAACCTGGCCATGCTGGAGCCAGCTGTGCCGGGGTGGAAAGTCGAAACAGTCGGTGACGACATCGCTTGGATGCGTTTTGGCGACGACGGTCGGTTGTATGCCATCAACCCGGAGGCGGGATTCTTCGGGGTGGCACCGGGCACCGGCATGCACACCAACGCCAACGCAATCCGCACCTTAGACGACGGCAACTGCATCTTCACCAACGTGGCCCTCACCGACGAT
>CAZVKB010000034.1:10657-23423 GCA_964627505.1 uncultured Actinomycetes bacterium | reverse complement strand
CCAACGCTTCTTCGTAGGCCATGGCGGTGGTTTCGGCCGTCCGCTCCCAGCCCAGCCGGTCCCGAACATAGCCGGGAGCCCGATCGGCATAGGACTGCCAGGTGACAGGGTCAGAGAGCAGCTCCACAATCGCGCGCCCCAGCGACAAAGGATCCTGCGGCGGCACGATCAAACCGGGTGGGGCGTCGCCCAACACCGCCTCCACGCATGCCACCGATGTACTCACCACCGGCAACCCCACGCTGAGCGCCTCGGCCACGGCCATCGCCGGCGGGGAGGTGGTGTAGTCGAACTTGAACGGCCAGACCCCCACTTGCGCCGCAGCCATTTCGGTGAGTACGTCGCCGCTGGCTTCGGTCACCACTTCCACGGCCTCGCCGAGCGGTGCGGCCATAGCTTCAATCTTTGACAACTCCGGTCGGGGCAGCATCAGTAACCGCAGACGCGCCCGGGGGATCTGGGCCAACACGTCCGGAAACGCCTCGATCAGTGTGTCCACACCGCGCACGGTTTCGGCGCGGCCGACGAAGATCACAGTGGGCGAGTCCGCCCGCCACGTTGCGCGCAGGTCGGATTCCGGCGCGCCCGAACCCAACCGATGCATCGGCGTCCGCATTTTCGGCGCCAACTTGCTCAGCACCCGCGGGTCCGGGGACATCACCACTTTCACACCAGTGCGGTGCAGTGCAGCCGCAGCCGCAGCTGCCGGCAGCACGGTGGTTGCCAACACGCGTGGTCGCAACACGTTGGATTCCACCGCGGGCTGCCAGCCGGCACTGCGCAGGTCGGCCACCGGCGGCACCCGCGGCCAGGCGTAGATGGTCACCACGCTGCGGTAGTTGCGGATTGCGCTGCCACCGATGAGCAACGGCGCCAGCGCACCCCCGTGCACATGCACGATGTCCGGGCGTTGTTCGGCCAAAGCTGCGGTGAGCGCCTCCGCCCGGCCTAGTGGAAAGGTCTCCATGGTGCCGCCGAGGGCGAACGCGCGTTCAAATACATCCGCAGTGTCGTGCACGTGGGCCGCGATCAAACTGTGGGTGCCGGGCACTCGCGTGGCGGTTTCGTATACCGTCCGACCCATCGCCTCGCGTTTGGAGTACTCGGCGATGACATGGCTGATTCGAGGACTCACGCAGACGCCCCGCGCCCGCCGGTGGTGGGCAGATCCGAAGGCTTGCTCGAGCGCATTCCCTTCACTAGGCCGGCTACTTCGAAAGTCTTGAGCACCACCATGCCGCCGGTCTTCACCGGATGGCGCACGAGCACGCCGGGTTGGGAGAACATCCCAGGCCGCGAAATGTGGCTGCGAGCTTCGGGTTTGCGGCGCAGGTACTCGGCCACCCAGTGTCCGTAGTACTGCTTCTTACGGTATTGCGCGAACAATGAGATGTGGCCTTCGTCGTGCCAAATGTAGGACTGCACTCGGGCGATTTTGACGTCGTGCGCGCGCGTGCGGTCGGCGAGGTCCCAGTCCTCGGCGGCCGTCAGCGTCTCATCCCACATGCCCACCTGGGCGAACAGATCGCGCCGGAACGCGCGCGGGGCTTCCACGTCGTCGTCGCCGACGTACATGCTTTTTTCTAGTTCTCGACAGGACGCGAGGAAACCGTCGCCGAACGAGCGTTCGGGCACGATCACCGCGCCGATCTCCGGTCGATTGGTGAACACGTCGACGATCTCCGCACACACGGTGGGTTCCAAAGTCATGTCGGAGTCGATGAAGAACACAATGTCCCCACTGGCAGCCTCAAAGCCGCGATTGCGCTGGGCCGATCGCTCCGGGCCCGCAGTGATGAAGATGTCGGAAAGTTTCCGCGCGATCTCGTCGGTGCCGTCAGTGGAGTTGTTGTCGACTGTGATGATCTCGACGTCAGCGTCCTGCTGTCGGCGCAGGCTCTCCAGGCAACCCGCCATGGTCCGCCGCGAGTTCTTGGTCGGGACGATTGCGCTGATCTTCATCGGTGAGCTCCTTGGTTTGGTCGGGGCCAGCAGCGGGCGGGTCGGGCATTGCGGGCGAGTCCAGCTCGGGAGTCTCGTCCGGCGGATCCTGGGAGCGGCTGAGCCGCTCGGTGAACCGGTCGATCACTCCCAACAGCACCCATGTTGGCACTGCCATGATGCCGATGAAGAATCCGATCGTCACAACGGTGTCTGAGGAACTGATCTGACCGAAAAGGCCGATGCCGTTACCGGTGATTTCCGAGGTGGTTCCTTGCCCGAGAGTCTGCAGGATGCCTCCCGCCACCATGGTGACTGCGGCGAAGACCAGCATTCCGCGCCACAGCCAGTCCAGGGGCACCCGAATGATCTTCCCGGTGCGAATCAACACGCGCCGCAACAGCCCCCACGCCGTGCTGATCCAGGTCCGCACGCGGCGGATGAGTGGGCCGACGGGATTGCGCACTCGTTCATCGTACGTGCGAATCGGCTATGCGAGCCAATGGATTCTTCATCCAGGCAATGGCACGTACTCCTGCAACAAGGTTGCCAGCGTGTTTCGGGTAAACGGCTTGGTGACAAAGTCGTCCATCCCGGCTAACAGTGCATGTTCCCGCACCCCGGGTACCACGTCGGCAGTGAGCGCGACGATCGGTACATCGATGTTGGCGTCGCCGGCATGACCGGCGCGAATCGCTCGGGTGGCAGCCATGCCGTCCATGTCGGGCATGCGCAGGTCCATCAGGACAAGGCCGTAGGGCTGCTCGTGAACTGCTGCGATCGCGGCGATCCCACCGTCGACGCAGTCCACGGTGTAGCCCAGCGACCGGATCATCGCCTCACCGAGGTGTCGGGTGACGGCCGTGTCGTCCACCAGCAGCACGCGGTGACTGCGGCCGATGCGCCGCACCCCGGTGCGGGCCGCGGGAATCATGATCCGCACGTTGCGGGCCCCAGGCGCCGTAGTTTCGGCACCCAGATCAATGGTGCCGTGCACACTCTCGACGGCCTGTGCGACCAAACTCCACGCGCTGCGCTGGTCGGGGTCGGGGCAATCCGCAATCGCCAACTGCAGCAGGTTGTCAGCAAAACTCAGAGACAGGGCAATGCGGCCCCCGTCGCGCACAGTCATGAAGAAGGCGAATAGAGCGTCGACGACGCGCAGGAATCCCGCTTTCTGCAGCAGCACTTCTTGATCCAGCGAGGGATCGAAATCCACGTTCACGGTACCGAGGGAGTCGACCATGACGCTGTCGTAGGTGCTGAGTGCGTGGGCCAGCACAGTGGGAACACGCGCTGCGACGGGATGCAGTTGCTCCTGCGGCCGGGGCTTGGCCAAGGCCACAATCTCATCGAGGCGCTCCAGGAGTTCCTGGGCGCTGGCTTGCACTGTTGCCAACAGGGCCGCCTGGTCGCTGTCCGGTTCGGAGGCGGCGATTTGCGCGGCAGCTAAACAGCTGTGAATCGGAGTCCGCAGATCATGGCTGATGGCAGTCAGGAAAGCACTTCGGGCGCGGTCGGCGGCCACTGCGGCGTTGCGGGCGCTGACCAACTCCGCAGTCCTACGGGCAATCTCGGCCTCGAGCGCCCGGGTGTGCGCACCGGCGCGAGCCTGATTGCGTTCCCGCGACAGCACGTGGCCCAATTCGGTGCCGATCAATCCCAGAAGCTGCAAGCCGGATGTGTGGAGTTCGGCAGGAATTGTGGAAGCACCGAAAACGGCCAGCACCACCGCTGGTCCCTCGCTTAGGAGTACCGCAAATGCCGCTCCCCACGACGCATCCGCAGCAATGCTCGACGGAACATCCGGCACGCCGTTTACCAGCCACACCGGACCGGATGCGCACGCCTCAGCAACCAATTCCGCGGCGAACTCTGGCGCCAACTGCCCATCTGTCGCCTCAGCGACGGAGGCAGCGGCCGACGTTGGTGGTGTGATCACGCGACCAACCTCGCCCTGTGCGCCGACTTCCCACGCTTGCGAGAACGGGCAGCCGAAGTAGTCGATCAGGAGTTCCAAGGTGCGCAGGATTGCGGAGTCGGAACTGCTTGCCTCGTTTGCGGTGAGTGCCACCCTCCCAAGCAAGTCGATCGCGGCAGCCGGCAAGCTACCTCGATCCGGGCTGGTCACGGTGGCTCTTCTCTCTCGATCACGCGATCACGGTCAGCATTGTTGACTTGACAACAGCGCAAGGTCCGTGCGGGTTGGTGGAATGGGGGCAGAACTCGCCGCCGTCACTCTATTTGCGCCTATTGCGCACGGCAGTCATCTGCAGGCAAACTTGAGGCAAGGTTGACCTTCACTTGAGGTAGTGTGGGAGTCAAGGCAATTTGTAAAGAATTCTTTGTAATTTCGGTTCAAGTCGGGTACTTGATCCGCCGAAAGGGTGAATGTGTCCACGTTCGTCGCCGCTCCTCCGGCCTCCTCGCGTCCGCCACGGCGCTTTCGTCCCGTGCGCGAGCATCGGGGTGCCGCGGCGGTGGGGGCGGTGGGTGCGGTGGCGGCACTGGCGGCAGTGACATTCACTGGCGGGTTCGGCGTCTTCGGGGGAGGTCAGGCTAGTGCTGCGGCGGGGTCAGCATCAGCCACGGCCTGCACGGTTGCGTGTACGGATTCGGCCGCCGATGTGGCAGTCCGGTCGGGCGCGGTGGACGCCACCACCACCCTGCAGTCGGCGTTGAGCCGCGCCCTGCCGGGAAGTGTGGTCGCGGTGGGTGCGGGCGCCTACCTGGTGAGCGAGCCCCTCACCGTGCCCGCCGGCGTCACCCTCGTCGGTGCTGGAATGGACCAGTCCCGGTTGGTCTACTCAAGCGCCGCAGCCGCGGCAGCGCCCCACACCTTCATGATTGCGCCCGCCGCGGGAGTCGGGGAGGGACGCACGGGGGTGCGCGGACTTACCCTGGACGGTTCCCACGTCGCGCCAGACCAGGAGGCAAAAACGCCGACCGGGGTGGGGGGAATCAGCGCTGGCGATGGGTGGGTCATCGACAATGTTCGCCTGAGCAACCTCGGATACTTCAAGGTGTGGGCGAACGCCGTCTCTGACGTGACGATCCGGGGCAGTCGGTTTGAGGACACCGGAGCCGGGGCATCCAGTGGTCACGACAACATCGGCGGCGGCGAAGTCACCAACGTCACCATCAGCGCGAACACGATTGCCGCTTCCGCCAAAGGCAACGCTATCGACCTGGTGCGTTCCAGCGGGGTCACCCTGGCGGACAACCGGGTTGAGGGCACTGCAACGGCACCTCACAACGTCTACCTCGAAGGCGTCACCGACTCTCTCGTGACCGGAAATGTGCTCTCGGGCAGTTCCATCTCCGTGCAATCCAACGCGCAGTACACCGATCACCAAGTCGTCATCAACCCAGCTCGGGTAGTGGTCACAGGTAACACCATCTCGGACACCGCCGCCCAAGGTATTTCCGTGCGCTACGACAGCCCTCGGGCGGGCGAAGCATCTGCCAACGGTGGTGGAAACACGGTGTCGAACAACACCATCAGCCGCACGGGTGTCGCCGGTATCGCCATCATCGCCGAGCAGGCCGGATTGGCGGTTTCCCCCGACTACATCTCTGCCAACACCATCACCGACGCATTCACCCGCGGGACCGACACCTGGAACACCGGCTACGGCATCACCTCAGCAGCGGGCATCGTGATGGGCGCCGGTGCGCAGTCGCAACTAGCCGACAACGAGGTGCGCAACACCGGCAGCGGCGCGGCTCGCTACGGAGTCCAAGTGGGCCTGGACAGCAACCGGGCAGTGCCCGCGAGTGTGCAGGGCGCGGAGACCACCACCGTCGGCGCGGGTCTGGCATCGGTTCGCTAACTCCGTAGGTTGCCCGCGGCAGTCCGCGGGACATCCGACTTTGACGCGAAGACACCCTCTACTCTGGGGGTCGATGGCCGCTGGGATGCTCGGCGATGGCCACCACGAATGGCGAAAGGTGTTCGGAATGGCGCAACCGCGTGCGTTGTTGGTGGAGGACTCGCGCGAGTTCCAGTTGCTCGGCCGACGCTTGCTCGAACGTGAAGGGTTCTCGGTGACTTCGGCCGAGGACGGTGTGCGAGGTCTGGCCTTGGCCCGGGAAGTCCGCCCCGAGATCATTCTGCTCGACGTGTCGTTGCCTGGTCTAGATGGGCTCGAAGTCTGTCGACGCATCCGCGAGTTCTCCAACGCCTACATCATCATGGTGACCGGTCGGACCGATGAAGTTGATCGCGTTGTCGGACTGACAGTGGGGGCCGACGACTATGTCACGAAGCCTTTTTCCTCCCGCGAGCTCGCCGCCCGGATCGCCGCCATGCGGAGGCGGCCGCGTCCGGAGCAGGAACACGACGTGCGGGTGTTCGGTTCGCTGCAGGTGGACAATGAAGGCCGGGTAGCCTCGTTGGCCGACGAAGAGCTCGCCCTCACGAGGATCGAGTTCGACATCTTGACCGCCTTGACAGCCAAGCCGAAGCGCGTGTTTACCCGCACCCAACTGCTCGATGAAGTGTGGGGCGGCGACTGGTTTGGGGATGACCACGTGATCGATGTGCATGTGGGCAACTTGCGCAAGAAGTTGGGCGAGACCGCCTCCAAACCGGTGTTCATCCATACGGTGCGAGGGGTGGGCTTCAAGTTCGTGCCACCAGAGGTGAGTTGAATCTAAGACCACCGGCGGTGTGCGTCCGGGGGTGGGACAGGGCCACAATGGCGGCATGAGAATCTGCGTGCTCACATGGCGGGACTTGAAGCATCCAGCAGCTGGCGGGGCGGAGGTCTACACGGAGGCGGTGACCAAGCGCTGGGCCCGCGACGGCCATGACGTCACGCTGTTCACCGCAGGCGTGGCGGGCCAGCCAGCGGACGAGGACGTCGACGGGTATCACGTGGTGCGTCGCGGTGGCAAGTACACCGTGTACCGGGAGGCCCGCAAGTGGTGGGAGCAGCAGGGCCAGTACCAACAGTTCGATTTCGTGCTCGACATGATCAACACGGTGGCGTTTCAAGCCCACAAGTGGATTCATGATGTCCCGACGGTCGGGTTCATCCACCAGACCTGTGAAGAGATCTGGTACATCAACGCGCCTTGGCCGGCAGCAGTGCTCGGCAAGTATGTGTTGGAGCCGCGGTGGTTGAAGTCGTATCGCGATGTGCCGGTGCTTGCGGTTTCGCAGTCCTCCAAAGACTCGTTGGAGCGGTTTGGGCCCACCGATATCACCGTGGTGCCGGAGGGGTACGAGCCGGCAGACCTGCCGGTGTTACCGCCCAAGGAGACCGACCCGACCGTGGTCTGGTGCGCGCGAGTGGTGGACTACAAGCGGCCGTTTGATGTGCTGGAGGCGGCACTACAGGTCAAGCCGCAGATTCCGGATTTGAAGGTCTGGATGATCGGGGGCGGTCCGCAGCTAGACGAACTACGCGAAAAAGCGCCAGCGTGGGTGGAAGTGCTGGGGTTCGTCAGCAATGAGGACAAGGTCGACCGGATGGCGCGTGCGCATGTGCATGTCGCGACGAGCGTGCGCGAAGGCTGGGGACTGGTGGTGTCGGAGGCAGCGGCCGTGGGCACGCCGACGATCGGCTACGACGTGCCGGGTCTGCGCGACTCCACCCGGGCGGCCAACGGGGTGGTGATTCCGCCCGAGGTGGACGCCTTGGCTCATTGGCTCCCGCCAATGCTCGCCCAGTGGCAGGCAGAACCGCCCGCCCCGCTCGCCCACGGCGGAGCGGAGTCCTGGGATGTGGTGGCAGAGCGGGTGCTGGCCGAGGCAGTCGCGGCTCTGGAGCGCCGCGGCTGACGAGTGTCTGGGCGCCGCGCGGCTGACGTGTGCCTCGACGCCGCGCGGCTGTGCCTGTCGGCAGGTGCGGCGGGGACGGCTACCGGTAGTTGGTGAATTGCGTCGGGAAGTCGAAGTCGGCAGCTTTCACCAATGCGATCACGTCCTGCAAGGCGTCGCGGGATTTGCTGGAGACGCGTAATTCCTCGCCCATCACTTGGGTCTTGATGCCCTTGGGGCCTTCGTCGCGGATGAGTTTGGCTACCTTCTTGGCTTGCTCCTGGGTGATCCCGCTGGAAAATGCGCACGCGATTTTGTATTCCTTGCCGGACGCGCGGGGGTCGCCGGCATCGAGGGCTTTGAGGGAGACGCCGCGCTTGACGAGTTTGTCTCGAAACACCTCTAGGGCGGCGCTGGCTCGCTCCTCGGTGCCGGAGACGATCTCGACGGCGAGTTCGCCGGTCCAGGAAATCGACGTGCCGGTGTTCTTGAAGTCGAATCGCTGGGCGAGTTCCTTGCTTGCCTGGTTCAGGGCGTTGTCGACTTCCTGGCGGTCGACTTTGCTCACGATGTCGAAGCTGCTATCGGCCATGGATCCTCCTGAGATCTGGGTGGCATGGTGTGGGGGGATTCAGAATCTGTTGCTGGAGCGGGCTTGCGAGTTGTCAGCCTCCCACACGGTGATGCCACAACGTTGGCATGTATCCTCTTAGGGCGTCATGGCGGGTTGCCCGAGCGGCCAATGGGAGCGGACTGTAAATCCGTCGGCTTTGCCTTCCAAGGTTCGAATCCTTGACCCGCCACCACGCACGTGAAAGCGCCCTCGTCGCAGCCGGAAACGGTGCGCGACCAGGGCGCTTTCTTGGTGCGGTGATTACCTCAACTCGGCGGTTGATTGACCGTGACCTCGCCACTGCTGACGTTGATCGACAAGATGAAGAAGTCGCCAGTGGTGTCCGTCACGGTCACGTCGTAGGTTCCCGAGCCGGTTGGGGCGGCCGAAAATGAGAAGGCTGACCATTCGATGGGGCGTCCTTGTGAATCCGCCGCTGCTTGCATCCAACCCTTGGCCAGTTCGATAGCTGCGGCGGACTGGTCCTCGGCGGGCGCTGCTGGAGCGGCGGGCGTCGCTGGATCGGCGGGTGCGGCTGGAGCGGCGGGTGCGGCTGTGTCCTGCGGTGCCGGAGTGGTGGGAGGCTCGGATCCGGGTGTGTCCTGCTGTCCGTCGGTGGCCACGGGCCGCACGAACATCTCGTTGTTCGTGACGTTGACCAGCACGAAATTTGTGATCACCGTGGTGCTGGGCTCGACCACTGTCATCACGCCGGGTTTGAATTCCGGCCAGGTGGGGCCTTTGTATTTGGCCTTGGTCAATGTGGCGGGCGGCGGGGTCAGCGGGTTGCCACAATTACATTTGACCACGGGGGCGCCGCGGTCGTTGACCATGACGGCGGTGCCGGCTTGCAGGAGCGCGGGGAAGGTGGTGAGTTTGCCGTTTTCGAAGCCGTGGTTGGTCACAAGTGTGTCGCTGCGCAGCAGGACTGGTGTGAGGGGTGCGACGAAGGCTGGGATGGCCTCGGCGGTGATGCCGACAGCCTGTGCCCAGGCGGCGGCCTTGTCGGGGTTCTCTTGCAGGAAGGCCACCAGTTGGGCCTTGTCGCAGGTCCCTTGATTCAGAGTGCCGCCGTAAAGCCCAACTGTGTCAGCGGGCGCTACTTGGGTGGTCGCGGCAGTGGCAGAGGCTGTGGCCGGGGCTGGCGGTGGGGTGACTGGGGTGTCGGTGCCCACCGAAGCAGTAAAGGGAGCAACGGAGGTGGACAGCGGCTCGGTTTGGATGGTGACGACATCGCTGGAGTCAGTGTCCCGCAGGAAGAAAAAGCCAGCCCCGGCGCCGACGATCACTAGGACCAGCACGGCGCCGATTGCGATTGCCGCGATCCAGCCTGCCCCCAGTCCGCGTTTCGCCGGCGACGCAACTTGGGACGGTGGCGGTGCGGTGGCGGCCGGTGGCGCGGGTGCGGTCGCGTTTGGCGGGGGTGGCGGAACAGCCGCGGTTGGCGGCGCCTGCACCGGCGGCACTGGTGGCGGACTGCTGGGGGGTGTGGACGCCGCTGGCGGCTCAGCCGGCGGTGGCTCTGGTGGTGTGGTCGCGGTGGCTGGTACCCATTCCTGACCGTTCCACCACAGCCATTGTGCCCCGTCCCAGTGCCACTGGCCGCCTGATGTTGTTTCGTCCATGGTGTCCCTCCAGCGGTAGTGTCCCACCTGCCAGCGAATCACCCGATCCCACATTTGGTAAGGGCCCAGAGTCCCAATGCAGCCGAAGGATGCGGCTCTGCCAGGGGCTGTGCGCCTATTTCTGCGTCGCCGTGCGCTCGATTCGCATGAGCATCGCTGCCGACGGCGTCACCCGGCCGCTGGCGTAGGTGCTCAGGCGGGAGGCGCTTGTGCCCACCTCGGCAGCAAACGCGCTCGCCGTCAGCCCCGACACTGAGATGGCATCCCGCACCTTCGCGGCGACGGCGGACCGGTCGGCGGCATCGGCATCCGACCTGGCGCGTGCCACAGCCAGGCCGAATAGTCGCGCGGCTGCGCGGTCGTCGCCGGTCGCAGCGTACTGCTCCACGCGGCGCGACACCTCACCCCAAGGGCGACGTCGTAGTTCGGTGAATATCGGCTGCCAATCTGGCACAAGGCCGTATTCAATGCATGCCACGAGTGCCTCGTAAGGCCACGTGGTCACCTGGTCGTCGAAGGAGGCGTCGACATTCCGAAAATTAACCACCATCACGTCGCGCCGGACGCTGTGACTGCGAGACCGTCCGGCACTACCTCTTGCAGTCGGGCAGCGGAAGCCAAGACTTCGTGCAGCGCAGCGTCAGACTGTGGGTCCACGGGCAGATGATATCTGATCTGATAACCACCACGCCATCTTCCAGGACGCCCCCGGACGGTCGGATTGCTGATCGTGGGCGCGTCTCGCACTTCCCCGAGACGACTCCAGAAAAATCGTTTCAAACATTATTCAGAAAAGTGCATCTGAAACGGTTTTGCGCGCGAATACATAGACGACCAACCCCAAACTAGCCACTCCCGTGACTGGCATAAACGAGGAGAAACCATGCGCACCACAAAAGCTCGCGTCACCTTCATCGGTCTGGCCGCTGCGACGGCTCTGACCCTGGCCGCCTGTAGTTCCGAGTCCAGCAGCAGCACCAGCAGTCCCACTGCGACGACCTCACCGTCGATGGCCGCCAGCGCGAGCCCGGGTATGACCAACCCGGCCTCGACTTCGGACATCGTGGGCGTCGCCTCGGCGAATGCCAGCACCACCACCCTCGTGACCGCACTCGAGGCCGCCGGCCTCGTAGAAGCCCTCCAGGCCCCCGGCCCGTTCACGGTGTTCGCCCCCACCAACGACGCATTCGCGGCCCTGCCCGCCGGCGTGCTCGACAAGTTGGTGCAACCCCAAAACAAAGCCGCCCTCACCCAGATCCTCACCTACCACGTCGTGAACGGCGAAGTGATGGCCGCGGATGTCACCAACGGCCCGGTACCGACACTGGAGGGTCAAAGCATCACACTCAGCACCGCCAATGGCGGCGTCACCATCAACGACACCGCCAAGGTGACGACTCCCGACGTCGACGCCAGCAACGGCGTGATCCACCTGATCGACACCGTGCTGCTGCCCCCGGGCTTCGACCCGGCCACCTTGCAGTAGGCCACATGTCCACGACGGCGTTGGCTCCCCGACCTGCTGCGACGCTATGGGAGACTGCTCCCATGGTGGCGACACAGGTGGCGGTCGGGGACGCCTTCGCCGCGGGTGATCCGGCAGCGCTGGAGACCGCTTACAAGCAATGGGGTGGCTTGATCTTCACCATTGCCCAGCGGTCGCTCGGAAATCCGGAAGATGCCGCCGACATCACGCAAGCCACATTTATCTCCGCCTGGCACGGGCGGGCGTCCTACGACCCCGCCCGTGCTGCGTTGCAGACGTGGTTGGTGGCGATCGCGCGGCGCCGGGTGATCGACCACTTGCGTCGGGCCTCCACCCACGCCGAAGTGCCCACGGCGGAACCGGTGGAGCGCGCAAGCGCGACCCAGGAAACCCAAACACTGATCGACCGCTTAGTTCTCAAAGAAGAAGTTGCAGGGCTCACTGAACCCGCCCGCACCATCGTCGCCTTAGCGTTCTACGACCAATTAACCCACCCAGAGATCGCTGCTCGGCTCGACCTGCCTCTGGGCACGGTGAAGAGCCACCTACGGCGCAGCTTGATGAAACTTCGGACCCGATTGGAGGCCAGTCGCGATGACTTCTAGCGCAATCCCCCATGTGTCCGAGGATATGTTGGCTGGGGTAGCCCTCGGCGACACTCTGCCGCCGGAGCAACAACTGCACCTCAACGTGTGCCCAGTCTGCCGACTGACAGTCTCGGAGTTGCTCGAGGTACTCACGGTGGCGTACGACACTTCACGGGACGACGCAGTTGACTCCACCCCTCCTGATCACGTGTGGGCCCACGTCTCCGCTGCGGCCAGCGACCCGAAGGTGCGAACCTTCGCCGCCGGCAGACGGACCAAACGAAGGGAAAGTCCGCCCAAGCGGAGCCGTGGCGGCGGGCCGATGATGCTGGCCGCGGCCGTCGTGGCGGGAGTCGTGGCGGGAGGCGCTTTGGTGGCCGCGGCAGACGCATGGCGCTCCACCCCAACCGTCGTGGCCGCCGCGTCCCTGGAGCCGGTGCCGGGCGGCCCGGTAAACGGTCAAACCGGCGTCGCGCAGGTACGCCAAGCCGCGGACGGTGAGGTGTTGACCGTCGACACCACCAACCTCTCCGCCCCCACGGGCTATTACGAGGTCTGGTTGCTCGACCCGGCCTCCGGCGGGATGATCGCGATGGGTGTTGTGCCTGGCGGAACTGGCACCGCCACCCTGCCCGTACCCCCCGGAGTGGACCTCACCCAATACGTAGCGGTCGACATCTCCGACGAGCCGATGGATGGAGATCCCGGACACTCCGCAGTGTCGGTGCTCCGCGGCCAACTCAGCCT
>CAZVKB010000034.1:0-10557 GCA_964627505.1 uncultured Actinomycetes bacterium | reverse complement strand
TCACCTAGAAGTGCACCGTCACCCGGAAGGACACCTGCACCTAGAAGTGCACCGTTAGTTCCTTGCTGAGCGGGCGGGTCTGACAGCTGAGCACCACACCGTCGGCAACCTCGGCAGCATCGAGGAAACCGGTGTCGGGCATCTCGACCTCGCCGGCCACCACCACGCAGGCACACGTGCCGCACTGCCCGGACATGCATGACCGGGGCGGATCGATACCGGCGTCCAACAGCGCATCGAGCAACGTGTCGTCCGGATGCCAGGCGACGTTGTGAACTTCGCCGTCAAGCACCACCTCCGCAGCCGCCGGAAGCTCAGCCGAGGTTGCACTGCGCGTGCGATCGACAGTGGCAAACGGGTTCCGGGTGAGTGAGGCGAATGCCTCCACATGCATTGCCTGCGCCGGCCACCGTTCGCCGACTGCGGCGTCGCGTACAGCAGAAATGAACGGTGCAGGTCCACACACGTACACCTGCGCGGGTTCGGGGGAACGGTGGTTGCGCAGCACGCTCCGAAGTGCCTCTGCGGTGGGCAATCCGCGCTCGGACTCCAGCCAGTGCACCAACTGAAGCTGACCGGGGTGGGCCTGCGCGAGAGCCGCCAGTTCGCTCGCAAAGATCACACTGGCCGCATCGCGGTTGGCGTAGAACAGTGTCATCCGGCCACCTGGCTGAGTCAGCGCCGAGCGGATCATGGATGCGATCGGCGTGATGCCACTGCCTGCGGCGAAGAATACCGTTTCGCCCAGAGTGGGCACGTAGGTGAAACTCCCGCTCGGCCCGATCACATCCAGATTGGCCCCCACCTGCAGGTGGTCGCACAGCCAATTGGAGGCATAGCCGCCGGGCACCCGCTTCACCGTGATGCGCAGTGTGCCGGTGGTCGGCTCGTGGTCGCTCACGGAGTAGCACCGGGCGACGTCGGCGAGTTCGGTGCCTAGCGGGCCAGGCACGCGCACGGTGAGGAATTGCCCGGGAGTGAAGGCGAGGTTTCTTGGGTTTGCGTCCGCAGGTCGCAGGTAGAACGAGACGCTGTCGGCGGTCTCGTCAGTGCGGCCCACCACCAACATCGCCATGATGGTGATCGAACCTCGGTCGCGAACGGCATTGGTCGGTGATCCCACAGCCTGTCTCGGCATGGTTGCGGCACCCTTCGTGGTCGCAGCGCCACCCGAGCGCAGGACGAGCAGCACCACCACGGTTGCGGCCACCGCGGCCATCATGGCCAGCGACCACCACTGCATAGCGTCGGTGCCCATGACGACGTAGTGCACCGTGGCCATGGGCCACACCAGAAATGCGGTGGTGTGCACCACTCGCCACGCCCGCGGCGACAGTCGACGGCGATTGAGGGACGCGACGAAGACTGCGCTCAACACCAGCAGACTGAGTGTGCCGAGCGCGGTGGCTGCGCGCTGATTGGGCGCCAACCCGGGGATCAGGCCGTCGAGCAGCGTCAGCTTGGCGTAGGGGTCGGGGACTAGGAGCGCGAAATGTCCAATAGCCAGGCCGAGTGTGGCGGCTGCCATGGTGCGATGGATCGTGCGCACCGATGTGACGCTGCGGCTCGTGCGCAGCACTCCGGACGTCGAGATGAGTCCCAGAATCACCACCAGCGAACTTGCCAGCCATGCGGCGAGTCCCACGGCGCGGGCGGAAATCCATAACAGGGGCAACTCTGCGGCGATGATGTCCATAGGGGTTCCTCTCACACCTGAATTTCGATGTCTGCACTGTGGTGGAAGGCAACGACACTTGGAAAGGTCTTGCGGGTTAAGGGAGAGGAAAGTCGATGAATCAGTGCTCTGAGACGGATCCATCTGGCTGCACTGGCCACTGGACTTGAATGCACGCACCCGGCTTGCCGTCCACCACCCGCGCGTCCCCGCCGGCAGTGCGGGCAGCTTCTCGCACCATGGCCAAACCCAGCCCACTGCCCCCGCTGCGCGCCTGCGATCCGCGTCGGAAACGCTCAAAGATCCGCTCGTACTCAGCCACCGGTATCCCCGGGCCATCGTCCTGCACGCGCAACGACACCCACTCGTCGTCTGCTTCGACAGCGACATCCACCTGAGTGTCGGCGTACTGCAGAGCGTTTCCGACCAACTCATCGAGCGTGCGTTCGATGGTGCCAGGTGCCACCAGCACCGCTCCTGCCTGAGCCGGTTCGACCAGGTGCACGGTAATCCCGTGTTGCTCTGCCACCTGCACCCACGTAGGAATCCGGGCAGTCACGGCCACAGCCACGTCCACCCGCTCGCGCTCCTGCTCGGTGCCACCGCGGGCGATGGCAAGTATCTGCTCGATCCGCCGGTTCAGGCGATCGATTTCCACCAGCGCCGCTTCGGCTTCCCCATGAGCTTCGCCATCGGAGAGGTCGGACAGTGCCTCCACCCGCAAACGCAGCGCCGCCAGCGGCGTACGAAGGTGGTGCGACGACTCCTCTGCCACCGATCGGCTGCGGGCGATGGCCTCGTCGAGTTTCGCGGCAGTCTCGTCGAGGGCTTCGGCCACGGACCGTACATCACGCGGCCCGCGTAGGGCCCCGACTCGTCGGCTGGGGTCGTTGCCCACATCTCGGGCAGCGATGGCCAACTGGGCCAGCGGTCGTGCCAAAACGGAGGCCACCGCCCACGACACGATCACCGATACTGCGAGCACGGCAGCGAGGGCGGCGATCAGCAGCACCTGTAATCGGTCGACCTTGGCGTCCACAGTGCTGGCCGGCATGGTCATGCGGAGTGCGCCGATCGTTTCGCCGCCGTGGCGAACCGGCACCGCGGCATAGGTCAGGGACTGTCCGAGAGTCACCGACGGCCGCACCCCGGCCACCACCCGGCCGGTCAACGCCTCGGTGATTTCCGGTCTGGTGAAGGGGACTCCCAACTGGGCGCCCTCGGTGTCGAAGACCAAGAGGCCACTGGCATTGACCACCGCCAGCCGGGCACCCGTGCGATTCTCGTAGTCGGTGAGCCGAGATCGCCACGCTTCGGCCGGCAGCCCAGCCAGGTCATCTGCCAAGACCAGCGCATCCCGCTCCATCCCCAGACGCAGATTGGTCATCTCGGCGTCTCGAAATAGCGTGACCCCCGGGATCCCCAACGCCAGCACGATCACCGCGATCAAGATCCCGAATGTCCACGCAATGCGGCGGGTCACCGTGGAAACCGGATCATGTGCCCGGCTCTCCGGCGCCGATGGCATCGGCATCTTCGAGTGTGGCGAGGCTCAACCGGTAGCCCACCCCACGCACACTGTCGATCGACACCACTGAGTCTGCCAATTTCTTGCGCAGGCCGGTGACGTGCACATCCAGCGACTTTCCCGACCCCACCCACACCGGATCCCACACCCGCGCATAGATCTCTTTGCGCGGCACCACTCGGCCCGGCTCCTCGGCCAGAACCACCAGTAGCTCGAACTCCTTGGGAGTCAGCGTCATGATCGCGCCGTTGAGGCGGCATTCGTGGCGTTCCCGATCGAGGCTCAGCGGGCCCACCACAATCGACTCCGTCCGGGGTGCACGGCGCCGGATGTTGGCGCGGATGCGTGCGACGAGTTCACGCATGGAGTATGGCTTGACCACATAATCGTCGGCGCCAAGTTCCAGGCCGCGCACCCGATCACCTTCGGCGCCGCGGGCAGTCACGATGATGATCGGCACGTCACTGTGCTCGCGGATCCCCTTGCACACGGCCAGACCATCCAGATCCGGCAACCCCAGATCGAGCAGCACAAGGTCCACAGACCCGGCGATGCGCAGCCCCTCGGCGCCGGTAGTAGCCGGCAGCACCTCGAAACCGTGGCGCCGCAACCCCGCGGCAGTGGCCGCCATCATGTTCTCGTCGTCTTCAACAACGCCCACTCTCATGGGGTCATGGTGGCAGTCGCGGTGCTGGTTCGTCGCCTCGTGGTGGCTAGTGATCTTGGGTGCTGCGGAGTTCCTTAACGTCGCTTAACCCTCGCGGGCTTCCACCGAGCCACCTGTGCTGTCACGATTCGGGACATCAACGAAAGGTGGTAACCATGGAGCGCAAGACGCTGATGGCGGGCATCGCGTCCGGGGTGCTGGTGGCGGTCACGACTGTCGGGGCCGTGGCCGCCGTCGGTTCGCTGCAATCGGCCAAATCCGAAGCCCAGGTGATCGGCACCGCCCAGCCACAAGCGGTCGCTCAGTCAACACCGAGCACTGCCGCGGCTGTGGCAGCGCCGCCGGCCCTGGAGGTGCCACCGGTGGCCGTACCGGAGATTGCCGCTGCCGGGAACCCGGCTCCAGAGGCGGCTGGTGGCGCCGTAGCTTCCGGATCCGGAGATAGCGGATCGAGTGCTGGCGGGGCCGGAGATCCGGGTTCCACGAGTGGTTCGGTGAGCACCTACAGTGCCGCTGTCGCGGCACCGCAGGCACAAAACGTGGCTCCGGCCGCACCGGCTGCAGCACCTGCTCCTGCGGCGAGCTATCGCGACGATTCCGATGATGACGACGAATCAGAGGACGAGTTCGAGTCCGAAGACCAGGAGGACGAGGACGATGACTGACCAGGCAAGCGGCACAACTACGCCGCCCACGGTACGTCGACCCGCTCCCCGGAATAACACCAGCGCTCGGATACTCACCACCGGTGTCGCCGTGTCCCTCACCATGGGCATGGTGGCAGTCGTGGCCAGCCGGGCGGCCGCGGACACCCGTGCAGAGAACGCCCAGGCGGCCGCCACGTTTGACACTGTGGCGGCGCAGCGTGACGCCGCCGTGGCAGCAGCCGTGGCCGAGCAGCAGGCCGCTCAGGGACAGACTGAGGCCGCGATCCGGGCCGAGTACCAACGCCAACTCGACGCGGCGGCGGCCAATTATCAAGCCCAAGTGGACCAGGTGGCTGCTGCAGTGGCGGCGCAAAACGTCCAAGCTGCAACTGCCAGCGGAGGTTCCGGCGGGACCTCGTCTGGCGCTTCCGGCTCATCGGGCTCCACCAGCGGTTCGAGCGCATCGGGTTCGTCCGGATCGAGCAGCGGTGGCAGTTCCAGCTACTCCTCTGCCGGGAGCAGCAGCGCATCGTCCGGGGGTTCGTCGTCGAGTACCGGCAGTTATTCAGCACCGGCCCCGGCAGCAGCCCCCGCCCTTGCGGCCGCCCCGGCGCCGGCAGCTGTGTCGTCTGGAAGCTGACGTGACCGCAGCGGTCACCATGGATGTGTCCGCACCTGCCGGGCAATCCGGGTGGTCGCTCACGTCGGGGGAGCGATTCTCTGCCGCACGTTACTCGGGGCGTGCGATGGGGACTCGCTGCGCGGTCACGGTGGTGGCGCCCAATGCGGCTGACGCCGTGGCCAGCGCCCAGGCGGCATGGGAGATGGTGATTGCCCTCGACCACGCCTGGAGCCGGTTTCGGGAGGACTCCGAGCTGACGGCTCTCAACCGTGCGCTGGCATTGTCGGCGCCGGTTGGGCCGGGCGCGCAACCAGCCGCCGAGGAAGTTTCCGTGCAGGTATCTGCGGTCACGGCCGCCCTCTGCGCTGCCATGGTGGCTGCCTCGCGGGACTCCACTGGATTGGTTGATGCGGCGATTCTGGATGATTTGGTCGCTGCGGGTTACGACACCGACTTCGATTCGGCTGCGCGCAGCGCCCGCCCCAGGCATCGACGAAACGTGCACTCGGTGTCCGACCTGGTGGTGGCTGGGCGAGAAATCCGAGCACCTCGAGGTCTCCAACTGGATTCCGGGGGCGTCGGGAAGGGTCTGGCCGCTGATCTGGTGAGTGACGTGTTCGCCGATCATCCCGGTGTCCTGGTCGACCTCGGGGGCGACGTGCGAGCCCGGGGGGTGAATGCCGATGGACAGCCATGGGTGGTGGCGGCGGCAGATGAGCGACCGTGGGCCGAATTGCGGGGTGGTGCACCGATGCGCGCAGTGGGCAACTTGGGGCAATGGTCTGTGACTGATGCCGGGGTGGCCACTAGTTCGGTGGCGCGTCGGCGGTGGTCAGGTGGGCATCACCTGATTGATCCCCGCACCGGGAAGCCAGCCGACACGGATTTGATGTCGGTGACGGTGGTGGCCGACACCGCGTTGGCAGCCGAGACTGCAACCAAAGCGGCAATCATCGGGGGTGGGGACTTTGCCCGCGCGTGGCTGCCCGAACGCGTAGAAGCGGCGATCCTCACGTTCATGGACGGCACGGTGGAACGGCCAACATCAACACGCCGTGAGTAAAGCATCCTTGACCCACTTGGTGGCCTCTGCCATGGTGAGCAACAGGTGGCGTCACATGCGTCGCCGTCATCGACTGCTGTATGTGAGGAGCCAACCATGGGATTCGGCGAAGCTGTAAAGACCTGTATGAGCAAGTACGTCACCTTCAGCGGGCGCGCTCGGCGCTCGGAATTCTGGTGGTTCTACCTTTTCCTGGTGATTGTCAGTTTCGTGGCTTCATTGCTGGACGCGATGCTGGGTCTGCAAGTGATGACGACCACCACCACGGAAGGCACAACTGCCTTCGTGTACAACCCCGGCTGGATCCAGACCGTGGTGAGTCTGGCCTTCATCTTGCCGTGGCTGGCTGTGTCGGTGCGACGTCTGCACGACAAGGACGCCACCGGTTGGTGGTGGTGGCTGACGGTGATCTGCTGCATCGGCCCACTGGTGTTGCTGTTTGTGTTCTACGTCCAGGACGGCACCGCCGGCCCCAACCGCTACGGCCCCGACCCCAAGGGTCGCGAACCAATGACCGCCTAACCTGCACCATCCTCCTGTGAGCAGTGTGCACAGGAGTTTCCACCGAGGGCGCCTGCCCGGTCGATCACCACTTCGATCGGGCGGGCGCCTTCGGTGTCTGCAACATGCCGCTGGCGGTGTCGGGTTGGCCGCCATCGCCTAAGTCACTGACCGCTTCGCTCCTACCGCTCGTCGCACTCACCTGAGCGTTCAGCGCATAGCGGCGGCGCATGGTTGCCCCTCGCCAGACTGATTTGGGAGCATCACCTATGGCTCATCACGATGCAACGACTCCACACGGCCTCCGCTCCTACGCCGACCTCTACCAGGAGAGTTTGGCCGACCCGGAGGCGTTCTGGTTGGCGGCGGCCGAGGGGATCGACTGGTTCACCGCCCCCACCACAGCGTGCGACCGAACTGACGAGCCCTTCTTCCGTTGGTTTGCAGACGGCATCCTCAACACGTCGTACAACGCTTTGGACCGGCATGTGATCGCAGGTCGCGGTGATCAACCCGCCCTCATCTACGACAGTCCGGTCACCGGCGTCCAGCGCACGTTCAGTTACGCCGAATTGCTGGCTGATGTGGCCGCTTTCGCGGGAGTCCTGCGCGCACTTGGGGTGGCGAAGGGCGACCGCGTGGTGCTCTACATGCCGATGATCCCGGAAGCCGTGGTGGCAATGCTGGCCTGCGCCCGGCTCGGGGCAGTGCATTCGGTGGTGTTCGGCGGCTTCGCGGCCGCTGAGTTGGCGGTACGCGTCGATGACGCCAAACCAAAGGTTGTGGTCAGCGCCTCCTGTGGCATCGAAGGCAGCAAGGTGATCCCCTATCAGCCTTTGCTCAACGAAGCCCTCGACGTGGCCGAGCATGAGGTGCCGGCGCGGGTGATCGTGCAGCGCGAACAGCTTCCCGTCGAACTCGGCCCGCAGGACCTGGACTGGCACGCGGTGATGCGCACTGCCCAGCCAGCCGAATGTGTCCCCGTCGCCGCCACGGATCCGCTGTACATCCTCTACACCTCTGGTACCACCGGTCGGCCGAAAGGGGTGGTGCGCGACAACGGCGGCCACGCGGTCGCCCTGCGCTGGAGCATGGGCAACATTTTTGGGATCCAACCCGGTCAGGTGTTTTGGGCAGCCAGCGATGTGGGCTGGGTGGTGGGCCACTCGTACATCGTTTACGCACCTCTCCTCACAGGTGCCACAACCGTGCTCTACGAAGGAAAACCCGTCGGCACACCTGATGCCGGTGCCTTTGGCCGTGTGATTGCCGACCACCAGGTCGCCGCGTTGTTTACAGCGCCCACAGCCATTCGCGCCATTCGCAAAGAGGATCCAGACGGCACAGCGCTCACCAGCCATGACCTCACCAGCCTGCAGGCGCTGTACCAAGCAGGCGAACGGCTCGATCCCGACACCTACACCTGGGCCTCCGAACTTCTGGACGTGCCAGTGATCGATAACTGGTGGCAGACCGAGACCGGCTGGCCGATCGCCGCCAACCCGCGAGGGGTGGAACTGCTCCCGCTGAAGTCGGGGTCGCCGACTGTGGCCATGCCCGGCTACGACGTGGTTGTGGTCGACGGTTCCGGGACGCCCGTGCCCGCGGGTGAAGAGGGCAACATCGTGATTCGGCTGCCATTGCCGCCAGGCACTCTGCCCACACTGTGGGGTGATGATCGCCGCTTCTACGAGAGCTACTTGGCAGCCTTCCCAGGCTTCTACGCCACCGGCGACGGTGGCCTGATCGACGCAGACGGATATCTGCATGTGCTCGGCCGCACCGACGACGTGATTAACGTGGCGGGCCATCGACTGTCCACCGGGTCGATGGAGGCAGTGGTGGCAGCACATCCCGCGGTCGCTGAGTGCGCCGTCATCGGGGTGGCCGATCCGCTCAAAGGCCAGATTCCGAAAGCGTTCGTCGTGCTCGCCGCGGACAATGAGCTCGCGCACGACGACGTGAGTGCCCAGATCGTGGCTTCAGTGCGGCACGAGATCGGGCCGGTGGCGGCATTGAAATCCGTGGTGGTGGTGCCGGCGTTGCCTAAGACGCGCTCCGGCAAGATCCTGCGCGGCACGATGCGCAGCATCGCAGATGGGCGGCACGCTCCGGTGCCCAGCACGATCGAAGATGTGCACGTGCTGGACGCGATTGAGCCGCTACTGCGCGAGTCCTGAGCCACTGCTGTGCGCAGCCCCTGCCAGCGCCTGACGCACCGGCCACCACCCCGCGCTACTCACGCGGATGCGTCAGTGTGACTCAGATGCTCAGTGCGCCTCAGATGCGCGGGCTCTCGGACACGACGTCGGTCAAACGCTGACCCCCGAACCGCGAGACGAATTCCTCATCGAGATCGTCGGCTTGACTGGCCACATTTGCCACAGACGTGAGTAACTCGGCTCGGTCCAGGCAACTGCCATAGATGTGGTGCACGACGAAGACGTTGAGCAACGTGCCGTCCGGGTGATCCACCACCACAAGCGATCCGAGGCTGGGACGCCCACCCTGGCGGGCGACAAACTCGAACACCTCCGGAGACGGCGGGACGCCAATGGCCACTGGTGCGCTCACCAACACCACCGCGTGGGCACCGACGCCGGCGACTTCGGTGACCACTTGGGTGGATCCGGCGGGCAGTTCAAAACGCTGCGGACTGGCAACGCTTACCCCGTTGGGAAATTCGTCCTGCAGGATGTACAGCGCGTACTGCGCGACCGAGTGCACAGAGTCGAAGTGGTCTGTCGTCATTGTGTGTGCCCCAATTCGTGATAGTCGACACCAGTGAGTGTGACGGATGCGGCCCAGAGCCGGGCAGCGTCCCCCATATCCCGAGCTCGGTCGATGGGCTGGACCAGCGTGGGATGGCCGCGAGTCTCCATGAAACCGTCGGGGCCGTAGTAGTCACCGCCGTGGACGCCAGGAGCAACCGCGGCATACAACTCCGGCAGGGCGCCATCCTCCGCGGATTGGCCCAGTACCGAGTTGGCCACATCGGTGATGCGCCGCTCCCATGCGCTGCCGGTGGCGCGCGCATGAGCCGACTGCAGGTTGGTGTTTGAGTAGCCCGGATGGGCGGCTACTGCGATAGCGGACACTCCCGCGTGCGTGAAGCGCGACTGCAGTTCGTAGGTGAACAGCAAGTTGGCGAGCTTGGATTGCCCGTAGACCGACCAGCGTCGATAGCGGCGCTCGCTCTGCAGATCGGCGAAGTTCATCCGACCCATCCGGTGCGCACTCGAACTCACCGTAACCACGCGCGCATTCGGAGCAGCCAACAACGCCGGCAGCAGCCGCCCGGTGAGTGCGAAGTGGCCCAGGTGGTTGGTGCCGAACTGCCGCTCGAAACCATCCACGGTCTCGCCGCGCGGCAAGGCCATCACACCGGCGTTGTTGAGCAACACGTCCACCTGCGGGTAGTCGGCTTGGACACCGTCGGCAAACGCCGCCACGGATGCCAAGTCAGCCAGATCCAGTTCCCGCACGTCGGCGCGACCCGGTCCCGGCAAAGCCGCACACACGGCACCCTTGGCGGTGTCCCGGCACGCGGCCACCACCGTGGCACCATGCAAAGTGAGTGCCTTGGTGGCTTCGAAGCCCAAGCCGCTGTTGGCGCCGGTCACGACGATGACGCGACCGGTGAGGTCGCCGATGTTTGCTGCGGTCCATTTCATAGCCCGAAATCTAACCGCAGATGGTGACCACCCGCAGCAGCGCGGGCGGCCACCGCCCCGGATCCCCACCTCCCGCGTTGGGCATGTACCCTCATGGGGCGGGCAACCGGGACAGGTTGTGGCATGCCCCAATAGCTCAGTCGGCAGAGCGTCTCCATGGTAAGGAGAAGGTCTACGGTT
>CAZVKB010000033.1:20259-23570 GCA_964627505.1 uncultured Actinomycetes bacterium | reverse complement strand
GACCTGGTGAGAGATGCATTGAACACCAGCGACATCACGGCCAACACAATCAGCGGTGGGACGCTCACCAACAGATACGTCAGGAAATCCAGCAGCAGCGAGGACTTTTCGCCCGCATGCAGTTGCCGTCCAGTGATGACCCCATGTTCCAGCACCTCAGCGAATGTGTGCGCCATAGCGAGTGCGAGCGTCGGCCCCACCACCACGATCACAATGCCGATGACGCCCTTGAGGTCTCCCCAGCCGTCGTAGACGACTAAAAGCGACATCAGCGTGACCGTGGCGTAGACCCAGGTGGACACGTCGAATTCGATGGGTCCGATTCGGGGATTGGCGGGCCGGACGGTGGCTGCCGGAGTCACTGAATTGGCCATGACCCGAAGCCTACGAGGTGATTTGCGGCGTCTGGGATGAGGTCAGCGCAGCGGGATCAAAGCAGCGAGGTCAACGCCGCGGGATCAAAGCAGCGGGTTCAACGCCGCGGGGTCAACGCCGCGGGATCAAAGCAGCGGGTTCACGGCCGCGAGATCAGCTGGTGATTGACACGTTGTCTGCCGCTTTGACTTCGGCCGTAGGTGTGGCGCGCGGTGACACGACCCGGGCCACAATCGCCACCACAGCCACCGCGAGCACTGCCCACAATCCCCACGTCATTGTCTTAGTCAGCGACATGACCACGATCAGCACGCCGGCGAGAACCAGCCCGATCAGCACCCCGCGCGCATTCATCGCCGTCGCCAACGCGGCCGCGGCCAGACTGCTCGCGATCACCACCCATTCCATCCCCGGGTTGATGAGTGCGAGGATTGTGGCCGCTGCGAGCCCGATCCAAAACAGGCGCAGGGAAGTGCTCTCAGTACCAATTGTGGCGGGCGCATCCTCGGCCGGTTCAGGCTGTGCGACGTGGTCAGAGTAGTCAGACTGCGCCACCTGGTCAGACTGCGCCACCTGGCCCGAACGGGACTCCGCCAGCAGCCCACGTTCGGTGGCCAGCAACCCCGACAGGGCACTCGCCACGACGGCAGCGAACAGTACGGTCAGCACCGCCAGCACAACTCCGGCCAACCCAGGTAGGGCATCGAGATTCGCCGGAATCACAAAGAACTGCACAGTTGGTGCCAGGATCGCGCCACCAAAGAACATCAGCATCCCGAATGCCAGCAGGATCACCACTGCGAACACTCCGCCGAGCACCCGCACCGGGGACCAACCCGCGCTGCGCTGGGATGCCGCCAGTGCCATGTCCGCCGCGCCGAGCACCAAGAACGCTGCCATCAATGACACCACCGTGGCGATCGGCAGACCGCCGGTCCGAATGATCGGACTGACAGCTTGACCGATGTTGCCCAGCAGGAACGCCAAGGCGAGCGTCAGCACAATCGGAATGATCAGCAGCCACACCGCCAACGAACCAATCCGCCCAGCCGCCCGCATTCCGTCGAACGCCACAAGCAAACCGGTGACTCCTGCCAGCACCACCACCAACATGCGCGGATCCACCAGGCTGAGCATCGACAAAGTCTGCCCGGCCGCGATCAGCATGGCCGCAGCCAAACCAACGCTGACCAGCACTCGGCCCACCTGCGCCGGAGTGCCCGTGACATACGGACCGCGCGCGGCCAACATCATCCCCGCCACCGGCAGACACACCATCACCAGCAACAGCAGCAGACCGATGAACGTCATGCCATCGCGTACCAAAACCTGCGCGGCGACGATTGCGTACAGCAGCACTGCGATCATCGCGCCCCGGGACATCACGCCCCGCTTCGCCGGCTTCTTGGTTCGATATACCGCGAGCACAGCAAGCAGCAGGCCAATAGTGAGGCCGATGACAGCCTCGGGCAGGAACTCGCGATTCATGAGGTCACCCCGCTTGCCACATCGGTAGTGCCGAGTAACTGGTTGGCGCAGTTGTCCGGAGCCGGTTCGCCCGCCCAGCGAGCGTTCATCCAGTCGATCACTGAGGTGCTCGACAGACGAGCTTGGTAGTTCAACGAAGGGTGATCGTCGAACGGGAACCGCACGTAGTACACCGTGTCGCCGAGCGCACAGCGTGACATCACCTGCGCGTGAGTGAACTGCGGCAAAATCGTCTTGTCCTTCAAGCCCTGGGCGATCACCACCGGCATCTCCAGCGGCTGGGAACCGGGCATCGCCTTGCCGAGGGCCGTGACCAAGCCGGAGGCCACGGGAGTGTTGAGCAACTCGGCCAGCGGCACGTCCACCACCCGATCGGCGAGGTCGCCGCCGCAATACTGGTCAAGGATGGCCATCTTCTCCTTGCCCTTGTCGCTGAGAATCTCGTCAAGGTTGGTGTCCTCGGGATAGTTCTCGGCGTAGGACTTGGCGATCAAAAGCACGAACATGTTCTGCGACGTGCTCGTGGGGTTGCTCGCCACCGCGTTCAGAACACCCTGCAATCCAGGGGTCAGTCCAGGCGCCAGCGAGACACCGCCGGCGATATCCAATTCGGGAGAGTAGGTGGGGGAAATTTCCATTGCGGAAAGCACGGCTTCTCCCCCTTGTGACTTGCCGTAGACGCCAAGTTTGCTCTGATTGATCGGGACCGAACCGATGAGATCAGACGGATTGAGCACCGCGCGCATGGAGTCCAAAATGCCGCGGCCTTCCAGCGGGCCCACCAGATACGACGACGGGCCTGGCGCACCCATCCCCGAGTAATCGCTGGCAGCCACCGCCCAACCCTGCTCGACCAACGGCTGAATGTGCGGCACGAAGTTGCTATACGCCGGGGTCTCCGGGGTGACCGGGGTTTGGCTCATGCCGCACGCCTGACCGACCCCCGTGGTGCCGTGGCCGAAACCGATGAGGGGGAAGCCCCCCGGCGGTGGGTCGCCGGCAGGTGCCGCGAACAAACCCGTGACGGGAATAGCGTTGCCGCGCAGGTCGGTGGACTGGTACATGATGCGATATAGCTGCATCCCAGGCGGCGCACCTTCGATTGGTTCGGCTTTCTCCAAGGTGCCGGGGGGCCCTGCTTGCCAGGAGTCCACTTGGTAGAAGTCTGACAATGCCGGGGTGTTGGCGGCAGAGATTTCCGACGTGATATTCGGGTCAACTTCGTAGGCCGGGGTGTCCACCAAACTAGATGGGGCGGCGGTGGCGAACAGCAGCACTCCACCAAGAACCGCCGCGCCCGCGGCGACACCTGCTGATCCTGCGCGCGAGAGTGCCACAACAACCTCCTCAATCCGGTGGTGGCCGACTGTAGCAACGGGTGGGCCAGTAGCGCTCGGTGTTCACGAGGCTGGTGCCGTGGGCGGGAGACCGGGATAACGGGATACCGG
>CAZVKB010000033.1:6868-20159 GCA_964627505.1 uncultured Actinomycetes bacterium | reverse complement strand
GCCGCATGCAAGACATCGCGGCGGGTGAGCAGATCGACGTTGCCGCCCGCCTCGCTGGGTTGCGGAATCCGGCCCACGTTCGCAGCCGTGGCGCGCACGTCAATCGCGGCGCGCAACTCCCCGGCGGTCATGAGCAACGCGTTGGCGACTACTTCGCGTTCATCATCCGGAGCGGAACGGGTCAATTGCGCCAGCACCACGCGGCGCTGCTCCAAATCTGCGCGTGCAGCTGGCCATAGGCGTGGCGCTGCCATCGGGTCGGCGACCAACTCGGGAACCGTGCTGTCAGCTAGATACGTCAGCACCGGAGTCACACCGGCCAGGGCGGCGTCCCACTCGCGACGCTTCCGGGAACGCGTCGTCGCCCAGATGATGCCCCCAATCACGGCGACGATCGCCACCACGGCGAGCAACCACCAGAGCCACGTCAGCGCGGCACCGCTCGTGGGGCTGGTAGTGGCTGATGGGGTCGGGGTGGGAGTGGGCGTGGCCGTCACGGTGGCCGTTTGGGTGGCCGTTTGAGTAGCGGTTCTGGTGGCCGTGGCCGTTGCGGTGGCCGTTTGCGTTGCTGTGGCCGTTGTGGTTTGAGTGGCGGTCGCGGTGGGAGTCACGGACGGTTCTGCAGGAACCAGACCTGGTTGTTGCGCCGCTGGCTGCCAGGCGACCTGTGTGATTGCCGTCGGCGTCGCGGACGGCGTTGCACCGGTGTCGGATTGGGCGGTCGGGGCGCATCCCGAACTCACTGCGGCGGCCACAACAATCAGTGCCGCGTACCACCTTCGACCGGTCACGGGGAACGTCCTTTCGACTCGTCAACAGGCACCAGCAGATGCTCCTCGATCATGCTAGTGGGTCGCCACGGGCGCACTCGGCCTAATGGTGAACGAGTCGGGCTAGGGCCCGGACACCCGCACCCTGCCAGCGTTCAGCTCATCGGTGAGGGTGGTGAGCTCGGCGCGCACCGCAGCCGAGATGTCGTCGTCGAAGTCGTGGAACGGTGCCAGCCCCACACCGCCGTTGGCCAACGTTGCCGTGACTTGGCCGCCACTGAATGTGCCTGCCGCGACATCGGCAATTGCAGTGAAGGCCACCCGATCGGCATTCTTGAGCACCGAGGTCATGATCACGGGTCCGAAATCAGTCGTGCGGTAGCCATCGGTATCCACCCAGATCAATGCGCCGCGCCCGCTGTTCTGGATGGCGACACCGGCGCCGAGACCGGAAGCACCGGCGACCGGAAACAGCACATCGGCACCTTGGCTGATCTGACTCGCCGCAACCACCTCTCCCGCGACCGGATCGGCAAAGGAGTCGACGAACACTCCCTGTGTGCCGTCCCAACCGAGGACCTGGACGGAAGCGTCATGTCCGGCGTTGTAGTGGGCAACTCCCGCCCGAAAACCCTCCATCAACGCGCGCACGGGCGGCAGATCGATCCCACCCCATGTGCCCACAGTGCCGGTTGTCGAGGTGGCAGCCGCCAGGTATCCGGCCAAAAAACTAGGCGGGCCAACATCAAAGCTCACAGGCCGCAGGTTGTTCGGAGGATCGCTGACCTGTGCGTCAATCGCAACAAAGTCGACCTCCGGATGCGCCCGGGCCGTGGTTGCGGTCGCCTCGGCCATCATGGCGCCGACGGTGATGATCACGTCACACCCGGAGGCCACCGACTGCGCCAAGTTGTGGACGTATTCGGCTTGGGTGGCCGAAATCAGATATGAGATGTCCACCCCGAGTTCAGTCTGTGCACGTTGGAATCCCTCCCACGTGCTCTGGTTGATGGTGCGGTCGTCGATGCTGCCGGTGTCGGTGATGGCGCACGCCCGCACCGCGGCGCGGTCCGGTGCGGTGGCCGTCTGAGAGTTGGTGCTCGCAGCGCAACCGGAGACTCCAACTGCGACCGTCACGATCGCAGTGACGAGAGCCCAAGTGTTCACGGCTCCATCATGCCGCCAGTGCGCGAGCCCGCGCATCCACTACCCGGGGTCAGGTGGCGGACGCGGCGTCGGCCGCGGCACGTTCGTTCTCGGCTTGGATCTTGGCGATGTAGGTGCGTTCGGCATCTTTGCGCGGGAACTTCCACGCCACCAGCACGAAGCCGATGATGACCGAGGCCAAGGCCCAACCGATCGCCACAGTCTTTCCTTCTGCAAAAGCCTGCGCGGCCTCTGCGAGCAACAATTTAGACTCTGCCCCGGGCAGGGTGGCCGCCACCGTTTCGGCACCTTCAAACGATGCCGCTATCAATTGGGCGGCACGACTGCCCAATTCTTCTGCCTGCTCGGGGGTGGCTTTCGCGAAAGCTCGGGTGAAAAAGTCGCTGTAGGTGATGGCCAGGGCGGTGCCAAGCAGAGCCTGAAACACCGCACCGCCCAAATCTTTGGTGAGGTCCGCGGAACCAGAGCTCATTCCTGCCTTGGCGATCGGCAAGGATTCGCTGAGCGAACTCATCGCCGCCGTGGAGGACAGCCCGATACCCACCCCGATCAACAGGTACGCCATCTCGACCCACACCAGCGACACTCCAGGCTTCCACCAGACCAGCATCACGAGGAAACCCGCGGCCACGATCGCCAGCCCCAGCAGGAAGGGGAACCGGGAACCGCGCCGCGACACCATACGACCGGCCACCATCGAAGCCGGTATGAGCGCCACGGCCATCACGGTCACCAGCAGCACGGCCTTCAGCGGCGAGAGGCCCAGCACATTCTGGGAGAACTGCTGACCGATGAACAGCGCCCCGACTAGCGCCCCGAACGCGATCAGCCCGACGACGAAGGCCACCCAGAAGGTCGGAATCGCCGCCGCCCGCAGATCGAACAGGGGATTGCGGGCGCGCAATTCCCGGCGCACGAAAAACACCCCGGTGACTGCCGCGACCACGAACAAACCGATCACCACCGGCGAGAAGCCCTGCGGCACCAGCACGATGCCGACCACGAACGAGGACATCATCACCACGCTCAAACCGCCGCCGGGGTGATCGACGGGCGCGTCCGTTTCGCCGGAACGGCGGGGCAGCACAAACCACCCGACCACGAACACCAGCACCGCAAACGGCACGGTGATCAGGAACACCACGCCCCACCAGTAGTCGTCCAGCAGCCACCCGCCGGCGAGGGTGCCCAGAATCGGGGTGGCGGCTCCCACCCCTGTCCACAGCGCGACGGCCTTGTTCTTGCGCACCCCCGACCACAGCGAAGTAATCAACGACAGCGTCGTGGGATACAGCATTCCGCACGCCACACCAACCGCGACCTGGGCCAGGATCAACACGATGGGGTCGGTGGCGAACGCGGACAACAGCGAAAACGGGACACACAACGCGGCACCGGTGAGCAGCAGCAGTTTGCGGCCGTAGCGGTCGCCAATCGCCCCGAGGTAGAGCACCGTCGAGGCGATTCCTAGTTGGAAGGCATCGGTGATGGCAGTCAACTCGGTGCCGTTGGCTTGCAGCGCGCGGCCGATCGACGGCAAGGCCACATTGGAGATCGAGGTGTTGATGTTGGCCACGACTGCCCCGGCGATCAGCAGCGCCAAGATGATGCCGGCCCGCTCGGGTGCATGGCCCTGATCAATGGGTGAGCCGACCACAGCGGGATTGGAGGGCGCAGGCACCGGGACATACTGGCATAACCGCAGATTCGGAATGCAATTTTTCGGCTGCGAGAAGGTTCGGGGCCGGGTCCGCAGCCGTACCTGTGTACCGGTGTCACCCGGTTGCAGTGAGCATTCCCCTCGCCGGGTCGCGGGCGTTAGAGTCGCACTATGCGGCAGATGATTCAACAAGCCCGGGCGTTTATCAGTACCCAACCGCGATGGCTGCTCATCACTGCCTCGAGCATTGGTATCGCGCTGACTGCGTCGGCCATCGGATACGCCCGGTACGAGCATCTCCGCGCCCGCAAGGCCGAATCAGAGTCCGAGCACAAACTGGAATATCACCGCACCCACGACGAACTCACCGGGCTCCTCAACGATCGGGGTTTGGTCACTTTTGGCGAGATGCTGATCGACATCGCGCGGCGCGACGGTGATGCCGTGGGAGCCTGCGAACTGCGGATCACCGCGCAAGGTGGCGGACCGCCGCGGCCAGATGATGTGCTCACGGCGGCGGAAGCTGCGGCGCGGGCTTTTCGCACGAGCGATGTGGTGGCCCGTCTCGATGAAGCACACCTGATTGCGATCGGGAAAGGCGATGGGTTTTCTGCCGCTGCCATCGAAGAACGGATCGCGGATTTCATCGAGTTAATGGCGGTCCCGGGCCTGCCGCGGCCCGATCTGCAAGCCGGCGTGGCGGTGCTCGCCCCCTGGGATGACGGTTCGTTGCCGGAGTTGCTCGCAGCGGTCCAAGCCGATCTGGAGTTGCGCGTGACTGCCCGCGACCCCGCTGCCACCGCATTGCTCGGTTATGCCCCCGAGCACTGAACCCCAAGCCACCTCGCACCCAACCCGTGGAAGCACTCGAATCTTCGTGTTGGGTGATTCGCTGACGTACCACGGACCGCAGCAGGCGGAACGACCCAGCGACGAGCGATTGTGGCCGCAACACCTGGCCGCGACGATTACCAGGGCGACTGGTGGATCGGCCCAGGTGGACCTGGCTGCTGGGCTGGGTTGGACGGCCCGCGACGGCTGGTGGGCATTGACCAAAGACCCCCGATGTTGGGGTGAACTACTCCCGAATGCGGACGCCATGGTGGTGGCATTAGGCGGGATGGATCAACTGCCTGCGGCAATTCCGACCTACCTGCGCGAGGGCATCGCCGTCGTGCGCCCGGGGCCTTTGCGTCGTGTGGTGCGGCGGACCTACCAGGCGAGCGCGCCGAGCATCATGCGGCTCACACGCGGCAAACTCCGGCAACTGCCGCAGGCTGCGACCGACCGATACCTCTCTCGAATCGTCACGGCGGTGCGGATGCTGCGGCCGGAGATCCCGCTCGTCACGCTGACCCCGTCCCCGTTTCAGTCCCGGTATTACCCGACCAACGTCGGTCATGAGCCAGCGCGTGTTGCGGCGCTGGCCTGGGCTGCGCGCACACACGTCGACATGGTCGATATCGAGGATTTGGTGTGGCCGGGGCTTCAGAGCGGAAGCGCCAATCCGGACGGTTTGCATTGGGGATGGGCAACCCACGCGGCCGTGGGCGAGGCGGTGGCGGCGCGGTTGCTGGCCGTCGCCGACCAGTCCGGGGCGAGGCTGCGATGACCGCGCTCACCTGGAGCCTGGTCGCCATCGCCGCAGCGTTCGCCGTCGCCGATTGGGTGGGGGTGGTGCGGCAACGGGACTTGGTGATCTATGTCTGGAAACCCGCGGTGATGGTCGCGCTGATTGCTGCGGTCCTGGTCATGCCGGATCTGCCGGGGGCCCTGCGGTGGGCCGTGGTGGTAGGGCAACTCGGTGGGCTGGTCGGCGACGTGGCACTGATGCGCGGCCACTTCGTCCCCGGTGCAGCGGCATTCGGCGTCGGCCACATCGCCTACATCGTGGCGTGGCTGCCGTACTTCTCCTTCGGTGCGGCGGCGGTTGTAGGAGTCGTAGTGTTCGCCGTGCTCGTGGCGGTGGTAGGGCGGTCGGTGGTCGCGGCCACTTGGCAGCGCAGTCATACGCTCGGGAGCATCGTGGCGGTCTATCAGGTGCTGCTGGGGGCGATGGTGGTGGTGGCCTGTGGTTCGGCCAATTGGCTGTTGGCAATCGCCGGCGTCACATTCGCCGTTTCCGACACGCTGCTGGGGTGGTCGCGCTTCGTGCGCGAGGTGCCGACCATGCGCGTGCTGGTGCACATCACGTATCACGCCGCCCAGATCGGCATTGTGTTGGCGCTGCCGCTTGTGGTGGCGGCGGCTGGCTAGCCCTGCGCCCTACGGTCTACACGGCAGTCTGACCCTGCCGATAACCTTGGGGACGCTATGACTTCACACGACGCTGCCGCCACTGCGGCCAATCCCAGCCCCGACGCCTATGACCCGCATGCCATCAGCGAACGCTGGTTGCCGGTGTGGGACGAGATTGCGCCATTTCACTCAGGCGACCCGGCTGATCCACGGCCGCGCAAGTACGTGTTGGACATGTTCCCCTACCCCTCCGGGGATCTGCACATGGGGCACGCCGAGGCCTATGCATTGGGCGATGTGTTGGCGCGGTACTGGGTGCAGCGGGGGTTCAACGTGCTGCACCCCATCGGCTGGGACGCGTTCGGCCTCCCAGCGGAGAATGCCGCGATCAAGCGCGGAGTCGACCCCGCGGCCTGGACGTATGAAAACATCGCCACCCAGCGGGCTTCGATGCGCCGATATGCCTGCTCCTTCGACTGGGACCGCACCCTGAACACCTGCGACCCGGAGTATTACCACTGGAACCAGTGGTTTTTCTTGCAGATGTACGACCGTGGGCTGGCGTACCGCAAAGCCTCCAACGTCAACTGGTGTCCCAACTGTCAGACGGTGCTGGCCAATGAGCAGGTAGTCGGCGGACTCTGCGAGCGCTGCGACACGCCGGTGACCAAGCGCAAACTCACCCAGTGGTACTTCCGGATCACCGACTATGCCGACCGGCTGCTGGCCGATATGGAACAGCTCGAAGGCAAGTGGCCGGACAAGGTGCTGTCGATGCAGCGCAACTGGATCGGTCGCTCCCAGGGGGCCGAGGTGAAGTTTGCGATCGTGGGACGCGACGAGCCGGTCACGGTCTTTACCACCCGTCCGGACACGCTGTATGGGGCAACGTTTTTTGTGGTGGCAGCCGACAGCGACCTGGCTGCCGAACTCGCTGCCGGCACCGCGGCGGAAGCCGAATTCACGGCCTATGTGGAGGCGCTGCGGTCGGTCTCCGAGATCGATCGGCTGGCATCGGATCGGCCCAAGACCGGTGTCTTTTTGCATCGTTACGCAATCAATCCGGTGAACGGCGAGCAGATCCCGGTGTACGCCAGCGACTACGTGCTGGCCGACTACGGCACCGGCGCGATTATGGCCGTGCCGGCCCACGACCAGCGCGACCTCGACTTCGCAGTGGCCTTCGATTTGCCGATCCGGACGGTGGTGGCCAGCGCGGATGCCGCTGAGGCCACCTCCCCCGATACCGACCCCAGCCGCACGCACGAGGCCACCGCCGACGATGGCGTGCATGTCAACAGCGGACCGCTGGACGGGCTGGACACTGCGGCGGCGATCAAGAAGATCATCGAGTTGTTGGGAGAGCGCGGCACCGGGCGGGCGGCTGTGAACTATCGCCTTCGCGACTGGCTGATCTCGCGCCAGCGGTACTGGGGGACGCCGATTCCGATTGTGCACTGCCCAGACTGTGGTGAGGTGCCGGTGCCGTTGGCCGACCTGCCAGTGCGGTTGCCGGGCAGCGAGGGCTTGGATCTCTCGCCCAAGGGTGCGTCGCCGTTGGGCGCGGCCGAGGCGTGGGCGCAGGTCGCCTGCCCAACATGTGGCGGCCCCGCGCGGCGCGACCCCGACACCATGGACACCTTTGTGGACTCGTCCTGGTACTTCTTGCGCTTTCTCAACCCGCGTAAAGATGACGGGCCCTTCGATGTCGCCGAAGCCGCGCGCTGGCTGCCGGTCGATCAGTACGTCGGCGGCGTGACGCACGCGATTCTGCACTTGCTGTACTCGCGGTTCTTCACCAAGGTGCTCTATGACATGGGCATGGTGACGTTCACCGAACCGTTCTCACGCCTGCTCAACCAAGGCATGGTGGTGATGGATGGCTCCGCGATGAGCAAGTCGCGTGGCAATTTGGTGCGCTTGTCTGAAGAACTCAACACGCACGGGGTCGATGCCGTGCGACTGGCGATGGTTTTTGCCGGGCCGCCCGAGGACGACATCGACTGGGCGGACGTGTCCCCAGGCGGGGCGCGGCGCTTCTTGGCCCGGGCGTGGCGGATCTCCGGGGATGTCACCTCGGCGCCGGGGACAGACCCCACCACCGGTGATCTGGCGCTGCGCACCGCGGTGCACCGGTTGATCGCCGAAGCTGCCGACGCGGTGGAGGTCTACCGGTTCAACGTGGCGGTCGCCAAAGTCATGGAAATGGTCAACGTCACGCGCAAGGCCATCGACAGTGGCTGCGGGGGTGCCGACCCCGCGGTGCGCGAAGCCGCCGAGGCCATCGCGGTGCTGCTGTCCCTGGTTGCCCCCTACACAGCCGAAGACATGTGGGCCCGGCTCGGCCACGCGCCCTCGGTGGCCCGGGCTGGTTGGCCCGAGGTGGATCCGGCGTTGCTGGTGCGCGACGAAGTGGTGTGCGTGGTGCAGGTCGCCGGCAAGGTCAAGGCGCGGCTGCAGGTGTCCCCGGACATCGCCGAGGACGATCTGGTGGCGGCGGCCATGGCAGACCCAGCGGTAGTGGCCGCTCTTGGGCCGGTGCCGCCTGCGCGGGTGATCGCCCGGCCGCCGAAGTTGGTGAACTTCGTTCCTGGCCGTTAACTCGCTGCGGCGGACTTCCACCGAGGTCGACCCGCAGGTAAGGTGCCGGGATGTCTCACATCGCGATCGTGACGGATTCCACCGCGTACCTATCTCCTGAACTGATCGATCGGTGGCAGGTGCGGGTGGTGCCGGTCGAGGTGATAGTGGGCGGTCGCGGATATCGGGAGGGCGTGGATATCACCCCGGCGGAAGTCGCCGCGGGCCTGCGGGAATGGAAGATGATCACCACCTCGCGGCCATCGCCGGCGGACTTCACCAAGACCTATCTCGATGCCGCTGCGGCTGGGGCCACGGGGGTGGTCAGCATTCATCTTTCGTCGGCGATTAGCGGCACCTACGAATCGGCCATGTTGGGGGCGCGTGAATCCGAGATCCCGGTGACGGTAGTGGACTCCCGATCGATCGCCATGGGTCTCGGGTTTGCGGTGATCGCCGCCGCCCGGGCAGCCGCCGAGGGTGCCGACATGGATGCGGTGGTGGCTGCCGCCGAGCGGGTTGCCGCCGAGTCGGTGGTGCTGTTCTATGTGGACACCTTGGAGTTCTTGCGCCGCGGCGGTCGGGTGGGCGCCACCGCTGCAGTGGTGGGAACCGCGCTGCGGGTCAAACCGCTGCTGACGGTCACTGATGGCACCGTGACGCAACTGGAGAAGGCGCGCACCGCCAACAAAGCTCTGGCTCGGTTGGCCGATATCGCAGTGGAACGGGCTGCGGGACGGAACGTGCAAGTCGCCGTGCAGCATCTCGAGGCCCCCGAGCGGGCCGACCAACTCGCCGCAGTGCTGCAAGAACGGCTTGCGACGAAAGTTTCAGTCAGTGAAGTGGGTGCCGTGGTGGGTGCTCACGTGGGCCCGGGCATGGTGAGCGTCAGTCTGGCTCCAGCGGAATGAATCCGTATCTGTTGGCGGCCGTGATCGCGGTCGTGAGCTATTTCATCGGTGCCATCAGCCCTGCCAGTCTCGTTGCCCGTCAGCGCGGCATCGATCTGCATGACGCCGGTTCGGGCAATCCGGGGGCCACAAATGCCGGGCGGTCGATGGGCCGCCGAGTTGGTGTGCTGATCGGGCTCGCGGACATTTTCAAAGGATTCCTGCCGGCAGCGGTGGCCTCCATCGTGTGGGGACTGCAATTCGGCATGCTCGCCGGCATCGCCGCGGTGCTCGGACACATCACGTCGCCGTTCCTGCGGTTTCGCGGTGGTAAGGGGGTGGCCACGGGGATCGGTGCGGTGTTGGGGACGATGCCCGTGTGGGCGGTGCCCGTGTTGCTGGTGTTTGTTGTTGCCTATGTGTTGACGAAACAGGTGGGTTTGGCCAGCGTGGCGGCAGCGCTGTCGCTCATTCCGGTGTCGCTGGTGGCGTGGTACGCGGGTCGACCGGGCTACGTGGTGGTGTTTGGCGTGGTGCTCGCGGTGCTGATTGTCGGGCGGCACCATCGCAACCTGGCCGCAGCGTTCGGGTCGGGCCCTGGCTGATCCGGCGGTCGGGTCGGGCCCTGGCTGATCCGGCGGTCGGGTCGGGCTCTGGCTGAGTCGGTGGTCGTCGTCGGGGTGGTTATCCACAGGCAACGCATGCGTGCTTTCGCATGGCGATTTCGGTGCTTACGGTCGAGGCATGAACTCCACCGCGGGTCCCAAAGCTCGCCTGGCGCAGGTGCTGGGTGCATCGATGGTGCCCGGATCCGCAGCGGACGGTGCGGCTGCCCAATCGGCGCAGCAACCTGATCCCGCCGAGGTGACGCAGCGCCTCGTGGCTGCACCGCGCTGGGGGCGACGGCCGATGTGGTTTGTGGTGATCGCATTGGCGGGGCTGCTGGTGATCGGTGGGATGGTGGTGCGTTGGTGGAGCGCACCCCAACGCCTTGCCGCCGCAGATTCTCAGGTGGTCCTCACCCCAGCTTCGGAGTCTGCTGCAGCGAGGCCTAATGGTGCTGAATCAGCCGCTGAAGCCTCGCTCAGCGTGCATGTGGCTGGCGGTGTTGCGCAGCCCGGGTTGGTATCCGTGCCCGCCGGCGCCCGGGTGGCGGATGCCGTTGCCGCCGCGGGAGGTGCGCTGCCCGGAGTCACCCTGGATTCCGTGAATCTGGCCCGCAAAGTCGTCGATGGGGAGCAGGTGCTCGTCGGCGGTGACCCGGAATCGACGGCGAACTCCGCCGCGGCGTCCACCGGCGCGGCAGCGACTGATGTCGGTGGGGCTGCTTCTACCGATGCGACCGTGGTGAATATCAACACCGCAACAGCGGAGGAACTGCAGCAGTTGCCGCGGGTTGGCCCAGCAACCGCCGCCAAAATCATCGACTACCGCACGGCGAATGGTCCGTTCACCTCAGTGGACCAGTTGCTCGACGTGCCTGGGATCGGAGAACGCACGCTGGCGAATTTTCGCGATCAGATTCGGGTGTGATCAGTCATGTCTGCTGTGTTGCTGCTGCCGGCGGTGATCGCAGCGTGGGCCGCTGCCGTGGTCTACGGCGGTCGGTCCGCTGTGTATGCCTGGTGGGGGGCTGCCGGTGTGGCACTGCTGCTGGCGCTGGGAGTTCTGGCGCAACGCAGACGTTGGCTGTCAGGAATCGGTAGCCAGAGTCAGCTCTTAGGGCGGTGGTCCTGGTCAGCAGTCGCAGCCCTGGCAGTGGCGTGTGCGGTGGGGGTCAGCAGCGGTCTGCAGGCGCAAGCCTTTCACAGCCCACCATGGGAGTCCTGGACGCAGCAACGCGCGCACATTCATGCGGTGGTGCACATCACTACTCCGGCGCGCCCGGTCGCGCTGCCAGCGATGTGGGAGTCCGCCAGTGAACAACAGCGGGCAGGCGCCATGGTGGTCACCGCTCAGAACGGGGAACGCGAGCAATGGCACCTGCATAGTCGGGTACAGGTGTCTGGTCCGGTGTCTGCTGACTCGGAACTTTGGTCCGTCGGTGACGTGATCGAGGCGGAGTTTCGGGTGAGTCCAGGTGAGGAACGGACCGGCACCATGGCTCGGCTGAGCCTGATCGACGCACCCGTTCGCAGCAGTCCGGGTGCTGGTTGGACCCACGAGGTGCACCGGAAACTCGCGTCCGCGCTCGCCCGCCCCGGTGGCGATGCTGCTGCTTTGGTGGCGGGCATGACCATGGGCGACGACTCAGCACTTTCAGCCGAGGCCACCACGGCCATGCGGTCGGCAGGTTTGAGTCACCTCACTGCGGTGAGTGGGGCCAATATGGCGATCGTCGTCGGGGCGGTTTTCTGGTTAGCCCGCGGAGTCGGGATCTCCCGACGCATCTCCGTGGTACCCGCGGTGGCCGCGGTTCTGGGGTACCTGGCCATCACCGGCTTGGAACCCAGCGTATTGCGCGCCAGTGCAATGGCTGGATTGCTGCTGGTGGGAATCGTGCTGGGCGGCGGTCGGTCTTTGAGTGCTTTGCAGGTCACGATCATCGGGTTGCTGATCATCGATCCCCGGTTGGCGTTCAGCCGCGGCTTCGCGTTGAGTTGCGCGGCTACTGGCGGGTTGATCGTGGTGACACCGTGGCTCGTGGCAGCCTGGCGGCGCGGACCCTCCCAGCGGGTGCCGGCGGCCGTACGCGCAGCCGCCACGGTGGTGGTGAGTGTGGGCGCCGTGGCCCTTTCGGCGGCGTTGGCCACGGCACCGCTACTTGCCGCGTACGGGCAGGGATTGTCGTGGGTATCGCTGGTGGCCAATATGGCGGCAAGTCCATTCGCGCCGGTGATTACCATCATGGGTTTGCTCACCGGTGTGACGGCTTTCGTGAGTATCCCGTTGGCCGGGTTGCTCGCCACCTGCGCAAGTATTCCGGCAGCGTTGGTTTTGGGGATCGCCCATTGGGGTGCTGGGGTATCAGGGGCGCGGCTGCCGTGGGGGTCCGGAGCACTTGGTGCACTCACCCTATTGGCGGCTGTGGCGGTGGTTTTCGTACTAGGTCGACGATGGCCGAGTGTGCGAATCGGTGCGGCCGCTGTGGTCGTGGGCGGGGCTCTCCTGGCAGCGCGTTTGCCCGGTTGGTTGGTCCGGCCACCGCCGACGGATTGGGCGTTTGTGATCTGTGACGTTGGGCAAGGCGATGCGGCCCTGCTGCGCACCGGCGAGCGATCCGCAGTGGTACTTGACGCCGGTCCGGAACCGGATTCTGCTGTGGCGTGCCTGCAGCGCAATCGCATCGAGCGGGTGGACGCGGTGCTGCTCACGCACTTGCATGCTGATCATGTCACCGGTGTGGCCGCAGTACTCGAACGGTATCGGCCAGCCCACTTGTTGCTATCGGACTTTCGCGAGCCAGCGGAGTCCTACCGGCAGGTGATGACTGCTGCCCAGGCCAGCAACACCCAAGTGCGGGGGACCGGCAGCGGCGACGAACTACGCGCAGGTTGGCTGCACTGGCGGGTGTTGGCACCCGTCTCGTTACTGCACACGGGTTCCGCACCCAACAACAACAGCGTGGCCATCCTCGCTGCTGTGGTGCGCGATGGTGCTGCCGCGCGGGCGCTGTTTGGCGGAGATATGGAGGCCGAAGAGCAGACCATGATGATCAGAACGGCGACTACGACGGGTCTGCAGGTGGATGTGGACATGGTGAAAGTGCCTCATCATGGTTCGGCTAATCAACATCCGCGGCTACCGGCCTGGTCTGGCGGGGAGTTGGCAGTGATGTCGTGCGGCGATGGCAATGACTATGGGCATCCAGCGCCGAGCACGGTGGCCGACTGGGAGCGTGTGGGCGCGACAGTCCTTCGAACGGATCAGGTAGGCGATGTGCTGGTGCGAGCCCGAGCCGATGGTTTCGTGGTGGCCGAAACCCGACGGGTGCTGCGGCCATGGCAGCCGACGTCCTGATCGATGCGGCCACGGGTACGCCCAGC
>CAZVKB010000033.1:0-6768 GCA_964627505.1 uncultured Actinomycetes bacterium | reverse complement strand
TGCTTTACCGCCGCGGGTCACCGCCGTGCTCGGTGCGCAGGAGTTCCTGGCAGATCGGGCCGTGCAGGAGCGAGGTGCACAGTGGCGGGCGACTGGGGCTGAATTGCGCGATGTTTTCGCCGGCGGCGACGGACTGCTCGCGGAGCTGCTCAGTGCGGCCTCGCCTGATTTGTTCGGATCTTCTCCGGTGATCGTGCTGCGGGGATTCGAAGCATTACCGGAATTGGAAGCCACTGAAGTGCTTGATCTGGTGACACGGTCAGCGCCCACGGGTTGGATCATCATCCACAACGGCGGTCGCGGTTCCACCAAAGCCCGGACCAAACTGGAACGTTCGGCCGATGACGTCATCAAAGTCGAAGCCCTGAAAGGTCGCGGCATCGTTGATTTCGTGCAAAAGGAGTTTCGAGTTCGTGGCAAGACCACCGATCAGGCGACAGTGGATTTGCTGATGACCGCAGTGGGGGCAGATCCACGTGGCTTGGCCTCCGCGGTGGCCCAACTCAGCAGCGATATCGAAGATCGCCATGTTGGCCAAGCAGCTGCGGCCCAGTACTACTCGGGGCATGTGGAGGTCAAGGGCTACGAAATCGCCGACGCCGTGGCCAATCGGGATCCGGAACAAGCGTGCGAGGCCTTGCGATTCGCTTTCCACGAGGGGGGTACCCGCGCAGGTCTCATGACGGTCTCCGCTTTGAGCACCACGCTGCGTCGGCTGGCGGTGGCCAAGACCGCCCGCCGATCACATCCGGCGGCGGATGTGGCGGCGGCGCTGAAAATCCCTGAGTGGATTGCCCGGTCCGCGGTTGCGCAGGCCCGCAACTGGACCTCAGATGAGATTGCCGATGCCCTCTCCGACCTGGCCGAACTCACCGTAGTGCTCAAAGGCGGATACAGCCCAGAAGCCACTCTCACCGACCCGCAGAAAGAATTCGTTGTGGAACGGGTGGTCATGCGCCTGGCCACCCCGGCGACCTGACCGGTGAGCGTCCGGGAGGTTCGGAGTTACAGCGTGAGCCGGATGATTTGATCGTCCCCCGCCCGCGGGTCACCTCGCCCATCGGTGTTGTTGGTGATCAGCCATAGCGAACCGTCGGGCGCCGTAGCCACGTCCCGTAGTCGCCCGTACTGCTGGCTCAAGCGCGGGATGGGCGTGCCTGCCGTGGCACCGTCGAGCGGCACCTGCCACAGCGTCTCCCCTCGTAAGCCCGCTACCCAGGCGCTTCCGGCGGCGATCGTCATCCCGCTCGGCGAGGCGATCGAAGTGGGCTGCCACTGGGCAGCTGGATTCAGGTAGGCGGGGTCCTGTGCAGCACCCTCGTGAATCGGCCAACCGTAGTTGCCGCCAGCCACAATGAGGTTGAGTTCGTCGACGTCGCCTGCGCCGAACTCACTGGCCCACAGCCGACCGTCGTCATCGAATGCCAGTCCCTGCACATTTCGATGCCCGAGCGAATAGACCGGTGAAGTCGGATCTGGATTGTCAGCCGGGATGCTGCCGTCGGGCGCGATGCGCAGGATTTTGCCACCGAGGCTGGTCGGATCCTGGGCGAGTTGGCCATCGCCAGCGTCGCCAGTGCCGATGTACAGCATGCCGTCTGGACCGATGACGATGCGCCCGCCGTTGTGGATCCCGGCATGTGGGATCCCAGCGAGGATCACCTGCGGTTGGCTCAGTTCGCTGCCATTCCAGGTTGCGACGCCGACGCGATTGTCTTGCGAGGTGCTCCAGTAGACAAACACCGGCACCGCGGAGCCGTCGACCTCGTTTGCTGGTGCTGTCGCCAAGCCGAGCAGTCCGCCTTCGCCCTCGGCGAGCACGCCGTCGACCCGACCGACGTCGGCGCTATCCCAACCGGAGGCACTCGGCGACAGGTGCACCACGATGGCGTCGTCCCGTTCGCTGACCAGCGCGCTGCCATCGGGCAGGTAGGCCACGGACCACGGTGCGGCCAGCCCGGTGGCAATGGTGCCGACAGCCACCGGCGTTGCGACCCCCGCCGGGGTAGTAGGGGAGGTGGCTTGGGGCTCGCGAGCAGTGGGCACGAGGTCAGATTCGGATTTCTGCCCGCACCCCACCAGGGCCACCGCAGTGATCAGTAGGGCAGTTCCCTGCAGGGCACTTCGGCGAAGAAAACGTCTACTGTGAGCCATTCGAGACCGTCCCTCTGTTTGCCTGGTGGCCGTGCAGTCTGTGGGCATTCGGCTGCCGCACCGGCGCTCGCGCCATCGGCGGGTGACAAACGTGGCCGGGACTGAAGCAAAGTTCGAACCTTTTGTCACTCACGCACACCAGGTTACGTCGCGGGGGCCGCGCAATTTCGCTAGACGGAAGCCGCGGCCTTTGCCACTGCAGACTTGCGGTTGGCGGCCTGGTGCTTGTGGATCACACCTTTGGATGCGGCCTTGTCGAAAGCCCGGCTCGCCACCTTGGAGGCGGTACGCGCGGCATCGGCGTCACCGGCGGCAACTGCCTCGTGCACGCGCCGGGTCAGGGTCTTGAGTTCGCTCTTGACGGCCTTGTTGCGGTCGTGCCGCTTCTCGTTGGTGGTGTTGCGTTTGATCTGCGACTTGATATTCGCCACGGTTTCCTGAACTTTCGCGATCGGGGGTGTCTGACGGCAGGCGGCACGCATGTCACGCCCACCACAATCGCCTAGCGTACCGCAACGCTTACCGCTGGATTTGAGCGCCAGGGGGCATGGGAAGATGAGCGCCGTGATGACCAACGGCGCCAGCGCAGTCAGTTCCGGGACCGACACCAGTCCCGGACGTACTGCACCGTCGGATATTCGGAACTTCTGCATCATCGCTCACATCGATCATGGCAAGTCGACGTTGGCCGATCGAATGCTGCAAGTCACCGGGGTGGTGGACGATCGCCAGATGCGCGCGCAGTACCTCGATCGCATGGACATCGAACGCGAGCGCGGCATCACCATCAAGTCCCAAGCGGTGCGACTGCCGTACAAAGCCCTCGATGGCCACGAATACATCCTGAATCTCATCGATACCCCCGGCCACGTCGATTTCACCTACGAAGTTTCGCGTTCGCTGGCAGCGTGCGAAGGTGCGATCTTGCTGGTAGATGCGGCCCAGGGGATCGAAGCACAGACGCTTGCCAATCTTTACTTGGCGCTGGAAAACGATCTCATGATCATCCCGGTGCTGAACAAGATCGACCTGCCCAGCGCCCAGCCGCAGAAGTACGCAGCCGAGCTCGCGCACATCATCGGCTGCGACCCGTCGGATGTCCTGGCGGTCAGTGCCAAGACCGGCGCCGGGGTGATCGACCTGCTCGAAGCCGTTGTGGGACTGATTCCGGCACCCCAGGGTGAGGCGGACGCGCCTGCCCGAGCCCTGATCTTTGACAGTGTCTACGACTCCTATCGCGGAGTGGTGACCTACGTGCGGGTGGTCGACGGGGCGATCTCCCAGCGCGAACGCATCCTCATGATGAGTACGGGTGCCACCCACGAGGCTCTGGAAGTCGGCGTGATCAGCCCGGAGCCGGTGCCGGCCAAAGCCCTGGGGGTCGGTGAGGTGGGCTACTTGATCACCGGGGTAAAGGACGTGCGGCAGTCCCGGGTGGGAGACACAATCACCACATCCGCATCGCCGGCCCCGGAGTCATTGGGCGGCTATCGTGACCCCAAGCCGATGGTGTTCGCCGGGCTCTACCCCATGGACGGTTCGGACTATCCGGACCTGCGCGACGCCCTGGACAAGCTCAAACTCAACGACGCGGCTTTAGTGTTCGAACCGGAGTCTTCTGCTGCTTTGGGCTTCGGATTCCGGATCGGCTTTCTAGGCCTGCTACATCTGGAAATCGTCCGGGAACGCCTCGAGCGTGAGTTCGGCTTGGATCTGATCTCCACAGCCCCGAACGTGGTGTACCGCGTGCTGATGGAAGACGGCACCGAACACATCGTCACCAATCCGAGCGAGTTTCCGGTGGGCAAGATCGCGGAGGTCTTTGAACCGGTGGTCCGCGCCACCGTCCTGGCGCCGTCGGAGTTTGTGGGCACGGTCATGGAACTGTGCCAGCAGCGCCGCGGCAACATGCTGGGGATGGACTACCTGTCCGAAGACCGTGTGGAACTGCGCTACACGCTGCCACTGGCCGAGATCGTCTACGACTTCTTCGACCAACTCAAATCCCGCACGCGCGGCTACGCCTCGCTGGACTACGAACCATCCGGAGAAGAGTCTGCGGCCTTGGTGAAGGTGGACATCCTGTTGCAGGGCGACAAAGTGGATGCCTTCAGCGCCATCGTGCACAAGGACAAGGCCTATGCCTACGGCGTGGCCCTCACTGCTCGACTGCGCAAACTCATACCCCGGCAACAGTTCGAGGTGCCGATCCAGGCTGCTATCGGTTCCCGGGTGATTGCCCGGGAAACTATCCGCGCCATCCGCAAGGACGTGCTCGCCAAGTGCTACGGCGGCGACATTTCCCGGAAACGAAAACTGCTGGAGAAACAGAAGGAGGGGAAGAAGCGGATGAAGATGGTGGGCCGGGTGGAGGTTCCGCAGGAGGCCTTCATTGCAGCGCTGAGCACGTCTGGGGACGACGCAAGCTGATCGGCGGTAGTCGGATACCAGTCCCCAGCGGACGCAGAATCGCGCCCGCCCAACGCCAAAAGCCGAAAATAAGTTCCGCTAATTCCGCTCGTCGGACTACCCATCGAGTGTGATCCACGCTAGGGTTCGCCTACGTCGTAACCGGGATTCTCGTGTTCAGCCGTGCTTCCCGGGGAATCCAGCCCTACCGTGTAGGGCACTACCGGCCCATTTGGAGGAGAAACAGTGCAGATTACCGAAGCGCGCGAACAACTAGCACAGCAGAACACCACGGTCGCTCAGATGTTAATCGACCGCGTTGCCAAGACGCCGGATCGCGAGGCATTTCGCAAGCCGACCGCTGAAGGTTCGTGGCAGTCGTTCACCTGGAAAGAGTCCTACGACCAGGCGCACGCTTTGGCTGCCGGTTTGCTCGCGCTTGGCCTGAAGATGGAAGAGCGGGTCGGCATCGCCTCCAACACTCGTTACGACTGGATTGTGGCGGACCTCTCGATCATGCTGGCCGGAGGCGCGGCGACCACTGTGTACCCCTCCACCGGTGCAGACGATGTGGCCTACATTCTCGCCGACGCGGATGTGGTGATCCTATTCGCCGAAGACGACACCCAAGTCGCCAAAGTTCGTGAGAAGAAGGCTGACCTGCCCGACATCCGTAAGATCATCGTCTTCGATGGCGAAGGCGATGGCGACTGGGTGATCTCCATGGACGAACTGCGCAAGATCGGCCACGACCTACTCGACAAAACCCCAGATGCGGTGACGGAACGCAGTGCGTCGATCGCACCCGACAACCTGGCCACCCTGATCTACACCTCCGGCACCACGGGCAGGCCCAAGGGTGTGGAGTTGCTGCACTCCAACTGGACCTACGAAGGTGCGGCTATCGAGTCCGTTGGCATCCTCAACGTCGACGACGTGCAATTCCTCTGGTTGCCACTTGCGCACTCCTTCGGAAAGGTATTGGAAGCTGCGCAGTTGCAGATCGGTTTCGCGACGGCGGTGGATGGCCGCGTGCCCAAGATCGTCGACAACCTGCCGGTGGTGGCCCCGACCTTCATGGCCGGTGTGCCCCGAATCTTTGAAAAGGTCTATGCCGGAGCCATCAAGAACGGTACGGCCAGCGGCGGGCTGAAGGCCAAGATCTTCAACTGGGCCTTCGAGGTGGGCAAGCGGGAATCCGCCAAGCGGCTGGCTGGCCAGTCATCCGGCGGCATCCAACTGGCGATCGCCGAGAAGCTCGTTTTCTCCAAGATCAAGGCCAAGATGGGTGGGCGCATCCGCTACTTCGTGTCCGGTTCCGCGGCGTTGTCCGGCACCATTGCCGAGTGGTTCGACGCGGCTGGGCTGACTATCCTCGAGGGCTACGGCTTGACTGAAACATCGGCAGCCACCTGCATTGTGCGCCCAGACAACGTGCAATTCGGCACTGTTGGTGAGCCGCTCGCCGGCACCCAAATCGGCATTGCCGACGACGGTGAGATCCTGGTGCGCGGCCCGGGTGTCATGCGCGGCTACCGCAACCTGCCCGAGGCCAACGCCGAGGTGTTCGAGCACGGCGACGGCTGGTTCTCCACCGGCGACATCGGCACCATCGACGAAAAGGGTCGGGTCAAGATCACCGACCGGAAGAAGGACCTGGTCAAGACTTCCGGTGGCAAGTACATCGCCCCGTCCGCGATCGAGGGCAAGTTCAAGGTGATCTTCGGGATGGCGCAGGCGTTTATCGTCCACGCCAACAACCGCAACTTCGCCTCTGCTCTGGTGGCCTTGGACCCAGACGCAGTGCTGGTCTGGGCGGGCGAGAACGGCATGACCGCCACATGGGCCGCTGGAATCGGGCCCGTCACCGACGAAGAGAGCGCGCAGTTCAAGGCCATCGCCGACAGCGAGGCCATGCACACCGCTGTCGACAACGCCGTGATCCAGCTCAACACCGAGCTCAACCACTGGGAGACCATCAAGAAGTTTGAGATCCTGGAAGCCCCGTTGAGCATCGAGACCGGTGAGCTCACGCCGAGCTTGAAGGTCAAGCGCAAGGTGGTTGAGGACAAGTACCGCGACATCCTGGACGCCATGTACTCCTGATGTACCTGTAAGAGTCTGTACGCATCTGCCCGTCGCCCCTCTTGGGGTGGCGGGCAGATGTGCGTCTTGCGCCACACACCAGGTGGGCTGGGGCGCCCG
>CAZVKB010000032.1:20293-23651 GCA_964627505.1 uncultured Actinomycetes bacterium | reverse complement strand
CGCCCTCATCTGCGCCGTCCTGTTCGTCACCTTCTACACGAGTGTGGGGAGTTGGCTGCCGGGGTCCGAGTACCTCATCTCGGTCGTCATCCTGGTAGGTGCCGTCTCGCTACCAATGGCCCTGAGCTCGATGTTGACCGGTGTAGCAGCGCTGGTGATTGCCAGTGCGGGCACGTTGGGTACGGGACCGTTTTTGCGCGATGAACTCCTCACCGTGCAGGAAGAGATGCACGTACAGGCGTTCATCCTCGTGCTCGTGATGGGTGTTCTGCTGCTCGCGGCGGTAATCGAGCAACGCCGCGAGGCGGAGTCAGCGGTCCGCTCAACCGCACAGGTGATGTCGTCGATGTTCCGCAATTCGCCGGTTGCGTCAGCCTGGGTGGACGTCGACGGTGCGGGCCGAATCGCCCTGCTGGAGGTCAACTCGGCATTCTCGAAACTGGTTGGCTTAACCGAACTCGACGCAGATGTGCGCTACCTCGATGACGTACTGACAGCCGGAAGTGAGCCTTTGACGGCAGACACCATCACCCTGTCTGACCTGGAGGTCACCACCAACGCAGGCAACGTCTTGTGGTTGCGCTGTTCACTGACGTCGTTTGCCGACACACCGATCCCACGAAGATTCCGAACCTTGCGCGATGGTTCCCATCGTTCCCCAGTTACTCCTGAGTCGCATCTGCCCGTTGCGACGGCAGCAGACGCGCACGACATCTTGGTGCTGGTTGCCGAAGATGTGACTGCCGCCCGCACCTTCGAGGCGATCTCCAAACGACACGCACAACGTGACCAACTTACGGGTTTTCTCTCCCGGCAAGCTCTCACCGAAGAGCACGACACCCTGATCGGTTCAGATGGGCGGGTGAGTTTCGGGGTGATCATGGTGAACATCAACGGTTTGCGGGCCATCAACAACACCTACGGATATCAACTCGGTGATCGGGTGCTGGCCCAAATCGCGGAGCGGATCCGGGCCACTGCCTCGGACCACGACACCTTGGTTCGGGCCTCCGGGGATGAATTCGTGCTGATGGTGCGGGATCGGCCTCAAAGCGATGTCGAGCAATGCGCAGACGAAGTGCTGGCACACATCAGTCAACCCTTGTCACTCGCTGGTCGATCCATCATCGTCACGGCCAGCGCCGGTACCGGGTGGAGTGACGACCCGAGCGTCGCTGAATCGGATGTTGTGACGTGGGCTGACGAAGCGCTCGCGCATGTGAAGACTTCGACCCGAAATCTCACCTGGCATTACCGCGCGGGGGATGAACAGACCTCACGCACACGTGTGGTGATCGCGTCCGAGCTCGCCAACGCCATTGCCAATCGTTCTTTTGTGTGCCACTTCCAGCCGGTGGTGCGAATCGCAAACGGCGAGGTGGTAGGTGCCGAAGTTCTGGTCCGTTTGCCAGGGGCTGATGGCCAACTCGTGCCACCGCTGCAATTCATACCTCTGGCCATCGAACTTGGGCTGATCGGGGCCATCACGAAACAGGTAGTCGACCAGGCTTGCCAGGCGATTCGGGCTTGGCGCGAGGATCAACTGCAGCTCTACGTTGCCTTCAACTCTCCACGAAGCTGGGTAACCCCAGCGGCATACGACTTCATCCAACGTAGTCTGCGTGGCCAGGGGCTGAAGGGAACTGATCTCACCCTGGAAGTCACCGAGGACGAGGCTACTGATTTCACCCCGTCACAACTGGACGTGCTCGCCTTGCTGCGGGCCACCGGAACCCGGGTGGCGATCGATGACTTCGGAACGGGATACGCCGGATTGGGACTGTTTCGCGCACTGCCCGCTGACATTGTCAAAATCGACCGATCCTTCATCACTCCGATGCTCCTCACCGAACAGGACCGCCGACTGGTGGAATCGATGATTGAATTGGCACACCGATTCGGCAAGGTGGTGATTGCCGAAGGCGTTGAGACCATCGAGCAATATCGCACTCTTGGTCTCATGGGGTGCGACTATGCCCAGGGGTTTTTGATCGGCCGACCAGTGGTGGCGGAAAGTATGCCCACTGGTGTCCCACTCAGCGTGGCAAGCGAGGTGGGCGTCGCTGCTCGCTGAGCGGAGCTTGGGTGCCGCACCAGCATGCGCACAGCCTGATGCGGCCCACGTAGGCTGCTTGCTATGACCGACCCCCTGTTCATGTCCTTGCCCCTGCTCGGCACCACATTGCCCAACCGGATCGTGATGGCACCACTCACCCGGTCCCGGGCCGGAGCAGAAGGTGTGCCGACTGCACTGATGGCGCAGTACTACGCACAGCGGGCCTCAGCTGGCTTGATCATTTCCGAGGCCACCAACATTTCGCCGGTCGCCCGTGGTTTCGCCGACACCCCGGGTATCTACACCGATGCCCAAGTGGAGGGGTGGCGACAGGTCACGGACGCAGTGCACGATGCCGGTGGGCACATGGTGTGCCAGTTGTGGCACACCGGGCGGGTTTCGCACGAATCGTTACATCCCGGCCAACCACCCGTAAGTGCGTCGGCAGGCACCGATGAACGGGTGATGGCGTTTGTGATCGATGCCGATGGTCACGGACGCCGAGTGCCGGCCAGCCCTGCAGTGGCGCTGGACGCGGACGGCGTCGCCCGCACTATCGCGGATTATCGGATTGCTGCGGAACGCGCTATCGCCGCCGGGTTTGACGGAGTCGAGGTACACAGTGCCAACGGCTACCTCTTGCACCAGTTCCTGGCATCCGGCACCAACCACCGCACCGACGCCTACGGGGGATCGGCGTCCAATCGGGCCCGGCTCCTGCTGGAGGTGGTGGACGCAGTGGCGGCGGCGATTGGCGGTGCGCGAGTGGGCGTGCGGGTGTCGCCGATCTTCACGGGCAACGGGATATCCGATGCCGACCCGCATGCGACGTTCACAGAGGTCGGCAGCGAGTTGAGCGCGCGCGGACTGGCCTATCTGCACCTTGCAGACACCGGCGTCATGGCGCCTGGCGTCAGCCCGCGGATGGACGAACTGCTGGCAGTGATGGATGCCTCGTACGACGGCACGATCATTCTGAACGGTGCCTATGACGGGGTGCGAGCCCGAGCCGATATCGCCGCAGGGCGGGCTGACGCTATCGCGTTTGGGCGACCTTTCATCTCCAACCCAGATCTGGCCGCGCGCCTCGCCGCGAATGCCCCGCTCACACCGGCGGATCCACGCACTTTCTACGGCGGCGACGCGCGCGGGTACACCGATTACCCCACCATGTGACGTCGCTGGGTGACCGCAAGTTGTCACCTCCCAATCTGCCTACGTCGCAGTGTGCCCACGTGGCGTTGTGCCTACGTCGCGTTGTGCCCACATCGCAATGTGCTACGTCGCGTTGTGCCCACATCG
>CAZVKB010000032.1:0-20193 GCA_964627505.1 uncultured Actinomycetes bacterium | reverse complement strand
CTACGTCGCGTTGTGCCCACATCGCAATGTGCTACGTCGCGTTGTGCCCACATCGCAATGTGCTACGTCGCAGTGTGCCTGCGCCGTTCGCGCAGCGCGCGCCATGCCCCGGTGCACCACAGCGCCCAGATCACCAACACAGGCTGGAACAGTAACCGCACAAAGCGGGCCACGTCGCTGTCCAAGCCGAAGGCGTCGGTCTGAGTGAGAAACTGCGAAATGTTGCCCGGAAAAACGATGATGAAGAACGCCGCTACGAACCATCCCACCTGCACGCGCCAGCGCGGCAATGCCACCAAGGCAAGCGCCATGGCCAGTTCCACCACTCCGGAGATTGCAACCACAGCCGTCGCGGCAGGCATCCACGGCGGCACCTGAGCGAGAAACTCATCGGCGTTGCGAAAATGTCCGATACCCGCCACGGCCAGGAAAGTCGCCAGTACCCAGCGCCCCAGCAATCGCACATGTCGCGTTGGATCGGCGGTCGGCGGCGGCGCGGTCGTGGTCACCGCCCACACGCTAACAGCGACCTGCGCCTGGCACCCGATGAGCTCGCCTGGACTCTGCCTCCGCGCCTTCGTCGCTGCTGCACGCCTGCCGGCCAGGGTAGTCTCGCGTTGTGTCCACAGCGCAATCGGTGTTTCTGGCGGTGCCCCGCGAACAGTGGGTAGCTGCCAACGAGTTGGCATTCGCCATTCGCGACATTCGCCCGCTATTTCCCGGCCACACCCTCGTGGTGCCGTTCCGGCTGATCCCGGACTGGTGGATGGCCACCCAAGCTGAACGACTAGCGGTGTTTGATCTCGTCGATCAGGTGCGCGCGGACCTCTTGGATGATCAGCGCCGTGCCGATGCGCTCCCCGGAATTGCCCGACCAGCGGGCTTCAATGTCGGCTTCAACGCCGGCCACCATGCTGGGCAAACGGTCATGCATATGCATGTGCATGTGATTCCGCGCTATGCCGATGTCAGTCGCGATCCGCGGGTCGCGATCATCGATGCAGTGACTGGCGGCCACGCGGCTCCACCCCAACCTGGGTCCGCTTCTGAGCAGTCCGCATGACCAGCCTTCCGCCGACCCGCCGAGCCTGGGTGAAAAGTCAAGCCCGACAAGTGAATCGTCTGCGCTGGCTGCGCAAAGCTCGGACCGTCCGCGCAAGTTCTACGTCACACACGCGCGCACAGGCATTGCGCTACATCTTCACAGATCCCGAACTCGACACCTTCTCCTACGAATTGGCCAACCCGCTCGAACAGGCCCGAGCGCTGAGCCCGATCACTGGTTCGTCGACTGCGGAGATCCTGGCCCTTTTCGAAGAGGCGTCCACCGACCAACTCCTGGCCGCACGAATTCGACATGCCTCACGGTGGAATTTCGGCGTCAAACGGCAGCCGCCGATCGGTCGGCATCTGGCGCCCTACGCGATCGCCCGGGCCCTGCGACCAGAAACGGTGGTGGAGATCGGGGTCCGTTTCGGGCTAGGCAGTGTTGTGCTGTTGCGGGCGCTCGAACGTAACGCCGCCGAGGGGCGGCCAGGCGAATTGGTGGGTATTGATATTGATCCCTACGCCGGAGTACTGGTACCCCCGCACATCCCCGATTGGCACTTTGTGACCGGCAGCTCGCCGGACATCCTCCGTGTGGCACTAGCCGATCGTCGGGTCGGGTTCGTGATTTCGGACTCGGTGCCGGATGCTCAGGTCACCACGGCTGAGGTGATCGCCGGACTGCACGCGGCGGCACTGCCGTTGGTGGTGATGCAAAGCGGCTGGAACCTCGTGCTGCCCAACCTGTGCGACGCCGCGGAGATCCCGTGGGTACGGACTGTGGATCAGCCGGTGAGCCACATTGAGGCTGGTCGGCAGGCGTTTTTCGCCCGTTTTGACACTCCGGAGCAGGTCGCCCGGACGATTCAGGTGGCCATGTCCCGGAACGAGGCGGAGTGACTCTGATCGCAACCGCGAGCCCCGGTCCGGCGCGAGTGGCAGGCGCTCTGTGCCGCCTGCCAGACTTGCCGATATGAGGTTGGAAGCTGTGCTCTGGGACATGGACGGCACCTTGGTGCGAACGGAGGAGCTGTGGTTGCTGTCGGAGGAGCGCACCATGGCGGATTTCGGCAGCCATTGGGATGCGCAAGACCAGGCGGTGGCGGTCGGCGGGCCGTTGGACCGCGTCATCAATTACATGGCGACTCGGGTGGGTCGGCCGGAAGCTGAAGTGGCTGACCGGATCATCGCCGAGATCGAGGAATTGATGCGCACATCGCACATCGCCTGGATGCCCGGCGCCCGGGAGTTGCACGATGAGATTGCGGCGGCGGACATTCCGCAAGGGTTGGTGTCCAACTCGTGGCGGGAACTCGTCGATGCTGCTCTGACCGACTTGAATACCGCGTTCGAGGTTGTGATCGCGGGTGATGAAGTGGCCCATCCCAAGCCGGATCCTGAGCCGTATGCCTTGGCGTGTGCTCGGTTGGGGGCCCGGCCGGAACACACTGTGGTGCTCGAGGATTCCCCGACTGGTGTAACAGCGGGTTTGGCCGCAGGGTGCTTTGTGGTGGCGATCCCACACATCGGTGGGATTTCACCTGCTCCCCGGCTGACCGTGCTCGACACCCTCGCGGGTGTCTCGCTCGCGCAGTTGCAGGCTATTGTGCTCGACGCTCGATAAGCCCGCGCACATACCCGATTTGGCCGACGTGTGCTGTGATGTCGTTGACCACCGACACCAGGCGCACGGCAGCGGTCACCGGAGGATCCCACCGGGTGTCCACCACGCGCTGAAAGTCTGACGTGGTCATGTCAGCCAAGACGGCCAGAGTCAGGTCGTGGGTCGCTTGGTGATAGCCCAGCAGCAAGGCCGGATCGGTGACATTAAAAGCGGCTACTTCGTCGGCGTTTTGACCGTAGCCGATCGCGGACTCCGGATAGGGCAGAGCAAATCTCGTTGCCCACCCGCCCGTGACCCACACCTGCGCGATGCCACCAATCCCGGCCAGGTGGTCGTCTTGCACCCGCGCGAGGTGCCACGTCAGCCAAGCGATCGAATTCGCCGCCGAATCCGGTCGCCATAGCAGTTCAGGCACGGCCATGCCCTCCAACAGAGTTGGGAGTGCTTGGCTCACGCGGGTGAACGCGTCAGTCAGCAGACTGATCGCGAGGGCAGGGGATTCGTCGGTCATCACAGGAGTCCTTCGGTGGAGTGCAGACTTGATCAATATTGCAGCGGGGCGATGAGACGGGTCGATGGAGGTTCTGTCATTATTGGGTACAGCGGCCCGTACGGTTGAGCCATCCCCCCCGGCTCCCGTACGGGTCGCCCTCATTTATCAGCCGCGCGAGACGGAGGGGCAGTTGGGCCTTCAGCCAACCAGGCGGCACCATAAGCGCATGGAAGCCTCCCGAGAACCCAGCGCACCCACGCCCGGCGGGCCAACCACCGGACACCCTCATAGCCCCGCGGTCGAGGAGTCGGTGGAGATTCAGGCCCCCGCTGCGCTCGTGTGGGCGCTGGTCAGCGATCCGATGAACTACCCGATGTGGAGCCCGGAAGCTACGGCCACACGCCGTACTCGGGGATCTGGTGTGTGGAGTGTGGGTGATACCTTTCGCGGCGCCAACAAGGCGCGGTTGCCGTGGACGACCATGTGCACCGTGGTGGAGGCTGACTTCCACACGGGCTTCAGCTTTCGAGTCAATGTCGGACCATTCCCGGTGGCGCACTGGGGCTACCGCGTCGAGCCATTGGGAACAACTTCCAGTCGGGTGACCGAGACGTGGCACGATGCCCGTACTGGTCTGCGTGGGGCCTTGATGAAGCCGTCGGGACTGCTCGTCGGGCGGGGTTGGGATGCTGCGAGTTGGAATCGACGCACAATGCGCGCCACGTTGTTGGCATTGAAAGCACACGCGGAAGCGGGCGCATGAACACCGACGACCGACCAACCCCGACGGTGGAGTCGCACGCTCAGCCGGGGCAGTCGCAACCGGAATCTGCGCCGAATCAGCCGACGGTCTCGGTGATCATGCCAGCCTTCAACAGTGACCCCTATGTTGCGGCTGCCATCGATTCGGTGCGTGCCCAGACGTTTCCGGACTGGGAATTGCTGGTGATCGACGACTGCTCAACCGATCACACCCGAGAAGTGGTGCGGGGTCGGATGGCAGAAGACCCACGGGTGTCGCTGCTGGAACTACCCGCGAACATGGGCGCCCCTGCTGGCCCGAGAAACCGCGGAATTGCAACCGCCCGGGGTCGCTACATCGCTTTGCTGGACGCAGATGATGTGTGGCATCCGCAAAAATTGGACCTGCAACTCAATGCCATCGCACGAACGGGGGCGCGCTTTATCAGCGCGGGTCTGATTGATTTCCGCGACGGGGAGACCCCGAAGTTCACCGCGGTGGAACGGGCCCGGCTGCAGCGGATTTCCATGTTGCGCACGCTGATCAACACCAAAACCCCTACCTCCACAGTGCTAGCGGAGCGGGCCCTATTTGAGCGCTACCCCTTCAATGAAGACTTGCGCTACAAGGCGCGGGAAGATACCGATTGCTTCCTGCATATGCACGAGGAGATTGGCATGAGCATCAAGGTGCGCCATCCGCTTCTCGGGTATCGGATCACCGGTGACCAGCAGATTTCCGGGCGGAAATTGACCATGGTACGGCGGCATTACTACGTCCTGTCGCACTACCAGTTCGCATCGGGGCGCACTCTCAGTCGACCGGCGGCGGCGCTCTTCACGACCACACATTTCGGCTCCGCGGTGTATCACCGGGCGTGGCGCGGGACGATGTGAACGCTGACGCAGGCGCACCGGCGAGCGGCCGGCTGAGCGGGTGTCGGCCGACTGAGTAGGTCGTTTGGCTAGCTTGCCGATTGCTGGTACTGGGAGAAGAACTGCCACATCGCAGCGGTGGCACTCACAGTTTGCGTGGTGACCCCCGCACTATCTGCGAGGGCGTTCGCGACCACCTCGGGTGCACCCGGCCACGTGTGGCCGCCGCCATTGACCTGGTAGAAGTCCACATCGGCATTCGCCGCACAGTTGCTGTACTCCTGCTGTGTGACATCGCTGAGTTCCGTTGTAGTGGGACCCACCGCGCACTGGTTGTGCGCGGCCCATGACGAGATGCTGGTGGGTACCCGCTCCACCGGCACACCGACCGCGACACCGCCTTCGAAGGGCACGGTTTGATCCTGCGTGCCGTGGAAGTAAATAATCGGGGCCGGGGGAGCGGCGTCGCAGACCGGGCGGTAGAACGTTGCCCCCACGCCGCCGAACGCAGCGAAGAACGGTTGCGGTTGGCAAGCCAACAAGAAAGTCATGGCCGAACCCAACGACATCCCCGAGGCGTAGCGCCGGGTGGTGTCCACGCACAGTTGTGATTCCACTTGGCCCACGACATTGCTGATGAAGTCGACATCCGTACTCGTCGGCGAGGTACCGTCCAGCGGAAGTTGCCATGCGCCGTTGGCGGCGTCCGGGGCGACGACGATGTAGTTGTTGGCTGCGGCATCGTCGGCTATGCCGGTGAGTACCAGTTGCTGGAACGAATTCGATCCGAGTCCGTGCATGCTCACCACCACCGGGGTGGGCGCACCAGCGTAAGCCGGGGGCACGATCACGCTGTACGTTCGGGGCACGCCGGCAAACGTCATCGTGTGGTCGCTTTGCCCAATTGGCATGGTGCTACTTGGCGCCGAACACCCGGCACTGGGGGGTCCGGCGGCACCAGCGGGCGTGAGCATCTGGGGTCCGTCGGTCGGCGCAGGAGAGCTCACAGCGGCTCGCGGCGAAGACTTGCGGGGACCATCTGTGGCGCTCGCCGTCGAATCGGCCGAGGAACTCGAACAGCCCGCAACTGCCAAAGTGGCCATGAGAACACCAGCGAAGATGGTCGAGCGGCGGGTACGGGTGCTGAGACTGCGCATGGCAACTAGCCTGACACACACCCTGCTACTCGGCCTTCTGATGCCCTCCACCAGTCATCTGTGCCACTCTTGCTCCCGTGGCCGACAACAGCGCAAACGACGCACCCGCCGACGACGACGTAATGGATTCTGCACCGACTCCCCAACGCTGGGATACCTTCGCGGGCAGCAGACGCTTGGGACGAGCTGTCCGGAGCCAGCGCACGGCCGGCCTGGTCGCCGGACTCACCGATCGCATCGGCGCTTTCCGGCGCGAACGCAAGCTGGGTAAGGGCACACTGCGGGCCACCTATGTGGCGGCGTATCGCGGTTACGTGGCGCAAGGTCGGGCGCACTTGCGGCTGCGGATAACTGAGGAACCAATCGTGCCGGCGCCGGCAGCGGCACTGGCTGATCCGGAGGTATTTCGCACAAATCTGCGACAATTTTTTGTCCTCCCGTTCCCTGGGGTGAAGGCCACGGTTACTGCTGGGCGGGGTTCGGATCGGGTGGAGGCAGATCGCCGCGGCTACGCCACGAGTCAGATGCGCGTGGGTGAGTTGGTGCCGGGGTGGCACGATTATCGCGTCACCACCGAACCCGACGATGCAGACGAAGCACCCACTGTGGTGCGCGGGCAACTCTTGGTGCCTGATCCCACCGCCGAGGTGTGGGTGATTTCCGACATCGATGACACCATCCTGCAAACCGGGTTAGCCGAGGGGTTGACCGCGTTTCGCAACACGCTGTTCGGTCAGGCTCGGACTCGACACGCGGTGCCGGGGATGTCCACGTTGTATCGAGCGCTGGAGGCGGGACGTCCCGGAGTCGGTCGGGCAGCGTTCTTCTACGTCTCGACCGGGCCTTGGAACCTCTACGACATGTTGACCGATTTCATGGCGGTGCGCGGTTTTCCGACTGGTCCGCTTTTCCTCACCGACTGGGGTCCGCAGGAGCGCTACATCACACGCAGCGGCTCGGAACACAAACGCTCCACGCTGCGTCGGCTGTTCGATCATTTCCCGGAGACCCGGTTCGTGTTGATCGGTGACGCCGGGCAGCAGGATGCGGAGAACTACACGCTGATGGCCAAGGAGCACCCGGAGCAGGTGGTGGCGATCCTGATTTTGGATGTTGGTCTGAGCGACAAGGCTGCGCAAGCGCAGGAGTGGGAGACCGTCGCGCGTTCGGCCGGGGTGGATTTTCATTTCGTCGCTGATGCCCGGCACGCTGCGCAGGTCTTGGCTGATCTCGGTGTGATCGCCCAAGCTGCCGTGAATGCGGTCGCTGCGGCATATGAACGGGTGTAGACCGGCACGCGCTTGATCTGCCAACCTGCCTACGTGCCGCCGCGTCGGGCGCACATTAAGGTGTGCCCATGACGGCCACTAAGATTTCCGGGATCGACGTGCAAGGACGTGACGATTCGGTGCGTCCGCAGGATGATTTCTACCGGGCCTGGCACGGCACCTGGTTACAGACCTTCGAGATCCCCGACGATAAGGCGGAATACGCCGCTTTCACGGTGCTCCACGATGAGTCTCAGGAACAGTTGCGCGACATCATCACCGACCTCTCCGCCGACGCCCCGAGCATCACCACCGTGCCGGGCAAGATCGCCGCGTTGTACGCCTCCTATCTGGACACCGAAACCCGCGACTCGCTCGGTGTCGCGCCGATTGCAGAACAGCTGGCCCACATCGCGGAGCTAACCGACACAGCCGAACTCGGAGGTCTGTTCGGTGCGTGGGACCGGGCCGGTTTGGGCGCACCCATCGGCACCTACGTGCACCAAGACAACATGGACTCCACCCGGTACCTGCTGGACATTCGGCAGTCCGGACTGGGTTTGCCGGACCGCGACTACTACTTGGAAGCCAAGTTTGCGGACATTCGTGCCGCCTACCGCGAGCACATCGCGCGGATGTGGGCGTTGGCTGGTTTTGCTGGGGACGGTCTGGATGTGGCCGACCGGGTGATAGCGCTGGAAACGGAGTTGGCGCGGGCGCACTGGGACAAAGTGCGCAACCGTGACCCGCAGGCCACCTACAACCTGATGGCGGTTGCAGACGCCGCGGACCTGGGCGGGGCGCTGGACGTCTCGGCGTTCCTGTCCGGTGTGGGTGTGGGCGACACAGTGGCGAAGGTGAACATTGGTCAGCCTGATTTTGTGAGGGCACTCGGCGAACTGGTGACCAAAACTCCGCTGGCGGATTGGGCGGACTACCTGCGGTGGCATCTGCTCGCGGGTGCGTCGTCCCTGCTCAGTCGCGAATTGGACGAAGCCAACTTCGCTTTCTATGGCACCCTGCTGCGGGGTGTGCCGGCTCAGCGTCCGTTGTGGAAGCGGGGGGTGGATCTGGTGCAGGCCGTGATGCCCGAAGCGCTGGGGCAGGTATATGTGGAGCGACATTTCCCACCGGAGAACAAATCCCGGATGGTGGACCTCGTCGCCAATCTGCTGGCGGCGTTTGGCGATGCCATCGATGAGTTGGAGTGGATGTCGGAGGCGACGAAGGCCGAGGCACACGCCAAGTTGGCGACGTTTCGGCCCAAGATCGGTTACCCGGACAAATGGCGGGACTACTCGGGGCTGGAAGTTGTCGCGGGGGACCTGGTGGGCAATGTCCGCCGGGCGAGCATATTCGAACATGACTATGAGATGGCCAAACTCGGCGGACCGGTGGATCGCGACGAGTGGTTCATGCCGCCGCAGATGGTCAACGCCTACTACAACCCGGAACTGAACGAGATCGTTTTTCCGGCAGCGATCCTGCAGCCGCCATTCTTCACGATGGCCGCCGACGATGCAGTGAACTACGGGGGGATCGGGGCGGTGATCGGCCACGAGATCAGCCACGGTTTCGACGACAAAGGCTCGCAATATGACGGTGTCGGGAATCTTCGGAACTGGTGGACCCCGGCGGACCACGAAGCCTTCGGGGAGCGGACGTCGGCGCTGGTCGCGCAATACGAGGCGTATGAACCGGTTGCGGGGCACACGGTGAATGGCGAGTTGACGCTCGGGGAGAACATCGCAGATCTTTCCGGCCTCGCCGTAGCGTTGCGGGCGTATCGTCGTGCCCTCGACGGTGCACCCGCGCCGGTGATCGATGGGATGACCGGGGAGCAGCGCTTCTTTGCGGGATGGGCGCAAGTGTGGCGGGCGAAGACGCGGGACGAGGAGTTGGTGCGTCGGGTGGCGACCGATCCGCATTCGCCAGCTGAGTACCGAGTGACCGGTGTGCTGGTCAATAGCGACGACTTCATGGCAGCATTCGACGTGCAACCTGGCGACGGGATGTGGCGCGCACCTGAGGATCGGGTGCGCATCTGGTAGTGACGTGCCAGCCTGGTGCGTCTGCGGGACGCAACGCCCCGTAACTCAGGATGGAGTGGTCGATGTCGGCTTCTAAGTGGTCTCTTGCCTCGGATGGGTCGATCTTGTCGATTGCCTCCACCGGATCGGTGCTGAGCATTGGCTCGGTGGGTTCGGCTTTGAGCATCGGGTCAGTCGGTTCGGTGGCATCTGCGTTCGCGATCGGATCGGCAGCGTCGGCGGGTTCGCTGATGTCGTGGCTGTCGCTGGGATCGCTGATGAGTGCGCAGAGCACGGGCCAGGTGATGGACTACGCAGTGGCAGCCGATGGCGCGACCCGGCGGGCTGTGGCGATTGGGGCGTGCGCGGCGCTTACGGCAGCGGCGGCCGTGGTGATCAGTCGCCGCACCCACTAGGTCGACCCGCACTGCACGCCCACGGCGATCCCCCCGGGGCCCGTTCACTGACTGGTACTACCGCTCGCCCCGACGCTGCCAGCGGAAGGTGGTCAGAGCCAGCACCGCGCCGATCACGGTCCAGGCCACAAGCGCGGCTGCGACCTGGGGCAATTCCCAACTTCCTGCCACCTCTTGGGCTGCGAACGAATCCGGCAGGAACACCGAGCGCATCCCTTGGGTGAGCCACTTCAGCGGGAAGATCGACGCGAAGTTTTGCATCCACGTCGGCAATTCGCTGAACACGAAGAACACCCCGGAAGTGAACTGCAGTACCAGCACAATCGGCGAGACCAGCGCGGGAGCGCCGCGCCCGGTGCGCGGAACAGACGAAAAAGCCACCCCCAACAACGTGCAACTCACGAGGCCGAGCACGGAAATCCAGACGAAAGTCACCCACTTGCTCGCTGAATCGGGCATCGACAGCCCGAAGAATGCCACCCCGATGGCCATCAGCAGCGCCACCTGCACAACGTAGATCACGGCCACCATGCCGACTTTGCCCACAAAATAGGCCGACTGTGGCATGGGCGTGCCCAGCAGACGCTTCAGCGTCCCGTCATCACGCTCCTGGGGAATGCTGATGGCAAGGTTTTGAAAAGCCGTGTACACGACCCCGGACGCGATCATGCCGGCGACGAAATACTGGCTGAAGGTCACACCCGGTGCAATCTCCTGGTTGAACACCGATCCGAACACGACGAGCAAAATCATCGGCAACGCGAAGGTGAAAACGGCGGATTCTTTGTCCCGGAAGAACGCCCGAATCTCAATCACCACGCGCGCGCCACCGATTCGCAGGGTGCTCGGCACGTGCGGGCTCTGGCCTGATGACAGTGAATCAGCGGCCGGGTCCGTGGCGGCGGGGGTACTCATGCCAACAACTCGCTTTCGTGGGCAACGTTTTCTGCACGGGCGGTTTCCTCTGCGTGCAGCATTGCCAAGTACGTGGCCTCCAGATTCGGCCGGATGACGGCGAGGTTCGGGATCTCGCCTTCGAACTCGGTGGCAAGTCGGCGGATCGTGGCCGTGGGGGTCGCAGTCTCCTCGTGCTGCACGCCGGCCTCGGTCTCCCATGTCACGATGGCCGGTGCGGATTGCCGATCACCAAGACGATGCGGCGCATCACACGCCAGCACCTTTCCGTGCGAGATGATGGCTACCCGGTCGGCGAGCGCTTCGGCCTCCTCCAGGTAGTGCGTGGTGAGCAGAATCGTGGTGCCGGATGCTTTCAGAGCCTCGATCAATTCCCAGAATTGCCGGCGCGCCTCCGGGTCGAAACCCGTCGTGGGTTCGTCGAGGAAGAGCACCCGAGGCCGCCCGATGATGCCCAGGGCGACATCAAGTCGACGACGCTGACCACCGGAGAGATTGGTCGTGCGACTGGAACTCTTCTCCGTCAGGCCGACGGCCGCGATCACTTCGTCCGGGTCTCGGGGTTCTGCGTAGTACCCCGCGAAGTGCCGCACTGACTCGGCTACCGTCAGGTCGGCGAGGTCCCGAGACGTCTGCAGCACGATCCCTAACTGCGCACGCCAGGATCGTGGTCGCTTGCCGGGGTCCACACCCAGGACGGAAGCCTCACCGGAGGAGCGATCCCGATAGCCCTCCAGGATTTCGGTCGTGGTGGTTTTTCCCGCCCCATTGGGACCCAGCAAGGCGAAACACTCGCCGTGAGCCACATCAAGATCGACTCCGGCGACTGCCATCACCTCGCCGTAGGACTTTGTCAACGCGCGGGTATGAATGGCGATGTCTGTGGCCATGCCAGCAGTCTGGCAGATCCGATCGGAGTAGCAGCCAACACCGGCGGGATACGCTGTCTGAATGCGATTGGTGATCGCCACCTGCGAAGTGGACTATGCGGGCCGACTGACGGCCCATTTGCCGATGGCCACACGGTTGATCATGGTGAAGGCGGATGGCTCGGTATCGATTCACGCCGATGATCGTGCCTACAAGCCACTGAACTGGATGTCCCCGCCCTGTTCCTTGCACATTTCCACCTCACTTGAGCCAACATCGCTGGAAAGTCAAGCTCTACCTGAAGGTGAGAATTCACCCGAAATATGGCGGGTTGTGAACAAAGGGGGCGAGGAACTTCGCATCACGATCGAGACCATCCACGCCGACGTCACCCACGAACTGGGGGTGGACCCGGGTTTGGTGAAAGATGGTGTGGAAGCCCATCTGCAGGAATTGCTGGCCCTGCACGTCCACACTCTGGGTGAAGGTTGGCGGCTCGTGCGCCGGGAATATCCCACGGCGTTGGGTCCAGTGGACTTGATGTGCCGCGATGCTGCCGGGACCGCTGTGGCAGTGGAGATCAAACGGCGCGGCGAGATCGACGGCGTCGAACAACTCACGCGGTATCTCGAGGTCCTCAACCGTGACCCACTGCTCGCCCCGGTATCAGGTGTGTTCGCCGCCCAGGAGATCAAACCGCAGGCTCGGACGTTGGCCGACGACCGTGGGATCCGCTGCGTCGTGCTCGATTATGACGAGTTGCGGGGGATCGACGACCCGACGCTGCGGCTGTTCTGACTGGCAGGCACCCGAACACCAGCGTGGGCGGTGACTCTGGGACACTCTGGAGATATCCCGCTGCCGCGGATGCGGGTTGACCACGGAGGTTGTTCGAGCAATGACTGGCATTGAAAAAGTTGGCGTCGCCGGATTCGGCACGATGGGTGCTGGGATCACTGAAGTAATCGTCCGGGCGGGAGTGCCGGTCGTGGCCTACGCGCCGGACGAGGCCGCGGTGGCACAAGGACGCGGCCGTTTGGAGTACTCCACGGCACGCGCGGTGGAGCGCGGCAAGATGACCGGTGGGGAGCGGGAGACAGTTCTCGAGCAGATCGTCATCACCACCGATTTGGCCGATCTGGCAGATTGCGACCTCATCATCGAGGCAGCTCCAGAGCGACTCAGCGTCAAGAAAGAGCTCCTCGGACAGTTGGATGAACTTGCGAAGCCGGAAGCGATTTTTGCGAGCAACACCTCCTCGCTGCGGATCACCGAATTGGCTGTCGCCACCTCCCGGCCCGGACGAGTGGTGGGAACCCACTTCTTCAACCCGGCGCCCGTGATCAGCCTGGTCGAACTTGTGACCACCGTCGCCACGGAAGCTGATGTCATCGCTTCGGTGCAGGCCTTCCTCGACCAGATCGGGCGTACCGTCGTAGAGGTTCGCGATCGCCCCGGTTTCATCGCCAACGGTTTGCTGTTCGGGTATCTCAACCACGCTGTCTCCATGCTGGAAGAGCGTTATGCCTCCCGGGAGGACATCGACGCGGCCATGCGCTTTGGCTGCGGTTACCCGATGGGTCCGCTAGCCCTGCTGGACCTCATCGGTCTGGACACCGCCTACGACATCCTGGATTCGATGTACCACGACACCCGCGATGTCCTGCACGCGCCCGCGCCGCTGATCAAGCAACTTGTGATGGCTGGTCGGCTCGGTCGCAAGAGCGGACAGGGTTTCTACACCTACGAGATGCCGGGTTCCTCCACTGTGGTTGAGGACGTTGATACACCGATAGTGGGTGGCGACTCCCAGGTAGCACTCCGGGACGTGAGCAGGGTTGGGGTCGTGGGCACCGGCACGATGGCCTCCGGCATCATCGAGGTGTTCGCCAAGTCCGGGTTTGCTGTGACGTTCGTTGCCCGCAGCGAGGACAAGGTGGCGCGGGTGCACGCAGCCGTGGCCAAGTCGCTCAACCGCGCTGTGGCCAAGGGTCGCATGAGTGAGGCGGATCGCGACGCCGTCATCGAGCGCATCACGGGGGCCACCGAACGTGAAGCTCTGGCTGAGGTTGACCTTGTGGTCGAAGCCATCGCCGAGGACCTTGATATCAAGTTGGACCTGTTCCGCGACCTCGATCGCGTGTGCAAGCCAGGGGCAATTCTCGCCACCACCACCTCTTCGCTTCCCGTCATCGCGATGGCCGCTGTCACATCCCGGCCACAGGACGTGATCGGCATGCACTTCTTCAACCCTGCGCCAGTGATGCGCCTCGTTGAGGTCGTCACCACGATTCAGACTGCCGAGGACGTCACCGCCACCGTGGTGGATCTGACCCGACGAGTGCGCAAGCACCCGGTGCTGTGTGGGGATCGCGCAGGTTTCATCGTCAACGCCCTGCTGTTCCCGTACCTCAACGACGCGGTACGGATGCTCGAGGCGCACTATGCGTCTGCGGACGACATTGATACGGCGATGACCAAAGGCTGCTCGCTGCCGATGGGGCCGTTCGCATTGCTCGACGTGGTGGGCAATGACGTGTCGCTCGCGATTCAGGAGACGCTGTATCGCGAGTTCCGGGAGCCTGGTTACGCACCAGCCCCGATGCTGCGCGACGTGGTCACTGCCGGTTTCCTCGGGCGCAAAACCGGCCGGGGATTCCGTTCGTACAAGCGCTGAACCGGCACGGGGCTTCACACCGCGCCATGGGCCGCAAGAACCGTCGCGATCAGCGGGATTCGCGTCCGCTGGCCCTCGGATCAAGAAGGTGGACCGAATCTGGGCGCACCGGCGAGTGGACCGTGTCGCATATCCGTGGCAACGACAAGACATACGTGTGTCCCGGCTGCCATCAAGAGATTGCAGCCGGGGTCAGCCACGTCGTAGCGTGGCGGGAAGATGGGATCTGGGGCGTCAACAACCGCGCCCATTGGCATGCACCGTGCTGGCAGCGCGGTGCGCATCGCCGGTAGCCTGAGCGCGTGACTGACCACGGCGAGCCGGTACCCATCACCGCCAATACGGTTTTGCCTGCCCGCCACATTCCGCTCCACCTGCAGACGTCTGATGGTCTCATGCTTGTGGGCGAGGCTTCCCTGCCTGTTGACCGGGCACCCCGGGCCACAATCGTCTGCGTGCATCCGCTGCCGACGCATGGCGGCATGATGGATTCGCACATTTTTCGGAAAGCAGCATGGCGTTTGCCGGCTTTGGCAGGCATCGCCGTCGTGCGCTTCAACACTCGCGGGACCGAGAGTGCCGCCGGCCGCAGTGAAGGAGTCTTCGACCAGGGCAATGCCGAAGGCTTGGATCTGCAGGCCGCTGTGGACTGGGTGCGCGCACACGAATTGGCAGACCCGTGGCTGGTGGGTTGGAGCTTCGGAGCCGATGTGGTGATGGCTCATGGCCGGGTGCCCGATGTGCAGGGTGCCATTCTGCTCAGCCCACCGCTGCGCTTCATCGCGCCCGGGCAATTACAAAAATGGAGCGCAGACGGCCGCCCAGTGGTGGCGCTAGTACCGGAGTTGGATGATTTCCTTCCCCCGCCAGCTGCCCGCCAACGATTTGCCCCAGTCGCGCAGGCCCAGGTGATCGAGGGAGCTGGGGCCAAGCACTTGTGGATTGGCGAAACCTGGGTGCGCTGGGTGCTCGACCACATAGTGGCGGTGGTCGCCCCGGCGGTGTCGGTGCCGCTACCCACGCAGTGGACCGGGCCCCATGAGCGCTGGAACGACCTCCCGCCAGCCCACAACTAATTCAAGCAATCAATTCAGGCAATCAACGAATGGAGACATCAATGACCGGGCAACTCCACGGCAAGCGGGCACTGGTGACCGGTGCCTCTCGCGGCATCGGGCGCGCAATGGCACTTGCCTTTGCCGAACAAGGCGCGCAAGTGGTAGCGCTGGCCCGCAACGAGGAACTGCTGGGTGAACTTGTGGCCGAGATCATCGCGCAGGGTGGGAGCGCCGAAGCTGCAGTCTGTGACGTGTCCGATCACGAGGCAGTCATGAGCGTGGTAGGTCAGATCGTGGCAGCCGGACCACTGGACGTTGTGGTGAACAACGCGGGCGGCAACTCATTCTCGGCGCCAATCGTGGCAATGCGTCCCACCGGTTGGGATAAGACCCTCAACCTCAACCTCAACTCAACGTTTTGGGTTCTGCAAGCCGTGCTCCCGAGCATGCTTGCCGCGGGTCGTGGCTCAATCATCAATGTGGCTTCGGTCGCCGGGCTCCGGGGCGCGCCGTTCATGTCGCACTACGCAGCCGCGAAGTCGGCAGTGGTGTCGCTCACGGAGTCGGCTGCGCTCGAAACGGCAGCTGCCGGGGTGCGCGTCAATGCCCTGCTACCGGGGTGGATCGCCACCGACCTCACGGACTTCCTACGCGCCACCGAAGCCGGCGAGGCTGGGCTGCTCGCCCGGGTGCCGATGGGGCGTTGGGGAATGCCCGAGGAGATCGCGGCAGCCGCGGTGTTCTTGGCGTCGGACGCGTCATCGTTCATGACCGGGCAATCCCTCATCATCGATGGTGGATTGGCCGTGATGCCGTAATGGCGGCAATCGCGCTGCTGCACGCATTTCCCTTGTCGCCCGCGATGTTCGACGAACAAGCGCGGGCTTTGCGGGCGGCGGGTCACGAGGTGATGGTGCCGGACTTGCTCACCGCAACTGCGATCGGTGACGCTCAGCCAGATCTTGGCGCCTTGGCCCATCATGTGCGCGCAGTCATGAGTGACGCTGGCCATAGCACGTTTGCGGTGGCCGGACTGTCCATGGGCGGATACGTTGCGATGGCTTTGTTGCGGCTAGCAGCGCACCACGTATCCGGCTTGGCGCTGCTCGACACCAAGGCCACAGCTGACTCCGAGGTGGCAGCCAAGGGGCGTCTGGAGTACGCGGAGCGGGTCGCCCGCGAAGGTATGGACTGGGTGCCCTCTGCCACGATCGAAGCTCTGCTGGGTGAAACGACCCGGGCCACCAAACCGGAAGTAGTGGCACAGGTGGACCGGTGGATCCTCGCTGCGGATTCGGCAGCCGTGGTGTGGGCTCAGCAGGCGATGGCTGCGCGGCCGGACTCCACGGCTGATTTGGCGGTGTTTCGTCGCCCTGCCGTCGTGATCGTCGGCCAAGAAGACACTTTGTCTCCGTTACCCGAGGCCTTGGCGATGGCCGCTGCCCTCGGCGGAGTGCCGGTCGCGGAAATCCCCACATCTGGCCATCTTTCTGCAGTGGAAAGCCCCTCGGCAGTTTCGCGAGCTTTGGTCGCGTGGGCCGACCGAATTTCCCCCGGTGCGCCGTAGCAGGTTTACGTCGGAACCCTGCGTAGAGTGAGCGGGGTTGAGGGAGGACCAAAGCCGTGGCAACAACGAAGAGCCAAGAGGTGCGCACAAGTGTGCGCCGTGCTCTTGCGCTGCCGCCGCAGTCCCATTTTGACCGCCCTGTGCCCAACATGGGGTACATCCCTGGGCTGGACGGCGTGCGGGCCTTGGCGGTCATCGGCGTACTGCTCTACCACGGCAATTCCTCCTGGTTGCCCGGTGGATTTCTCGGGGTGGACGTCTTTTTTGTGCTGTCGGGCTTCCTAATTTCGACGATTCTGCTGCAGTCTCTGCAGACTCGAGGGGCCGTCAATTTCAAGACCTTTTACGTCCACCGAGCCCGCCGATTGTTGCCGGCGCTCATCGCCACGCTGCTCCTCACCGCGGTGCTCATCGTGCTCTTCGCCCGAGATGCGGTCTCGCAGTTCCGCGAAGATGTGATCCCAGCGCTTTTTTATGTGGCCAATTGGTCGTTCATTGCCGACCAGCAGTCGTATTTCGAAGCCATCGGTCGGGCGCCGGTGCTGCAGCATCTGTGGTCATTGGCGATCGAGGAGCAGTTCTACCTGCTCTGGCCGGTGCTGCTCCTCGGTCTCTACCGCTGGCGTGGCCGGTTGGGCGTGGGCAAAATCGCGCTCTATGTGTCGTTGGCTGCCACTCTGCTTATGGCCACATTGGCCGTCTTGAGCAATGCACCGGGAGAAAGCGACGCCAGTCGCTTGTACTTCGGCACCGACACGCACAGCATGGGACTCCTGCTGGGCGCTGCACTCGCGGCCGTGTGGCGGCCGGGAGCGCTGCCACGGCATTTACCCAGAACGCGAGCGCTGGCCCTCACTGCCGTCGGAGCACTGGGCACGGCTGTGGTGATCGGCTCCTACCTATGGATGACCGACACCGGAGGCTTTCTCTACCGAGGTGGCTTCTTCCTCGTGTGTGCCGGTGTCGCCGTGATGATCGCGGTGGTGACCCATCCGGCCGCCTTGCTCGGTGGGGTGTTCGCCTGGGCTCCCTTGCGCTACCTAGGCACCCGCTCGTACGGCTTGTATCTCTACCACTGGCCGATCTTTTCGGTCACTCGGCCAGAGCTCGATCTGCCGTTTGGCGGCCTGCCTGCGTTTGCGGTGAGCCTCGGGCTCACGATGGCCGTTGCGGAAGCCTCGTATCGCTATCTGGAAGTGCCGATTCGTACGGGTGGCTGGCGTCGAGTGTGGCACTCCTGGCTCGATCGAGGGGACGTCGCGCGCCGCTCACTGCTGTATGGCGGCGCCACGGCTGCCGCGCTGTCAGCTCTTGTGGTCGCGATCATGTTGACGCCTGCGCCAAGTGCCAAGGACTATCTCGGTGGCAGAACCGAAATCGGCGCCGAAAATCTGGCTATCGGCAATCCGAACACCTCCCCGAGCGACTCTGCGCCAGCGGAAAATGGGGTCGCGGCAAGTACGTCACCCGATGCGGCTGCATCCGCTGCCGCGCTGCAGAACACGCCCGTACCGCTAGACACTCCGATGACCGCAATCGGTGACTCTTTGTTGCTGGGGGCAGAACCCGGACTCAGTCCCTACCTACCTGGACTGACTATCGATGCGGCCATCAGCCGTCAGCCTGAAGACATCCTGGCTCGGATCACCGAGCGTCAGGCTGCCGGCGAGCTCAGCGACGTTGTGATCATCCAAGCTGGGACGAATGGCGCGATCCAGGCCGACATGCTCCGTGACACCCTGAACCAACTCTCCGACAAACGCCGCGTGGTGCTGTTGACCAACCATGTGACCGAACCCTGGCAAGAAACCAGCAATGAAGCAATCATGGCGGTAGCGCCAGAGTTTGCCAACGTGCGAGTCGCGGACTGGAACAGTGTTGCCAGCGGGCAGGGAGACTACTTCGTCTACGACGGAGTCCATCTAGATGATGCGGGAATCATCGCCTACCGGGAGATGCTGCAGGCCGCCCTGCAAGCAAACTGACACCGGCGTACTGAAGCGCCGAATGACCGCATTGCGTAAGGCCCAGCGCTGCTGGGAGCGGCGACACCAGCGCGGTGCGTGCCCGCCGCTCCCAGCAGCAGAGTGCTCAGGCGTTACGGAACCGGTTGATCGCAGTGAGGTGCTGGGCACGCATCTCTTCGTCGCGTACCCCGAGACCCTCTTCCGGGGCCAACACCAGCACGCCCACCTTGCCTTGGTGCAGGTTGCGGTGCACATCGAATGCAGCCTGGCCGGTGTCCTCGAGTGCGTACGACTTCGAGAGCGTCGGGTGGATGAATCCCTTGGCGATCAATCGGTTGGCCTCATAGGCCTCCCGGTAGTTGGCGAAGTGGGAGCCGATGATCCGCTTGAGGTTCATCCACAGGTAGCGGTTGTCGTATTCGTGCATGTAACCCGTAGTAGAGGCACAGGTGACGATCTTGCCGCCCTTGCGGGTGACGAAGACACTGGCCCCGAACGTTTCCCGGCCCGGGTGCTCGAACACAATGTCGATGTCCTCGCCTCCGGTGAGATCACGGATGTCTTTGCCGAAACGTTTCCATTCCCGCGGATCCTGGGTGTTGTCGTCTTTCCAGAACTTGTAGTCGGCCTCGCGCCGGTTGATGACCAGCTCCGCGCCCATCGAACGCACGATGTCGGCCTTGTCTTCGCTGGAGACCACGCAAACCGGGATTGCGCCACCGTTGAGGGCGTATTGGGTGGCGAACGCGCCCAGGCCGCCGGAGGCGCCCCAGATCAGCACGTTGTCGCCCTGCTTCATGCCGCCACCGTTGCCGGAGACGAGCTGCCGGTAAGCGGTGGAGTTGACCAAACCCGGGCTGGCAGCTTCCTCCCACGTGAGGTGATCAGGCTTGGGCATCAGCTGGTTGCTTTTGACGATTGCCAGTTCCGCTAGGCCACCGAAGTTGGTCTCAAAACCCCAAATCCGCTGCTCGGGATCCATCATCGTGTCGTTGTGCCCCGCTGGTGATTCCAACTCCACAGACAGGCAGTGGGCAACTACCTCATCACCAGGTTTCCAGGCATTCACGCCCGCTCCCACTCGCAGCACCACGCCGGCGAGGTCGGAACCGATGATGTGGTACGGCAGGTCGTGCCGCTTTGCCTCAGCGTGCGAACGGCCGTAGCGCTCGAGGAACCCGAAGGTGCTCACCGGTTCGAAAATCGCCGACCAGACCGTGTTGTAGTTGATCGCACTGGCCATCACGGCTACGAGGGCTTCGCCGGGTGCCAATTCGGGCAGCGGCACTTCGTCTACATGGAGCGACTTGCGGGGGTCCTTTTCCCAGGTGGTCTGGTCGGCGAACATGTCCTGCTCGTCCTTGTGGACCGTCACAGCGCGGTAGTGCTCGGGAATCTCGATCGTGGCGAATGTTTCGGCGGGTGTGTCGCCCACCATAATCGCGTCTCTGATGTCTTGCATGGTTGCCCTCTCCTGCGCGGCCGCC